>NZ_JBEZDO010000004.1:0-458206 GCF_040648355.1 Nonomuraea sp. NPDC049152 | reverse complement strand
TAACCGGCAAGATCGAGCTTCCAGTCTGCCCCCCCTGTGACGGAGCGCTTCAATCGGCGGATGTGCGCTTGAGTTGGCGAGCCCCGCGCGCTGCCAGCGCGCATTCAGGAGACGGCGGGAGACTGTTTCGGTGGCTCGATCTGCCCCATCTTCCCTGGTGGTGGCGATGCTAGACCGTTCATCGGCGTCTCCAGCAGCGGCAGATTCGCGTGGGCTGCGGCGCGTTGCAGGTGATGAAGGATGCGTTCCTTCTCGCTCAGCGCCCGCCAGCCCGCCCCATCCAACGGTCCAGTGAAGAGGCGTGGGGTCATTCGTCGTCTAGATCTGTCAGCTCCACGATCGGTGCGATCTGCAGTGGTGTCGCGGCCCTGCCGGCGATCTCGCGCCCTTGATTCAGTGTGTAGTCAAGCTGCCTGGCCAGGAGTGGGAGGGTCGCCGGAGGTAGATACGCATCAGCGCCGGCGTCGAGCAGGCGTCGGACCGGGCCGTGGTACTGAACTCCGAGCTCGTGGTCCTCGATTTCGGTGACGATGACGCGAGCTTTCGGGAACATCGATCGAAGCCCTCCGATCAGTTGCGGGCTGCCTGGAGGTACCAGCAGCACATCGGCTGTTCTGGGGGCTGCGCGCAGGTCGAGCACTACGTAGTCCGCCCCGAGCTGTGTCGATAGCGCAACCCGAGCCTTCTTCGACAGTGCCATCGCGGTGACCACGACTGTCACGCTCTCGTGGGCCCTCGGTGCTTGATCGGTGGCCTCATCCGACGCGCCGCGATCGACGACGGCGCCTTGGACCACGTCGACGGTGCTGGAGATTGTCGCTATCGACGCGCCGTCACGCGTGATGACCACGTTCTCACCGGGCCCGAGGGCGTCGATGAGCGCCACGACGTCTTCAGGGAGGCGGGTCACGTCGATTCGCTTGGTGGAACGCGGGGCCCGTCTGCGGATCATGCCTGAGACACGCGGGGAGCGGCCGCGCGCAACGCGGGCGAGAACGTGGCCGCAACACAACACAGTGCCAGGCACGCCGACAACCCAAGGATGGCCGGTACAGCTCCCGCGTACTGGGTGAGCAGGCCGCCAAGCAGCGGGGCGAGCGGGGTGGCGCCGGAGAAGGCGAGCATGAGCACCCCGTGAATGCGGCCTTGCAGGTGATCGGGAGTGGCGCGGGCGATCTCGACCCCCAGCGCGACGTTCAGCGCGGGCGCGGCCAGCATGGCGAGGAACAGGACCGCGGGAGCCCAGTACGAGCCCAGGGGAAGCACCACAAGCGGCAGAGCGGCTGCCACGGACCAGGTGCCCACGAGGAGGAGCCGTCCGATGGGCAGGACTCGCATGAGCCGGGCCGAGATCAACGACCCCGCCAGGCCGCCCGCGCCCAGGGCCGCCATCACCAGGCCCACGTCGACCGGGGTGCCGACCATCACGATGATCGGCAGCTTTATGGCAGTGACCAGCAGGTTGACCGCGATTGCCAGACCGCCGGCCGCCCTGAGCAGGTGCTGGCCCCACAACCAGCGGAACGCCTCGCCGATGCCCTCACGCATGCTCTGCCGTACGGC
Source organism: Nonomuraea sp. NPDC049152 (assembly GCF_040648355.1). Taxonomy (NCBI): domain Bacteria; kingdom Bacillati; phylum Actinomycetota; class Actinomycetes; order Streptosporangiales; family Streptosporangiaceae; genus Nonomuraea; species Nonomuraea sp. NPDC049152. The sequence continues at coordinate 456,643 of NZ_JBEZDO010000004.1, read as the reverse complement.
AGGCGTCTCGGGACGTCTGGGTACCCGCGCGAACACGGTGCAGACGAACGACACCAGATAGGTCACGGCGTCCACGAGGAAGGGGATCGCGCGGCCGAGGGAGAACAGCAGGCCACCCAGCGCCGGACCGGCCAGACCGGCGGCGCGCTGGCGGGCCTGTTCCTGGGCGTAGGCGGTGGGCAGCTGTTCGCTCGGCACCAGCGCGCGGATCGAGGCGCCATGCGCGGGCCAGAAGAGGGAGCCTGCCAAGCCGTTGACTACGGCGACCGCCAGCAGGTGGGGCATGGTCAGCGAGCCGGCCAGCAGAGCGAGGCCCAGGCTCGCCATGGTGGCGACCCGGACCAGGTCGGCACCCAGGAGGATGCGCCTGCGGTCCCATCGGTCCACGAGTGCCCCGGCGGGCAGGCCGAAGATGGTCTCGGCGGCCATGGCGACCGCGCCGACCAGGCCCGCCTGGGTGGGCGAGCCGGTCATGGCCAGCACGACCAGGGGAAAGGCCAGCCAGGAGAGAGTCGAGCCAAGCTCCGAGGCGGCCGAGCCCACCCAGAACATTTGGAATCGCAGGTTCTTCCTCAACGGTCGCATGGTTCGACAAGGTAACTTGTACAAGAAGTCTTATACAAGCTCTCTGGTAGGATCTCTCTGTGGAGGAGACTCGGCGACACCACCTCGGACCCGGGGAAGTGGGCACGCTCAAGGCGCTGTCCCACCCGACGCGCGTCCGGCTGCTCCTCGCGGTCTCGGAGATCGGACCCGCCACCGTGGGCATGCTGGCCGAGCGGGTGGGCGAGGCGGTGGGCGGGGTCAGCTACCACCTGCAGCAGCTCGCCAAGTACGGACTGGTGGCCGAGGTGCCGGAGCTGGCGCGCGACAAGCGCGAGCGGTGGTGGCGTTTCGCGCACGTCAGCGGCCTGTCGATGGCGGCCTCGGAGTTCGCCGACGACCCGGTGGGGCAGCTCACCCAGCGGGCCGCCCTGCTCGCGTGGACCGAAGCCACCGCCGAACGGATGCGGCAAGCGGTGGAGACCATGCACACCCTGCCGCAGGAGTGGTGGAACGCAACACAGCCCGGCATGCGCGGCCCGCTGCGGCTGACCGCGGAAGAGCTCGGCCAGCTTTGCGACGAGTTGGGCGCGGTGATCGACCGCTGGCTCCAGCACAGCAAGTCCGCCGCCGACCAGGAGGGCCGGTGGCGGGTCCACCTCCCCATCCACCCGCTGGTCTCACCCGAACATCCACACGGGGACGAGAGCTCCTAGTGCGCCAGTGAACTTCGCGAGTTGAGGGTGACGACCCAGCGGTCAAGACCCCCGACTCGCACAGTTATGGAAGAACGCCGAGTCGGCTACGTGCTGGCCATCGCTGCCAACCGCCGAGCCAGGCTGGAGAGGATCGAGCTGAGCGCCGCCCGGATGGCCGCCCAGCACTGGCACCGCTACAGCGCCGGAGCCGGTTGACCTATGGTGAATGATGCGATCGTGATCTCCAAGGAACGCGCCGTCGAGCTCGTCGAGTCCTACCTGGCCACAGAGCGGCTGACGTGGTCATGGAGGGGGCCGGCCCCCGAGCTGGCCGTCTACCACGTGGAGGAACACTCGGTCGGCTGGCTCGCCTTCTGGAACACGGTGGAGTACGCCCGCACCGGAGGCGTGCGCAACAACCTCATGGGCGGCGGCCATTGCCTGGTGGACCGGCACGACGGGAGCATCCACTACATCCCCGACGCCTGGTGGTCGGAAGAGGGCTGGGAGGAGCACTACCTCCTGCACACCAAAGGCATAAGACCGCCTGATCCACTGGCCTCCGCTGTTCGCGCGCTCGTCCACTCCGCCGGCGTCGTGGCCGCGATGAGCCACCTGCGCAAGCAGGCCCCGCGACTGAGCTTGCAGGAAGCAAAGGCCTACGTCACGACCGTTCGGGACGGTGCCGAACCACCTCAAGAGCTGGCAAGCCTTACCCGGAAGGAGCCGAAGTGGCCGCCTCTGCCCATCGAAACGCTGGCTGGTCCGGTCCAGTAGAGGTCTGGCTGAGGGGTCGAGGAGACCGTGTTGCTGATCCACGTCGGGTAAGTCGGCCCCGGGCCGGTGGGTGCGCATGCTGAAACGGTCGCCGACGGTCCCACGAAGGCGCCGGTGGTGGCAGCCGCGCAGCAGCTCCTGGACGAGTGGCTGAATTCGCTGCCCGGCTGGCGGTTCGCCGACATCGCGATTGCCCCGTTCGCCGTGGAGATCGACGGCACACTGTTCGACCTGGTCCGCGAGTGCCATGGGGAATATCCCGACGGCGAGGAGCGGGACGACTGGGCCGAGTTCTACCCGAACCGGCTCGGGTTCGGCGCGCCATGGGACGGCTCGTACGACACGTGAGGGGACCTGCGGTTGCGTCAGCCGACGGCGCGTGAGAGCAGCCGGGGGCCTGGCCGGGTTGCCGGGTGGCCCCGGGTGTGTCGGCGAACCATGATGCCGATCATTGCCCAGCGGATCATGGTCTCTGAGCGGGCCTGGCTGGTCTCGTAGTCCCGGGCGAGGCGGCGGTGGGCGGTGAGCCACGAGACGGCGGGCACCCTCGCGGTCCTGGACGCTCGCGGCGACCACATGGACCGCGTGCGTTGGCGTTGGGAGTCTTCAGCACGGGGACGGGGATGGGCGGAACTCCCCGTCGCCGAGCGTTCACGATCCGCCCCCACCCCGCCGACCAACAAGCTTGAGCGGTCCCGTCAGAACGTCGAGGCCTGGCGTTCGGTGTGCGTCTTTTTACCTGGAACGCCGGCACGCCGACCGGGGACCATCTGCTGTGCTTCTCAGCAACCGACCGGTATTCGCCAGCACCGACCTCGACGAGGTACGCGACGAGGTGGCCAAGGTGTTCTGCCCGCACCGGCTGGACCTGGCAGGAAGCGAGGTCCCGCTGTCGGCCCAGTTCAACTCCGTCCAGTTCGGATCGGTCCGCGTCAGCTACCTCGACTACGGGGCAGACGTCCGCATCGAGCCGGGCGACCTGGGCACGTTCTTCCTCTTCATGCTCCCCCTCGCCGGCCGCAGCCTGATCAGGGGCGGCGGCACGGAGATCGTCTCCACGCCGTCCACGGCCGCGCTGCCCTCACCGGAGCGCCACCTCGACATGCGCTGGGCGGCGGGCTGCCCCCAGCTGCTGGTCAAGTTCGAGCGCAGCTCGATAGAGCGCTCGCTGGAGCAGATGCTGGGCGAGCCACTCGACCGGCCGCTCATCTTCGATCTCGGTGTGGACCTGGCCGCGGGCTGGGCCAGGGCCTGGCGAAGCATGGTCGACCTGATCGTCCGGGAGGCCGAGCACGACGACGGGCTGGCCGTCCAGCCGCTGGCCGTCGCGCATCTGGAGAACGCGCTGGTCACCTCGCTGCTCACCATGCAGCCGTCCAACTACCTGGAGCGGCTGAGCGTCCCCCGCCCACCCGCGCTGCCGAAGGTGGTGCGCCGGGCCATGGAGTTCATCGAGGAGCACGCCCATCTCCCGCTCACCACGGACGACGTCGCCAGGGCCGTGGCGGTCAGCGGCCGCTCACTCCAGGAGGGTTTCCGCGCATATCTCGGGCTCACACCGATGGCCCACCTCAGACAGGTACGGCTGACACGCGTGCACGAGGAGCTCGCGGCCGGGGACCCCGCCCGGGTCACGGTCACGACGGTGGCGGCCCGCTGGGGCTTCCTGCACCAGGGGCGGTTCGCCGCGCTGTATCGCCGGCGATTCGGGCGGAGCCCTTCGGAGACGCTGCGGTTCGCGCCAGGTGGATGAGATCCGCGCTCAGCGGATGGCTCGGCCGGCGGGCCTGCCCTACCTTCGAGTCAGGCGCCGATCGAACACCACCACCTGACAGAGGGAACATCCACCATGCGCAGCATTCTCGTCGTCGGCGCCGGCCAGGCCGGACTGCACCTGGCCATCGGCCTCCTCCAGAACGGCTACGACGTCACCGTCGTGTCCAACCGCACGGCCGAGTCCCTGAGGGATGGCCGGGTGATGTCCGGCCAGGCCATGTTCGGCACCGCCCAGGCGCACGAGCGCGCCCTCGGCCTGGACTGGTGGGCCGATATCTGCCCGCCCATCGAGGGCATCGAGCTGTCGGTGCCCGGCCCCGAAGGCGGCAAGGCGATCGGCTGGTCCGCCCGGCTGCACACCCCGGCGCTCTCGGTCGACCAGCGGATGAAGATGCCGGCCTGGCTGGCCGAGGTCGAACGGCTCGGCGGCAAGGTCGTCATCCATGACGCGACGGCCGAGGACCTCGAGCGCTACGCCGCCCGCCACGACCTGGTCCTGGTCTCCGCCGGCAAGGGACAGATCGCCTCGCTCTTCCGGCGGGACGCGGCCCGCTCGCCCTACGGCAGCCCGCAGCGTGCGCTCGCGCTCCTCTACGTCAACGGGCTGCGGCCGCGCCCCGAACACTCGGCCGTCTGCTTCAACCTCCTGCCCGGCCTCGGCGAGTACTTCGTCTTCCCCGCGCTGACCCACACCGGCCCCTGCGAGATCATGGTGTTCGAGGGAACGCCGGGCGGCCCGATGGACTGCTGGGGCGGCTTGGACGGCCCCGGCGCGCACCTGGACCAGGCCCGCCGGCTCCTGGCGGACTTCCTCCCCTGGGAGGCCGAACGCTGCACAGGGATCGAGCTCACCGACGCCAACGCCGTGCTGACCGGCCGCTTCGCCCCCACGGTGCGTCACCCCGTCGCCGTCCTGCCCTCGGGCGCGCCCGTGCTGGGCGTCGCCGACGTGGTGGTGCTCAACGACCCCATCACCGGGCAAGGCAGCAACAACGCCGCCAAGTGCGCGGCGGTCTACCTCCAGGCGATCCTGGAGCGCGGCGGCCGGCCGTTCGACGCCGTGTGGATGCAGCAGACCTTCGACCGGTTCTGGGCGCAGGCCCGGCATGTCACCAGCTGGACCAACGCCCTGCTCGCACCGGCCGAGCCGCACCATCTGGCGCTCCTGGGCGCGGCCGGCCGGATCCCGGACATCGCCTCCCGCTTCGTCAACGGCTTCGACGACCCGGCCGACTACGCCGAATGGTTCATGGACGGCGCCCTGGCCCAGGCCTATCTCGACCGGGTCGCGGCATGAGGTCGCTGCGTGACGCCTTCGGGCAGTTCGCCACCGGGGTGGCGGTCGTCACCACGGTGGCTGACGGCGAGCGGGCCGGGGTGACGGTCAACTCCTTCACCTCGGTCTCGCTCGACCCTCCGCTGGTGCTCTGGTGCCTGTCGGACCGGGCCCCCAGCGCGCCGCTGTTCCTGCGGGCGGGGCGCTTCGCGGTCAACGTGCTGGCCGCGGGGCAGGGCGAGCTGTCCCGGCGCTTCGCCACGCCCGCGCCCGACAAGTTCGCCGGGGTGGAGCTGCTCGACCACCCGTTGCCGATGCTGACCGGCGCCCTGGCGGGTTTCGCCTGCCGTACGGTCTCGACCTTCGGCGGCGGTGACCATCACATCTTCGTCGGCGAGGTGGAACGCTACCAGCGCGCAGGAGGGGACCCACTGGTCTTCCACTCCGGCCGCTACCGCGAACTGGCCCGCCCGGCGATCGTGGCCGGGTGATTGCTCGGCCGGGAGTCCTGGTGGCCGTTCTCGGCGGGACTCGTGGCGCGGGCGGTCACGTCCGCGCCGCGGGGAGGGGCAGCGTCAGGCCGACCTTGACCGGACGCATTTCACGGTGCTGGTGGTGAAGCGGCGGACGTTGGCGTTGTCGAAGAACGTCCGCGCGCTTTGACAGGCGAGGCGGCGTGCCGCCAGCTCGCGGTGCGGGCGCGGCATCGGCGAGAACTTCGCGCGGCTCGCGTTCGGCGCCGGCGGCCCATTCGACCGGGCGTCAGGACGGCGGGTCCTCGGAGGCAGGCATCGTGAAGAATCTCAGGAACACCGGCCGCGCGCCGGGCGACGCGTCGTCCGGCGCGCGGCGGAATCTGGACAGCAGTTCCATGTACGCCTCGAAGAACTCGTCGATTTCTTCCCGGTTCAAGTGAGTGAGCCCGCGCGACGCCTTCGCCCACTCGCCGTACCGCAGATGGTCTCTGAAGAAGCGGTCGAGGGCCGCCCCATAACGGCCGATCCGGCGGGACTCGTCTTCCACGCCCCGGGACCGGCGGGAGTCGAGGCGTCGCTGGCCGTAAAGGTTCCCGGCGACAAGATCCGGCTGCGGGTCACCGATGTGAGCCCGAATCCCAGTGAGATGTCCGCACTTCCCGGCTTCATCACGCCACCGGATTGGCTGTTCCTCGGCGACACCAAGATCTCCGTCACCAAGGCCTACGCCATTTGACGATGGGGCAAGGTCGGTCCGGCGAATCGCCGGGCGGACCGATTGCCGCAGGGCAGCCCACCCCGGCGGGACGTGCGGATTTGGCTGCCAATCGTGAATGTCACTATTGCCGAAGAAGTACTGCTGCTCGCCCACGAGGAGACCACGGGCGACACGCGCGTCAGGAGAAGTCCGCCAGCCGGCCTTCCTGTCCACTGTCGGGGAGGCGGAACCGGTAGCCGTCGCCGTCCGCGACTGTCTTGGCGCCGTCCAGTGCCTGCACCAGGCGGCGCAGCCTCGGGTGGGGCGAGGCGACAAACAAAGCACTGCTAGGACTGAGGGATTCCGGTGTATGCGGGGGCGAAGAAAACCAACACCACCAGGTCCTCGGTGATGTCGTGGAACCGGTGCTCCTCGCGGGCTGGGATGAAAAGCGTGGTGCCGGGACCGACCTCGATGGTGCAGCCGCCTGCGGTGAAGGAGCCACGCCCGCTCGTCACAACATAGATCTCATCTTCGTTGTGCGGTGACTGCCCGTCTATCGCGCCGGCCGGGATGGAATACGTCCCGAAGCTGAGCGCGGGCACCTGCAGGTGCTCGGCGTAGTGAGCTGATCCGTCCGCCGCGGGTTCGAACCGGCCACTGTAGATGATCTCCATGGCTCGCCATTATCCCGTGGCGGATCCTTTCGTTGGCTCGCGGGTCACGGAGCGGGCTGTGTCAGGCGAGCAGGGCTTGACGCTCAGGTGCTCGGGCGCCCGGCGACCAGGTCTTGCACCGTGTGCTTGAAGCGCTCCACCGGCTCGCGGATCTTATTCTCTCGCCGCTCGGCGCGGCGCAGCTTGCGCGGTCCGTCCTTGTAGCGCCGGCGCGCCCACGGCGGGCTTCGATCCTCATCGAGCGGTGGCTGCCCATACCCGCGCAGGTCCGCCGGACCCCTCCCCCTGTGCGATTCCGTCATGCTGCGGATGCCGTGGGGCGGCAGGGCGTGGGCAGGCAAGCGCACCCAGGATCTCGTTGGTCAGCTGCCGGTGACCGCTATGGCTGGTCACCGATGTGACAGGCGCGTTGGAGTTGCCTTTGGTACAGCAGGCGCGAGCGGCGGAGGAAACCCGCCAGGAGTTCCAGCTCGGCGGTGCTGTACTCCCGCATGAGGGCGGGGCCTTCGGTCACGAACGGCCCATACAGCTCCCACGTCTTCTCACGTGCGGTGTCGGTCAGGCGGATCAGGGCCTTGCGGCGGTCGGTGGGGTCAGGGGAACGGGTCAGATAACCCAGTCGCTGCAGGCGGTCCAGCATCGCGGTCACGCTGCCGGTGGCCAGGCCGAGCGCCGGCCCCAGACGGCTCGGCGTCAGTTCGCCGTGCTTGCTGAGCAGTTCCAGACATCGCAGGTCGGTGCGGTTGACGCCGAGCACGGCCGCGGCTGCCTCGTCGTAGGCGTCGACGGCCGCCTGCAGCACCTGCATCTCCTCGGCGACCGCGCGGCTGAGCTCATCCCAAGTTTCTCTTGACATTCGAGCCTCTCGACGATCAAACTAAATTCATCTTGTCAATCAAGATACATGATTTTCGAGAGGATCTGCTATGTAGACAACGGGCATCTTGAGGAGTGACTTTCCTCGGGGAGCGGCTTGCCGTGATGACGTTAGCCTTTTCGTCTTCGGCCTCCCTCGAGCCGCGCGACGTCGACGGGAATGACTCCCGGTCGACGTCATTCGAGATCAGTCGTCAGCCTCGTCCCCCGGAAGCGACCCCACCCACGCATCCACGTGTACGTCCGGGATGAGTAAGGGTGATCCCCGATGCCGCTCACGGTGGCTCACGGAAGCATTGAGGGCATGAGGACAAGAGGTGTGGGCGCTGTGGGCGCACTAGCGGTCGGCGCGGTCGTGTTGACGGGTTGCGGGGTCGTCGGGTTCGGCGGGGCCACGGAGAAGAAGACCGAGTCCTATGAGGTCACCGACAAGGTCGTCGGGTTGAGGGTGAAGGGCGAAGCGGGCGATGTCGTGGTCAACGAGAGCGACAGGGCCGGAATCAAGGTCACGGAGAACCTGAACTGGCGCGACACCAGGCCCGAGCCTTCGCACGAGGTGAAGGGTGACGTCCTTGAGCTGTCCTACGACTGCAAGAGAACGTTCGACAACTGCTGGATCGACTACACCATCGAGGTTCCCAAGGGTGTGAAGGTCAAGGTCGACACCGGCGCCGGTGACATCACGCTGCGCTCGCTGACCGGCGAGATCGAGGCCACCACGGGCGCGGGCGACATCGGCGCCAGCGGCCTCATGGGCAAGCGGCTCTTCGCCGAGACCGGCGCCGGTGAGCTCGATCTGAAGTTCGGCAGTGCGCCGGACAGCGTCGAGTTGGAGACGGGCGCGGGGGACGCCACGCTGCACCTCCCGCAGGGCCCCTACAACGTGACCACCGACACCGGTGTGGGCAGCGCCGAGGTGAAGGTGACCGACGATGCCGGCGCGCCGCGCAAGATCGTGGTCTCCTCCGGTGTCGGCGACGTGAAGATTCTGCCTCTTTGACCAGGCGGATGATTCGTGCGACGACCTCTCTCGCCGTAGACGACGCCGACCCGACCAGCGGGTCCGTGCCGAGGAAGCCTCACGGCAGCCCGCTCGACGGCTGTCGTGTGCCAGATCCCGGGACCGGCCGTCGTATCGCCAGGCTCGTCGCGCCCGCCAGCGTCGTGATCATTTAGCACGAATTCATGACATTACAAGATCTTGATCACTTCTGACTCCTGTGGTCATGGTGGAGTGGGCACCCCATGATCGACAGGAGCTGGCGCATGAACGGGTTCAGCCGACGAGGATTTCTCACAGCGACGCTGGTCGCGGGCTCGGCCGCCGCGATTCCAGGATGGGCAGGCTCCGGTACGGCAATGGCGGCGAGCACCCCCTTCACCCTGGGCGTCGCGTCAGGCGATCCGGCGCCTGACGGAGTCGTGTTATGGACCAGGCTGGCTCCTGACCCGCTCGCCGTGGACGGCCGCGGCGGCATGCCGGAGGTCACCGTACCCGTGCAATGGCAGGTCGCCGCCGACGATGGGTTCCGGCGAGTCGTCCGCGAAGGGACCAGCCGGGCCAGGCCGGAGCGAGGGCACAGCGTGCACGTCGAGCTGGAGGGGCTGCGCCCGGGAAGGGAGTACTTCTACCGGTTCCGCGCGGGCGGCGAGATCAGCCCCGTCGGCAGGACCAAGACCGCGCCTCCACCGGGGGCGGACGTCGACCGTCTGGCGTTCGCCTTCGTCTCGTGCCAGAACTGGTACGAAGGCTTCTACACCGCCTACCGGCACCTGGCGCAGGAGGACCTGGATGTCCTCTTCCACCTCGGCGACTACATCTACGAGTACGGCGTCGGAGCAAGCGGCGGAGTGCGTGGCATCGCCCTGCCCGAGCAGTACCTGAAGGAGACCTTCACCCTCACCGAGTACCGCAACCGGCATGCCCTCTACCGGACCGATCCCGACCTGCAGGCCGCTCACGCGGCGTTCCCCTGGATGGTCACGGTCGACGATCACGATGTGGAGAACAACTGGGCCAGGGACATCTCGCAGGTCGACACCGAGCCCGACCAGGATCCGCAGGTGTTCATGCAACGGCGGGCCGCCGCCTTCCAGGCCTACTACGAGCATCTGCCGCTGCGCCGTACCTCCATGCCGTGGGGGCCGGACATGCGGCTCTACCGGCGGGCGTCGTTCGGCAGGCTGGCCGCCTTCCACGTGCTCGACACCCGCCAGTACCGCGACGACCAGCCGTGCGGCGACGGAGAGCGCGTCGGCTGCGCCGAGCGGCTGGACCCGAACCGCACCATGCTCGGCGCCCGGCAGGAGGAGTGGCTCCTGAACGGCATGGCGCGCTCCCGCACGACGTGGAACCTGCTGGCCCAGCAGCTCCTCATGGCGCCGCTCGACCACGACGCCAGCCCTGACGTGCAGTCGTTCGGCATGGACCTGTGGGACGGGTACGCCGCTGCCCGCGACCGGCTGCTGACCGGGATGGTGGAGCGCGACGTGCGCAATCCCGTGGTGCTGTCCGGTGACATCCACCGCAGCCTGGCGGCCGAGCTCAAGACCGACTTCGACGATCCGGCCTCGCCTGTCATGGGCGTCGAGTTCGCCGGGACCTCGATCTCCTCCGGCAAGGACGGCGCCGACCAGGACCGGCTCGGGCAGACGTTCCTCGCCGCCAACCCGCACCTGAAGTTCCACAACGTCCAGCGCGGGTACGTGCGCGTCACGGCGACCCCGCGGGAGCTCGCCGTTGACTACCGGGTCGTGCCCTACGTTTCGCGACCTGGCGCGCCCATCGCCACGCGCGCCTCCTTCGCGGTGGAGGCCGGAAGGCCGGGTCTGCACCAGACGGCGGACAATCCCCCGACCGGCGCCATGACCATCCCCGACGTGGCCGGCGAGCTCGACCATCTCGCCGAACAACCGAAGCGCTGAGCGAGGCCGAAGACCGGTTCCCGCGCGACCTGTCCCTTGCCCGTGGCGGTCTCGGCCACAGGCAAGGGACCCGCAGCGGTTTGCTGGGGCCGGCTTGGAGGTCTCCAGCGTGCCGAGCCGGCGGACATGGGATGGTGGTGTTGACCCGGACGCACAGAAGCGAGGGAAGGTCCGGGTGTCCGGGGGGACCGCGATGACGACGGCTGGCATCCTCGATCGGGCGCGAGAGTCGTTCGACCGCCAGGCGTGGGCGGACGCCTTCGCCCTCTTGTCGGCGGCGGACCGGGAGTCGCCGCTCCAGCTGGAAGATCTCAAGCGGCTCGCCACGGCCGCCTATCTGGTCGGCAGGGACGCCGACAGCACCGACGTCTGGGCACGCGCCTATCACGAGTCGCTTCACCTGGGCGATGCGGCGCAAGCCGTGAGGTGTGCGTTCTGGCTAGGCTTCCAACTGCTGAACAAGGGCGACCTGGCCCGCGGCGGCGGCTGGGTCGCCCGGGGTCAGCGGCTGCTCGACGACGATCTGCGGGACTGCGTGGAGCAGGGGTATCTGCTGTATTGGGCCGCGTTGCGGCGCATCTTCGGCGGCGACCCGGCGAGCGCGCACGTCACCTTCGGCAGGGCAGCGGAGATCGGCGAGCGCTTCCGCGACCCGGATCTGGTGACCCTCGCCCGGCTCGGCCAGGGCCGGGCCCTGATCCGGCTGGGGGAAACCGTCCCTGGTGTGGCATTGCTCGATGAGGTCATGGTCGCCGTCACGGCCGGTGGGGTGTCCGCGGTCATCGCAGGGGACGTCTACTGCACGGTGATCGAGGGATGCCAGGAGGCATTCGATCTGCGCCGGGCGCAGGAGTGGACGGCGGCGCTGAGCCACTGGTGCTCCTCCCAGCCGGAGCTGGTCCTCTACCGAGGGCAGTGCCTGGTGCACCGCGCCGAGATCATGCAGGCGCACGGCGCATGGCCGGACGCCATGGAGGAGGCTCGGCGGGCGTGCGACCTGCTATCACAGCCGACTCGCCAGCCGGCCGTCGGTGCGGCCTGGTATCTGCAGGCCGAGCTGCACCGGCTGCGGGGCGAGTTCGTGAAGGCCGAGGAGGCGTACCGCCAGGCCAACCAACTGGGGCGAGAGCCGCAGCCCGGCCTGGCGCTGCTGCGACTGGTTCAGGGGGATGTCGATGCCGCGCGGGGGGCGATCCGCCGCCTGGTGGCCGAGGCGCGGGACCGCGTGACCCGCTCCCAGCTGCTCGCCGCGCACGTCGAGATCATGCTTGCCGCGGGTGACGTGGAGGCGGCCGGCGTCGCAGCCGATGAGCTGCGGACGCTCGCCGCCGACGTGGACATGCCGTTCCTGCACGCCGTCGCCGCGCATGCGACGGGAGCCGTCTTCGTCGGCGAGGGCGAAGGGCAGGCCGCCCTGGAGGCGTTGCGACGTGCGTGGACGGCCTGGCACGAGCTCGACGCGCCGTACGAGGGCGCTCGTGCCCGGGTGCTCATGGGGTTGGCCTGCCGGCAGCTCGGTGACGAGGACGGCGCGGCCATGGAGCTGGACGCGGCGCGCTGGGTCTTCCAGGAGCTCGGGGCCGTGCCCGACGTGGCCCGCGTGGAGGCGTTGTCCCGGAAGGCGGCCGCCAGGGCGGTGAGCACGCTGACCGTGCGCGAGGCGCAGGTGCTCCGCCTCGTGGCGGCGGGCAAGACCAACCGGGCGATCGCCGCGGACCTGTTCCTCAGCGAGAAGACGGTGGCTCGCCACGTGAGCAACATCTTCACCAAGGTCGGGGTCTCGTCCCGGTCGGCGGCCACCGCGTATGCCTACGAGCACGGCCTCGTCTGATACGCAGAAATACCCACGCGCCGGCGTACATGATCCTGCCGATGCGTCGTGTCGGGCCCCTCCCCTAGCGTGACGGTCGAGGGCGGCCGCGGCCTTCATGACGGCTATCGGGAAAGGAGCCCGCTGGTGACCACGAGAACCATCGACGTCGCCGGGCTGGAGGGCGGACGCGTCACCCTCTCCCTGGAGCAACTCGACGACCTCGCCGCGCGCGTGCAGGGTCCGCTGTTGCGCGCGGGCGAGGAGGGCTGGGACGACGCGGTCGCGATCTGGAACGGCATGATGGCAAGGACCCCCGCGCTCGTCGTGCAGCCGACCTCGGCCCACGATGTCGCCGCGGCCGTCAAGTTCGCGCGCGAACACGGGCTGCTGCTCAGCATCAAGGGCGGAGGACACAACATCGCGGGGACGTCTCTCGCCGAGGACGGCCTGGTCCTCGATCTGTCCCGCATGCGAGAGGTCACGGTCGATCCCGACGCCGGACTCGCGCATGTCGGGCCAGGATGCAGGCTGGCCGACGTCGACCGGGCGACACAGCAGTACGGGCTGGCGACCGTGCTCGGCTTCATCTCCGAGGTCGGCGTCGCCGGTCTGACGCTCGGCGGCGGCTTGGGCTACCTCACCCGTCGCTTCGGCTGGGCCGTCGACAACCTCGATGAGGTCGAGATCGTCTGTGCGGACAGCGAGATCCGCACCGCCGGCCGGAACGAGAACGCTGACCTCTTCTGGGCGCTCCGCGGAGCCGGTGCCAACCTCGGCGCCGTCACCCGGTTCACCTTCCGCCTGCACCAGGTCGGCCCGACCGTCTACGGCGGGCTCATCGCCTGGCCCTTCGAACGGGCCGACGAGATCCTCCCGGCGTACCGGACGATCACCGCCGAGGCCCCCAGGGAGCTGGCGGTGTGGCTCATCCTCCTCCGCGCCCCGCCTGCGCCCTTCGTGCCCGTGGAATGGCGCGGCAAGCGAATCTGTGGCATGGCCGTGTGTTACAGCGGCGATCTGGAGGACGTGGGTGAGGTGCTCGCGCCGATCCGGGCACTGGGCGATCCCATCGTGGATCTGCTTTCCGAGCAGCCCTACACCCACCTGCAGTCCTACCTCGACGAGGGCGAGCCCAAGGGCAGCCACTACTACTGGAAGACCGAGTACGTCGCGGAGCTGAGCGACGAGCTCCTCTCGACCGCCCTGGACTTGTTCGCCGAGTGCCCGATCCCTGGGGCGGAGGTGGGTGTGCTCCACCTCGCCGGAGCTCTGAACGAGCACGCCGCGGACGACGGAGCCGTGGGCAACCGGGACGCACGCTACGTCATCGGGGTCAATGGGATGTGGGAGCAGAACGAACCAGACGCGGACACCTTCCGGCAATGGATCCGCCACGCGTGGAAGCGGCTCCGGCCCTTCTCCACCGGCGGCAACTACATCAACTTCCAGACCGCCGACGAGGACGAGCAGCGTGTCCGGGCGACGTACGGCACCAACTTCGACCGGCTCGTCCGGGTCAAGACGGCCTACGACCCCGGCAACCTGTTCCGCGTGAACCGCAACATCCCACCGGCCTGACCGGGCCGCGCGCCAGGGTGTCCCGTGGATCACGCCGATGCGGGACGGCCCCTACAGGTCCTCCGGCATGTCGATCATCTCGTTGAGCAGGGGCACGAGTTGCTCCTCCTCGTAATCCAGGTGCGCCTCCAGTTCCCCGGCCAGCCGGTCGAGTTCGACCCCGAGGTCGGCCGGGTCGCCGGCGTCGAGCAGGGTCCTGATCTGGGCCAGGATGCGCCCCACCACCTGATGTTCGCTGCGTAGCCGGGTGAGCACTCCGGCCAGTTCGGGGTGCAGGCCGTCCAGGTGGGGGAAGAGCACGTCGTCCTCCCCTGTGTGATGGGCGTGCAGTGCCTCGCAGAAGGTCAGGCAGTGCTCCCGGAGGCCGGGGCCCAACCTGGAGGTACGCCGCAGGTCCGCGAGGTCGCGGCGGAAGCCTTCGTGCAGCTTCACCAGCTCGTCACCCCACGCGATCAACCGCTGGCCGGTCGCGCCGGCTTCGTGTGTCATGTCAACTCCTCCGCCAGTAGACCCGGAACCCGGGCCAGAAAACCGTGCGCATAGCCGAAGACCGCTGAGATCAGGGCCGCGACCGCTGAGGCCCCGAAGCTCCATCCCGCCCCTGCGCTGGACAGCACGGCCGCGGTCACCGCTCCCGCCAGACTGCTTCCGATGACTCTGACCAGTGCGTTCACGCCTCCGGCTGCCGCCGTCTTGGCCGGTTCGACGTGTTCGACCGCCATCGTGCCGAGCGCCGCGTAACCGAGGCCGATGCCCACGCCGAGGACGGCCGCGGCGCCGTACAGGTCGAAGGGGCTCCGGTGCGAGATGCTCAGCCACAGCGCGGCCGTGGCCACCAGCGAGGACCCGGTGCCGACCAGTGACGACGCCGAGAACCGGCGCATCAGGCGGCCGGCGAGCAGCGAGACCATCAGCATCAGCAGCGCCGTCGGCAGCAGGTACAAGCCGACCTGGAGCACCGAGGCGCCCAGCGCGCGTTGGGTCACGGACGACAGCGTGGTGATGGCGCCGAACAGCGCGAAACCGAGCAGCAGCGACGCCACCGTCGCGCCCGCCGTCCCCCGGTGCAGCAGCATCGGGATCTCGATCAGCGGCGCCGCGGTACGGCGAGCCGTCAGCACCCAGACGACGGACAGCACGACGCCTCCCGCCAACAGTCCCAGGGTGGGCGATGAGGTCCAGCCCCAAGCCGCTCCCTTGCTGACGGCCAGCAGCAGGCAGACCAGCCAGCCGGCCACCAGGGCCGCGCCCGCGAAGTCGGGACGGCCGCCGTGTGCGGGGCGGAGAGATTCGGGGACGAAGAGGGCGACCAAGGCGAAGCCGGCGGCGCCGAGCCCGGCCAGTATCCAGAACAACGCCTGGTAGGTGCCGCCGACCAGACCAGCGAGGATCATGCCTGCGCCGCTGCCGACCCCCATCATGGCGCTGAGCACGCCGATGGCCGTGGGCAGCCGGTCACGTGGCACGCCTTGCCTGGCGATGCCCATGGCCAAGGGCAGCAGGGGTGCGGCCATGCCTTGCAGCACCCGGCCGGCGATGAACAGGGGAAGCGTGGTGGCCACGGCGCTGAGCAGCGACCCGGCCACCAGCAGGCCGAGCGCGGCCAGGGCCACGAGGCGCCTGCCGTACAGGTCGCCGAGGCGGGACAGCAGGGGGATGGCGACCGCTCCGGAGAGCAGCGCGGCGGTGAGGGTCCAGGAGGCGGAGGTGAGCGGCACGTGGAGCTGCTGTTGCAGCACGGGAAGCAGCGGCACCACCGCGGTCATCTGCAGGGTTGCCACAACAACGGCGAACGCGAGTACGCCGACGGCCGCCCAGGGCGACTTTTCGTACATGTATAGAAAGTAGCATGGCAGGATGCCGGCACGTACGGGGCGGCCCCCCAAGATCTCCAGAGCGGACATCGTGTCCGCGGCCCACCGCATCATCGACGAGGAGGGCACGCCAGGCTTGACCATGCGCAGGCTGGCCCGCGAGGTGGGCGCCACGCCTATGGCCCTGTACCACCATGTGCACGACAAGGACGAGCTGCTCCAGCTGCTCCTCGACGATTACGCGACCGGCCTGCCGAGACCCGAGCTGCCCGACGAGTCCGGCGACCCGGGCGAGCGCGTGGTGGCCGCCGCCGTCGCCATGCGTGAGGCGCTGATCGGCGTCCCGTGGATCGTCGAGGTGCTCAGAGCCGATGACCTGATGTCCGTCCATGCGCTGTGGTATCCGGAAACGATCATCGATGCGGCCGTACGTGCCGGGCTGACCCCGGAAGCGGCCGTGGACCTGTACCGGATCATCTGGCACTACACGGCGGGCGAGATCACCGCGCGGGCGGCCGCGGCGCGTCGGCGCGAGGGCGGCAGGCCGACCTATCGCGGCCAGGTGTTCGCGAACCTCGATGCGACGCGGCTACCGCGCCTGGCCGCGCTGGGCGAACACTGGGAGGAGTTGACCGCCCGCGACACCTACGGCAAAGGCGTGCGGGCGATCGTCCACGGCCTGCTGACCTCCGTACCCCCGGATGTCCGACCGTGACACAGTGCCGGCCGGCCGCCCGGGAGGAGCGGGCCGGATTCCGGCGGTAGCTGTGCGTCGGGTGCTCGGCGAGCACGCGCCGCCGGCCAAGCGGAGGGTGAGCGGAGTGCGAGGCCTGCGCGTGCGAGCAGGCCGCTTCGGTCAGGGCCCGTCGAATCGGACGGAGACAGTGCTTGAGTAGGCGCCTGCCGAGATGCCCGGGGCGGGTTCAGCGAACATCGCCAGGTCGGCGTCGTCCTCCTCCGTGTCGTGGACCCGCTCTCCCGAACCGAGCAGCGCCCTGGTCAGCGCCTCGCGCTCGTCGAGCATCCCGTCCAGGGCCCGGCTGAGGTGCTCGCCGGTGAGCACGGTGATCGACTCGGTGTCGTGGAGGGCGGTGAGCACCGCCCGGCGCAGCAGCTCCTTGAAGAACGACGCGGTCGCGCCCTCGGTCCTGGCCACGATCGGCTCCAGGTCGGCCTCCAGCCGCATGTCGCGCGCGTACAGGCGAAGCAGGGCGGCGCGGCCGGCCGCGTCGGGCTTGGGGACCCGTACGGCCAGGTCCACCCGTCCGGGGCGGTCGGCCAGGGCCCGCTCCAGCACGTCGGCGCGGTTGGTCGTGAGCACGAACGTGACGTCGGCGTCGGCCCCCACCCCGTCCATCGCGTCGAGCAACGCGAACAGCAGGGGGTTGCCGTCGTCGGTGTAGGAGCGGTCGCGGGCGACCAGGTCGACGTCCTCCAGGATGAGGATCGCCGGTTGCAGCCGCCTGGCCAGGCCCGCCGCCTGGGTGACGTACCTGATCGCCGAGCCGGTCATCACGATCACGGTGCAGTCGCGCATCCGGCCCATCAGGTAGCGGACGGTGTGGGTCTTGCCGGTGCCGGGCGGGCCGTGCAGCAGCAGGCCGCGCTTGAGGTGCTGGCCGTGCTCGCGCAGCCGTCCGGCGTGCTCGCCGATGTCGACGATGTGCCGCTCGATCGTGGCCAGCACGCCGTCCGGCAGGATGACCTGGTCCGCGGGCAGGTCCGGTCTGGGCAGGAACGTCACCAGGTCGTTGCCGCGGTGCTCGCTCCACTCGAATGACAGGATCTGCCCCCGGTAGATGTCGTGCTCGCGCATGCGCTGCTCGATGTCGTCGCGGGTGCGCGTGGCGATCGACCGATCCGTGGCCAGCACGACGACGTGGCACTGCGGGGACATGTGCTCCTGCGGGCCGCGCAGCCCGATCACCACCGGCGCGCCGTCGGGCGAGCGAGCGAGGATCAGGCCGAGCGAGATGACCTCGGTGGTCTCGTCGGGCCCGACCGCCGCCGTGGCGTAGTCGACCGCGCCGGGCTCGAACCGCTCCCAGCCGCGCGCCGCGCTGGCCAGCATGTTGACGAAGTCCTCGTGCTCGCGGCCTTGGCCTGCGATGCCGAACCACTCGGCCTCCGGGCCGTGCGCCGCCAGGTAGGCGTCCACGCCGCGCTGGAGGTTGACGTGTTCCCAGGCGGGGAAGCTCGCGAGCACGTTGACGATGTTCTTGAGCTCGCATCCGAGATGGCCGGTGACCCGCGCCACCAACTCGGGCGTCTCCCTCGCCTGGCTGATCTCGTGATGGGCGTCCTTCAAGAGCTCTTCGAGAGCCCGCGCCAGCCCCCTGGCGTCGGTGAGATCCATGGACCCCACAGTGGCAGAACTCTTGCGCACATTCCTGCTGATTTCTCCCCTCCAGCCCGGACCCGGTTCTCCCTGTGTCGTGACAGGCGTCTCTGGCGGCAGTCCCGCACGCACCGGCTGCCGACCATCCCCACCCGGCCCGCCCGGTGGGCGAGGTTGAGGAGGGCGGTCAGCGCGCCATGGCCGATCGCCAGCCTGCCGGCCGACTTCTGACCGCCCGCGGTCGCCGCGGTTGGCCCGCCGACTCACCTGGAGTTCACCGGGCCCGCCGAAGAATCAGCAGTACTTCGCCTTCCTGACGCTTCCGATGGCGGTGGGGGCAGTGATCCGCGCCGTGACCCCGTGACGGATCTCCCGGCACAACGGGTCCGGCCCGAAGGCGATGTCGAGTGTCACGAGGTCCGTGCTGCCGCAGTTGAGGACGTCCGCCCAGGACTTCTGGTTGGTCGTGCCCTTGGCCGTGATGTGAAGGCCGGACTTCCCGGTGCACGGGGCACTGCTCGCGCCCGCCGAAGCCGCGGTGGTTCCGGCTCCCAGCCCCCCGACGATGAGGGCTCCGACGAGAAGTGTGCCCGCCGTACGCTTTCTGATCGACATCTATCCCCTTTTCTGACTTACTGTGAAAGATCACTTTCGGCGGCATTGTAAGGGGTTGTCGACACGCGGCGCCGAAGAACGGAGCAGGGACGGACGCCCTCAGAAGTCGATCCGCATGACGGCTCGCCTGAGTGTGGGCCTGCTGACCTCGGTGAACCCCGCGGCAGCGAAGACGCTGCGGCTGCCGACATGAAGCTCGCCCCAGGTGATCTCCTTCCCCGGCTGCGTGATCATGGGGTAGCCCTCGATGGCGCGGGCGCCCCGTTCCCGTGCGAAGCCGACAGCGGCGCGTGCGAGCGCACGGCTGACCCCGCGCCGGCGGAAACCCGTGCGCGTGACGAAGCACGTCACGGCCCAGACACCGTCGTCGCTCCTGTCTTCCTCGCGTCCGATCCACGGAACGCGGGTACGCAACAGTTTCACGTAGGCGGTGCGCGGCTCGACCGCGCACCAGCCCACAGGCCGGCCGTCGAGGTAGGCCACCAGCCCGCTCGTCGTGCCCGACTCCGGGTGCCCGCAGTCGGTCTGCTCGCGCAGCCGGTGGGCGCGCTCCTCATCGGCCACCGAGCGCCACTGGGAGTCCGGAATCTTGTACCGCTGGCAGTAGCACCGTGCCGCGTGGCACCTGACGCTGCCGAGGACAGCGTCCAGGTCTTCCCAGAGCGCTTCGTTGGCGGGGACGATCGCGATCGGCGCTGCCAGGAGGACCTGCTCCTTGTCCGACGTCATGGTGGGCAGGCTACGTTCCGTTCCGGACGATCCACTTCCGGAATCGAGCTCGAAGCCGCCGCACGCTTTCCTGGGTACGGCACTCCCAGGAAACCGGCGGCCTTCTTCACCCTGGGCGACCTGGACAGACTCGGAGCCGTCAGCGGCGGGGGAAGACAGCGACAAGGCTCCCGGTTGGGGGATCGGATCTTGGTCGATTGCTGTCCTACCGGGTGCCTCTCCTCATGTCACCCTCGACTCTCCCCGACCCACCGTGACCAGCACCATCGCGATGGAAAAGGCTCATTAAGTAGAGCCGCAATGACGGGAGTCGCCTTGCAGGCACGGGGCGGCGTCAGCCGACTATGAGATCGCCTGTTTGCGAACAGTTCATTGGGGGCGTTGGCAAAATCTCGGGATGAACCATCTCCCGTTTTGTCGCTTGTGGGGCGCCTATCCGCCTGGTATGTCGTGGGATAGGCACCATGGCGGCATGGGGATTCAATATGCGGTCCACGCTGACCCGGGTTCGACTGGCCGCCGATTGGCACCGGCATGGTCTCGTCGAGCAATCGTTTGGTGTATGGGGCTCTTGTCCGTCTCCTTGTTCGCTCACAAGTTCTCGCAACCTCATGTTCTTATGGGAATACATCAATTCGGCTCCTATAATGAGGGTGTCTATTTTGGTTCGGCTCTGCGGCTGGTCGACGGCTACTTTCCCTATCGGGACTTCACGCTTCTTCATCCTCCGGGCCTGACATTGATATTGGCGCCTGTTGCGGCGTTGAGCCAGGTCGTCGGCGAGCAGTCGGCGTTGGCGATTGCCCGTCTCCTGTCGGCCGGGGCAGCGGTGGCGGTCGTCGTGCTGGGTACACTGGTCGTGCGATTCCGTGGCCGTGTGGCCATGCTGACGGCTGGTGTCGTCTTGGCCTGTTCCCCGCGAACATCCGATGTCGCGACCACGGTCGAACTTGAGCCGTATTACGTCTTCCTCTGCATGCTCGGCGCGTTCGCCTTGTTCGGCTCGACCGGAGATCTCACGGTAAGTCGGCGCCGGACGTTTGCGGGCGGCCTGGCGTTCGGGTTGGCCTGTACGGTCAAGGTCTGGGCCTTCGCCCCGGCCATCGCCGTGCTGGGCGTCTATGCGATGTCCTGCTTGGCGCGCAAGCAATGGTGGCGTGCCAGGTTGCTGCTCGGGGGAATCGCGGCCGGTATCGTCGTTCCCATCCTCCCGTTCTTTGCTCTGGCCCCGAAGACATTCGTGCATGATGTCATCGCCGTCCAGCTGGCCAGGGATCCCAAAGGGTGGAATGAGCTGTCCATCGGCGCCAGGTTCCCTTGGATGACGGGCCTGGCCGCGCCGCCTGAACTGAATGTGCCATCTGTTGTGGCCGTCGGCTTGGTCCTGGCTCTAGTTGTGGCGGCCGTTGTCAGTTATGCGACGGTCGGCGGCCGTGTTCCGGTGGACTGGTTCGTCCTCACCGCCGCCATCGCGACGGTCACCGGAGCATGCGTGCCGCGCCAGTTCTTTGGCACCAGCTACGGCTATCTCCCCGGCGTGTTTCTCGCCCTGCTGCTCGGCGTGGTCGTCGGCCGGCTCACCCGTGCGGTGCCGCCGGGCCTCCTGGACGAGAGAGTCGACGTGAGGCTTCTGAGGTACATGGCGATGGCGGGTTTCTTGTTCATCACATACATCGGCAGCCTGACACAGGCATCTTATTCTCGACATTTCATTTCCCACTACGTCGACTTCGGAAAAGAACTCGCCTCCTATATTCAGCCAGACGCATGCGTGGTGTCCGATGGCACCGCCACGCCTCTGATAGTGGCCGATCGCCTCACGGGACGCCGCTGTCCCGCGACAATAGACGTCTTCGGGCAATGGCTCTCGGCAGACCCCGCTCATCCGCCATCCAGCGAGGGGCCGTTCAACCAGAAGCTCGTCAGCACCTGGGAGACTTCCATGCGACAGGCCGACTACCTCATCCTCGCCTCACCGCACACCACCTTCGTGCCTTGGACGCCTCAGCTAGACTCGTATTTCCGGTCGAACTACACACTGCTTTACACCGCTCCCCATGCCTTCCTTTTCCGGCGAACGACCGAACTCGACCCCGGCCGCCTTCCCTCCGGCGCCGCAGATCGCCTGGTCTGGACAGGGATCGCCGCCCAGCAGGCCGGCAACACAAAGGACGCGATGACCGAGTACGAAGGCGCAGCGCGAATAGACCCCCGCAACAAATTTGCGCACTTCAACATGGGCACCATACATCAGCAGAACGGGGCCACCACCAGCGCGGAGCGTGAATACGCGCAAGCACTCACCATTGATCCGCGATTCGGTGGAGCACTCTATAATATGGGCGTTCTGCTTTCGGAAAGGAAGCGAGCGAAAGCGATCTCGTACTTTCTGCGTTATCTGAAAATCGACCCGGACCACGCTGCGGCGAACCACAACCTTGGCAAGCTGCTCATAAGCCGGGGCGACGTCCACAGAGGCCGAGCCTTTCTCCGCAGGGCGATCCGCTCAAACCCGACGCTTCAGCATTCAGAGCCGTCCCGTTGAGCCTTTGCCAGTAACGATCGGTGGCGCTGCGTAGCGGTCCTGGGTTGTGCCCGGCACACCGGCCGCGCTCCCTGCCCGGGGGCGAGACACGTGGTCGAAGCCGAGCGGGCGAGACAGGGTGAACTCGCGGCGCAGTTGCTCCTCGTCGGCGAGCTTCGCGTGCGAGAACACCGACATCGGATGCGAACCGAGCCGGGAGCACCGGGTCGCGCGCGGGAGTTCTGCCGGTGTCGGCGTGGTGGTTGGCGTAGGAATGGGATAGAAACTCCGAGTGATCCCGATCAACGACGACGATCCCCGCCAGATCGGTCCGTACCGCATCGCGGGCCGACTGGGAGCGGGCGGCATGGGGGTGGTGTACGCCGGGATCGGCCCGGACGGTGTCCGGATCGCGGTCAAGCTCGTCCACGCCTCCTTGGCAGGGGACCCGGAGTTCCGGGCGAGGTTCGCGCGGGAGATCTCCGTTCTCCGGCGCGTGCGAGGTGTGTGCACCGCGCGGATCCTCGAGTCCGACGCGAACTCGGTGCGCCCGTGGCTGGCCGCCGAATACGTGCCAGGCCCGACGCTGGAGGATTACGTCCAGACGAACGGCCCTCTCCAGGGCGACCAGTGGTTCGGACTCGTGGCGGGGCTGGCGGAGGCGCTGGTCTCCATTCACGCCGTGGACGTCGTCCACCGCGACATCAAGCCCTCCAACGTGATCCTCTCCCCGAGCGGCCCCAAACTCGTGGACTTCGGGATCGCGCGAGCACTCGACGGGACGTCCGTGACCCGGTCAGGGACCCTCATCGGGACTCCCGGCTGGGTGAGCCCAGAGGAGTACCGCAACGCCCCCGCCGGACCGGCCGCCGACGTCTACGGCTGGGGCATGCTCGCCACGTGCGCGGCCACGGGCGAGCCGCCGTACGGCATGGGCCGCCCCGAGGTCCTCGCGCTGAGGGTCCTCAACGACCCGGTGGACACCTCGGCGGTCCCCGGGCCTCTGCGCGATCTGGTCGACAGGGCGCTGGCCAAGGATCCGTTATCCCGGCCCTCCACGCGGGAGGTCCTGGCAGCCGTGTCCGAGGCGTGGCGGATCGGCGGGGTCGACGAGCTGACGGCGCGGCTCGATCGCACGTGGGCGCTTCCCGTCGAGGACGTCCCGTGGCCGAGCCGCGGTAGCGGTCGCCGGATCGCGGCAGCGTACGTCGCGGCCGCGGTCGTTCTGGGCGTGGGGGCGGCCGCCGTCCTCCGTCTCCTGCCGGAGACGGCCGAGCCGGCCGCGCGCCCCACCTTCGCCGCGATGGCGAAGACGTCCAGCCCGCCGAAGTCCGCGAGCGAATCCCTCACCCCCGTGCCCGACACCTCGCCACCCGAAACGTCGTCGCCCGAAACGTCGTCGCCCGACACCTCGTCACCCGACACCCCGTCGTCCGCGACCACCTCGACGTCATCGTCGACTCCTGCGCAGCCCGAGCTGCCGCGGACGCCCACCGAACTCGCCGCCGCCGTCGACCTGGCGCTCGACGCCACCCCCTCGGCGAGTTTCTCGTACGAGGGCGGCTTCACCCAGAGCAACGCCGGCGCGAGGGCGACCGGCCGCGCGGTGAACAGCGCCCACGCGGACGACCTCGACATGCGCGTCGTGGCCGGCGACGAGTTGAGGGCCCACTACTACGTCGTCCTCCAGGGCGCCGACCTCTACCCCGGCGATAAGCAGCTGTCGAACCTGCAACCGGCCAGCCCCGAATGGGTCGCCCTGATGATCGCGGGCACCGCCGGACCGTCGGTCATCCGCGAGGTGGTGGCCAACTCCACGCGGATGAAGCGGAAGGGACGCGCCTACTCGGGAACCATGGCCATCGACAAGACGAGCGGGCTCCTCCGCGACCTCCTGAGCTCCTGGATGGGCGGAGACGTCGCGGAGACGAGCCCCCGCTCGTACCTCACCTACAGTCTCTCCATCGACTCGGACGGCCGGCCGGAGAGGTTCCGCCTCGTCTGGTGCGTCCCCACCGGCGACAGCGGCATCTACAAGTCCGAGTTCACCACTACCTACAGCGACTGGCAGTCCAGCGGTCGGATCGACAAACCGTAGCCGGTCACCGGGCACAGACCTGAGTGCGGCGAGCCCGAGCCCGTGGTCTGCTCTCCCGCCACGAGACCCGTGTGGGTGGCACGGTCAGCCGCGGCGGCGCGGGAGCCGTACCGTCAGCAGTTTGGCTCGCGGGGCCACCCGGCCTGCCAGGTCGAACAGCGCCTCGGTGCGGGTGCGATCGGCGTCGAGGTGGGTGAAGAGGTTCACCCCCAGGTAGAACGTGATCGAGGCATAGGCCAGTTCGCGCGGCGGCAGGAGCTTGGCCAGCGGTGAGCCGCCGATCACCCGCTCCAGCGTGGCCTCGACGAAGTCGATCCACGGGTCGGTGCGCTTGACGATCTCCGCGCGCAGCTCCGGCTTGGCGACGCTCGCGCCGACCATCTCCGACACCATCGTGATGTGCCCGCCCTCCAGGTCGGCGCGGTAGATCTCGGTGGCGACCGCCACGAGCTCCTCCAACGTGCGGACCTGCGCCACCTTCTCCTGGTAGGCGGCCATGCGCGCCTCGGCCGAGCGGTCGAAGGCGGCCAGCAGGAGCTGGTCGACGCCGCCGAAGTGATAGAAGACCAGCGCCGAGTTGACGCCCGCCGCCCTGGCGATCGTGCGGGCGCTGGTGCCCACGTACCCCTCCTCGCGCAGCGTCCGCGCGGCGGCCTCGATGAGGCGGTCCCTCGTCTCCTGTGTCATGATCCTTCATCATACGGTTTAATCGAGTGATTAAACCGGTCGATTAAGGAGGAGGATATGGAAGAGAAGTGGGCCAAGAGGGTCCTGGCCGGGGTCCTCGTCGCGCTGTTCGCCGGGCTGCTGGCCTACAAGGTGCTGCAGGCAGGTCACCTGGAGCAGACGGCGGTGTTCTACGTGGGCATCCCCGCCGTCATCGCCATCACCGTCGTGCTCGTGGCGCGGCCGAGGTCGGCGACCGGGATGATCATGGCTGTGCTCACCGTCGCCCTTGCGCTGGCCGGCCCGCTGCTCGGCGAGGGCATCGTCTGCCTGCTGTTCGCCGCGCCGCTGTTCTACCTCGTCGGCGCGCTGATCGGCCTGTTCATCGACCATGTCGGCAAGCGGTCCAAGGGGCTGAACGCGATCGCGGTGCCGTTGCTGCTGCTCGTGGCCGTCGAGGGCGCGGGCGAGGCCACGTCGATACCGCGTGTGGAGCGGGTGAGCGCGACGCGAATCGCCATGGGAGACCTGGAGCTGTCTCTTGCCTCGGTGCCGGACTTCCAGCCGTATGAGTCGGCGTTCCTGCGACTCGGTTTTCCCAAGCCGCTCCAGGCCATGGGAGTGGGGCTCGAGCCGGGGGCCACCCGTGAGATCACCTTCGACCCGCGCAGGTCGCTGGGCATCGGAGCGCCGGCCGAGCCGCGTGCGATGACGCTTCGAGTCAAGGAACGGGCGCCGGGAAGGGTGGTGTTCGAGGTGGTCAGGGACACCACGCTGGCGCGCTGGCTGGAGCTGCGCGAAGCCGAGTTCGCCTGGTCGGCCGGGCGTCTGACGGTGTCGCTGAGCTACCGCAGGACCTTCGACCCCTCCTGGTACTTCGGCCCGCTGCAGCGCTACGCGGTCACCCGGGCCGCCGACTACCTCGCCGCCACCTTCGCCGCTTCCGCCGCAGGACGGCACGCCGGTGGCGCCTCGTGAGCGCCGCGCTGATCCGCGCTCTGGGCCTGATGGCACCGCTGCTCGCAGTCGTCCTCGCCGCCGTCCTACAGCGCCGCCTCGACGAGCGCCGGATCGCCGCAGCACTGCTGGCCACAGGGTGGAACCTTCTGGTGCTGGCGGTGGTCAACCTGGTCGGCTGGTGGAGTTTCCACGCCGAGGGTGGGGTGGTGGCGGGGATTCCCGTGGACCTGTTGCTCGGCTGGGCGCTGCTGTGGGGAGCGCTGCCCGCGCTGGCCTTCCCGCTCGCGCCCGTGCCACTCATCGCCGCCGCTCTGGCTTGGCTCGATCTCGCGCTCATGCCACTGGCCGAACCGGTGGTCGTGCTCGGGCCGCAGTGGCTCACGGGCGAGGCGGTGGCGGTCGCCCTCGCACTGGTGCCTGGGCTGCTCATCGCGCGCTGGACCGTCCTGGGCAGCCGCCTCGGGGCGCGAGCCGTGTTCCAGGTGCTGCTGGCAGCCGGACTCGGGGTTCTGCTGCCGGTCGCCGTCCTCGAGGCGTGGCGGCAGCCGGGGTGGATGCTGGCGCTCATGGTGCAGGCGCTCGCCGTACCTGGAGTGCTCGGGCTCGCCGCGGTGCGCGAGTTCGCGGTGTCCGGCGGAGGCACTCCGCTGCCGTACGACCCGCCACGCCACCTGGTGACCGGCGGCCCCTACGCCTACGTCCGCAACCCGATGCAGGTGGCGATGACCGCAGGCTATCTGCTGCTTTCCCTGCTCGACATGCGCCTGCTCGGCGGGGCGGCGATCTCGTTCGCGTACGGCGCTGGCCTGGCCGCCTGGCACGAGGGCGACCAGCTCGACCGGCGGTTCGGCCAGGCGTGGCGCGACTACCGCGCCCGGGTGCGCCCGTGGGCGCCCAGGCTTCGACCGGCCATGCCGCCCGCGAGGGTCTACGTCGCCGCCGGCTGCGGCCAGTGCAGCCAGGTGGGCGCGTGGATCGAGCGGCACCGGCCGGTAGGGCTCGACGTGGTCCCTGCCGAGGGACATCCGGCCGGCCTGCGGCGGATCACCTACGAGCGGCTCGGCGGCCCGGACGCCCAGGGCGTGGCGGCGATCGCGCACGTGCTGACCCATATCCACCTCGGCTGGGCGCTGGTGGGCTGGCTTCTCCTGCTGCCGGGAGTCCGGGGGTTCGCTCAGCTGTGCGTGGACGCGCTGGGAGGGGGACCTCGAGATCTGCACGGTGTGCCGCTAAGTGGGCGCGGGTGAGGGGAGGTCAGCGGCGTCGGGCCCAGAACAGGGCGTGCCCACCGTCGCCTTCGGGCACGAACTCTTCCTGCTCGACGGTCAGGCCGGCTTGAGTGATCCAGGACCTGTTCGTGGCGGCGTCCGCGTGGCTCCACCACATCGCGGTCCCGCCGCCCAGCCAGTCCTCATCGACGCCGGTCCAGGCCTGATGTCCAGTGGTCCCCAGGAACCAACCGCCGGGTCGCAGCCATCCGGCGATCTTCTCCAGCAGCGGAAGCTGTTCCTCGAGCGGGATGTGGATGAGTGCGTACAAGGAGACGACCGCATCGAAGGAGCCCGGCCCGAAGTCCACAGCCGTGGCGTCGGCGCGGATGAAGTCGGCCTGCGGGACGAGCTCCCTGGCCCTGCGTATCTGCACCTCACTGATGTCGACGCCGGTGACCCGGTGGCCTGCGGCCGTCAGCGCGCGGGCGACGGGAACCCCGCTTCCGCACCCGAGATCCAGCACGGCGCCTCCGGGTGGGATACGGCCGCGCAGTGCGCTGATCCACGGCTGGTACTTCGTCTCGGCGGCATACGCCTGGTCGTAGCGAAGGGAGAGCGCGTCGTAGCCACGCCGGACGAGGTCTTTGGGATCTTCGATGTCCACGTCAGCGCAGGCTAGTCATCCACGTTGAGAGGCCGCGAACGGTTTTCTCCACCGCCCGGTCAGGCCGGCGGATACCTTGCGACCATGAGCGAAGGGGAATCGAACCGGAACGCCGTCGTCATTCCCGGTGGGATGTACGGACCGCAGGCAGGGTTGCTCGCCTACGCGAGCGAGACAGCCGCCGATCTTCGTGGTCAGCCGCGCCGCCACGTCGGCCTGCCACTCCGGAGGGCGCGTGGCCGGCACGCGGACCACGGTCGCCAGGTGGGGCGAAGGTCCTTGCCAGCGTTCCCGCGGCAGTTCGAGGTCGCGGCGGGTCAGCCAGGCGGCCGCGGCGGCCGGGCCCGCGATCGTGCCCGCGCCCGCGCCCGCGACCAGCAGCGGCGCCCTGTACTCGGCGAGCGCGTCCTCCGTCTCCCAGCGGGCCTCCATCCACATCGTCTCCAGGTCCCATGCGGACCACTCGGCGACGTCCGCGTCGCCCCCGTATTCGGCGATCCAGCTCTCCTGGGCCGTACGCGTGGCGTTGTCGCGCATCTCCTTGAAGAAAGCTCAGCGCGATCTCCCGGTGGGCCAGCGCCTCGGTCTCGCGCTCGGTGATGAGGTCACGCACCTCTTGCCAGGCGCTCATCGGGCGACCTCCAGGGCGGCGTCCGCCAGGTCGTAGCCGGCGCGGGCCGTACCCACCGGCATCCCCGTTGGCTCCAGCTCGCACGCGGTCGACGCCGCGCTGTCGGCGGTCAGGCCGTACAGTCGCGGGGTCTTGGTGAAGCAGTCGGACGTCGGTGATCCCAGACGTCCGTTCACGAGCGTCGAGGGCGCGACGTAGTTGTACGCCTGCGTCGCAGTTGTCATGCGCGGGACACTAGAGATCATTACCGACAGAATCGGGCGGCCTTCCCGAGCCGGCGGGCAAGAGTGGCGGCTATCGGCCCGCGCCCATGTGCGGCAGCGCCAAGGGGCCGACGCCGCCCTGCCGCGACATCTGCCGGAGTCATCACCGACGCCGAGGATCCGCCCCCGGTGAGGACTCGTCGGGGTGGGCGTGGCGGCAGGCCGTTTGCGCTCTGGAGCCGGTGGACGCGGGTGGCCGTGCCAAGCGGCTCGCGCAGGGTGCCGTCCGCGACGGACCCGTCACTCTGGAAGCGGATCGCCCCGACCACTCGGCCCAGGCCCAGAGCGGAGCGCTCCGGATCTGGGCCTGGGCCGGAGCTTCGATCGTCAGGCCAGAGGCTTCTGGTAGACCCGCACGTAGTCCACGAGGAGCTTGGCGGGGAACACCGTGCTGCTGTCCGGGTCGCCGACCCAGCCGTCTCCGCCGCCCACGGCCAGGTTCAGGATCATGGCGTGCGCGTGGCGGAACGACATGCCCCAGGCGGCGCCCACCTGAGCCGCGGTCATCGTACGGGTGACCACTCCGTCGATCGACCACTTGATGTAGCCGGTGGCGCTCGCGTCCCAGTCCACCGCGTAGGTGTGCCAGTCGTCGATGGTCTCGCCGTTCGGCAGCGTCGTGCTGTCACCCACGTTGATGTCGGGAAGTCCGCCGTGCGCGTGCTGCTCGACGAGGGTGGGATAGTTGCCGAGCGCCTCCATCACGTCGATCTCGCCGCTGGCCGGCCAATCGACCTGCGCGTTGTTCCCGCCGACCGTCCAGAACGCGGGCCAGAGACCCTTGCCGAGCGGGAGCTTCATCCGCGCCTCGAGGTGGCCGCCCGCCTGCTGCCAGGACGGCAGGCCCTCGTTGCCTTCCCAGTCGAGCATGGTCAGCCTGGCCGTGGCGTACCGGCAGTCTTCCGTCCCACACTTGGCCCCGGGGGTGACCGCACGGTCAGCGGTGATCACGAGGTTTCCCTGGCCGTCGAGCTTGGCGTGGTCCAGCTTGTACTCGGCGATGGTGCCGGTGCAGGCCTGGTGCCAGCAGGGGTCGTTGAACCACGTCGTCTTGCTGAGCCCGGTGTTCGGGCCCGCTCCCGCCGTACCCGTGAAGTCCTGGTTGAACGTCACCGGATTGGCCGAGACGGTGAACGTCTTACGCGGCGTCAGTTCCTTCCAGACGTCGTTGGCCAGGTAGGCGACGAAGTAGGTGTAGGTGCCCGCGGCGTAGGCCCTCGGGTCGGTCGTGAACGTGGTCGCGGTCGGCGAGAGCGTGGTCTCGATCGCGCCGGGGAAGTCGACGATCTGACCGGCGGAGTCGCGCACCGCGATCGTGAGCGCCTGGACGGCGAGCGTCTGCGACGCGCGGACCTTCGCGGTGGCGGTCATCGGACGGCTGGCCGTGGGCGAGGCGACGCTGAGGGACAGCGCGTCCACGGTCACGGTCACCGCAGCCGAGGCTGGTGTCGCGCTCAAGGCCGCCACGGTCAACACGGTGGTGGCGATCAGAGCACGGAGGATTTTGCGCAAGTACGGTCTCCCGTTCCGCTGGATGGGCGGGGCCACGCAGAAACGATCAACAGTGTGAGCGCGCGGATTGCTTTCGGTCAAGGCCCTAATAAGCATTCATGAGCAGTACATCGGGTATTAAAGAATCTACGGTCGGGGCCGTAATCGAGAAGTGACAGAGCGGTGCGCGGCGGGCTGCCGGTAGAGCAAGCCAGACAAAAGGGACTTGCAAGTCGCTTCAGCTAGAAAACTACAAATAACACCACAAACCCGGAGAGCTGCGAATCCAACGGGCGCCGAGATCACAGCCACGATCGTGACAGCGTCGCCGCTCGCTGACCCCAATCCCACGACGGACAAGGAGACTACATTGACCGACGCCCAGGAACTGCAGAACCCGCCACTGCGGGCCCTTCGCATAGGCGCCCTGCCGCTCAGCCAGACAGGGGATCTGCTCGTCAGCCTGATGATCAGCGGTATCTGCGCTCTGGCCAAGCTGGGCCGCTTGATACAACCTCTGACCGGACCACCGAGGAACCCCGCCCGCCGCCCGCTTCCGGTATGGCGCCCCTCTCCGTCGTGCACGTCCTCCTTGTCGTGGCCCTCAGAGCCACCGCGATCCTCCAGGACTTCCGACCTGCCCCTCTGACACGTCACCGTCTCCACCGCTCGGGCGGTTCGGCCCGTCGTCTTGGAGCGCGGGCCCAACACGTGGCCTTCGTGACCCCGCTTCGTGACCCCGCGCAGGCCACGGAATCGTCATTGGTCGCGCACGTTGAGGGCGCGGATGGCGTGGTCGACCCACGTGGACAGAAACAGGTCAGGGTCGAGGTCCCCAGGCACGTGCCCGATGAGGATTCTCAGGAGCGGGTAGTAGGTCAGCGACGAGATCAACACAGTGGCGGTCGCCTCCGGGTCGGCGACTTGGACCGTGCCGAGTTCACGCTGAGCGCTGATCCACCGGGCGCACTCCTGGTAGAGGCTCGCGATCACGCCCTGCCACATCTGCTCGAAGAGCTCAGGGAACCCGGTGAACTCCCGCAGCATGATCCGGATCAGATCCCGGTCGCCGTCGAT
The DNA here is from genome assembly GCF_040648355.1 of Nonomuraea sp. NPDC049152. Taxonomy (NCBI): domain Bacteria; kingdom Bacillati; phylum Actinomycetota; class Actinomycetes; order Streptosporangiales; family Streptosporangiaceae; genus Nonomuraea; species Nonomuraea sp. NPDC049152. The sequence goes on along the minus strand of NZ_JBEZDO010000004.1, from coordinate 425,450 downwards.
CACGCTCCACACGGTGGACGCCATCAGGTGCAGGGCTTCGCGCGGGTCGGCCGGGGCCTGTGCGACAGTCTCCCTGTTCCGGTGGGTCATCGTTTCCAGGTTGCGCCGGACGGCCGCCTCCAGCAGCGCCTTCTTCGAGGGGAAGTGCTTGTAGAGCGCGCCGGACCCCGCGGTCAACCCGCAGGCGACCTGGATGTCGGCCACCGAGGTCGCATCGTATCCCCTGGTCGCGAACAGTCGGACGGCTTCCTTGAGTATGCGTTCACGGGTGACGCCCGGGGTGGTTCTCGCCATAGAAAGAGATTACTCTCTTTCCATGGTTCAGGTTGTCGTGGAACAGGTCATCCGCTGCAAGCCGGAAGAGTTTCTCGAGTTCGTGATGGACGCCGAAGGGTATTCGACGGTCGACGACAAGATCGGGCCGATCGACTGGGTGCGCCGTACCGGTGACGTCACCGAGTTCAAGTTCCGGTCGGCACTGCCGGGGATTCCGGGCCCCGCGCCGAAGGTGGTCTCCCAGATGCGGCTCACGCCGGGCGAGCGCGTCGACGTCAGGTACGCGCCGTTGCCGCAGAACAAGGTGAATCATCGGCTGTCGAGGTTCAGGGCGAGTTTCGTCGCCGAACCGGTCGACGGCGGCACCAAGGTGACGCGGACGATATCGATCGACTTCGCACCCTTCATCCGATGGCTGCTGGAACCGATCCTGCGACGCACCCTTCCCCCGGACGTCGAGAAGGAGGTCAGCAGGGCGAAGGCGCATCTTGAGGGAAGGCACGAAAGGTGACGTCAACGGCCTGAGCGGGCGGAGTCCGTACCGAGACCGCGACCGGCTGGGGGCGGAAGACCGGGTTCGTCGGGATGGTTCGCGGGTGTTGGGGTTTTTGGTCGGGCGTTTATTGCTTGTTGATCTCGCGTGTTTGAGTGTTCGACGCGTCATTGATCTCCATGCCACCGCAAGCCCGGCGTCGTGGCCGTCGAAGGCGCACATCAGCCCTGCATACGCCGCGTCGGATGACCTATAACCCGCTGTAAGGGTCCAGTCAAGGTCTCAAATTATACTTTTTCGTTCCTCTATAGAGAAATGCCGAAATGTCGTTCTAATACGATCCGGAAAGTTCAATTACTACATTTATGACCCTTGAAAGGACGGGCCGTAAGTCTAATATCGGGGTTTGTGTCCCATGATCCATCGGACTTACCAGATAAGCAGGTCTGGCCGACCGGCCACTCCGATGACACAGCCATGACCTCTCCCATCCCTCCGCTGGCAAGGCACAGGTCGCAGCCGCAGCCGCCGGAGGAGTGGGAGCCCGAACGGCTGTCCGCCGGTCCATGGCGGTTGATCATTCGTGCGGGGACCGTATTCGTCGTGCTGGCCGCGGTGGGGATCGGGCTCGGCGCGATTCGATCTTCGCAGGCGCCCTCGCCGAGCATGGCCGCACCCATGGCCACCGCATCGGCGATGGCGCCTCCTCAGGGATCGCCGCAGGCCGGGGCGGCCGGCCAGCCGGTCACGCCGGTGACGCCCGCGAGCCCGGTCACTCCTGCGGCTTCGGCCGCCCCGTCGCGAGGGGACGGGGCGAGGCCGGCGGTCACCGCCCAAGAGGCGAAGCGGGTTCACGATCGCTTCCAGCACGAGCTGTCGGCGGCCCAGCTCGACCTGGACGACAAGGCCGTCGGCGAGCTCGAGCAGGGGCTCGCCCTGGAGATGACCAAGGCGAGCTTCCAGACGGCCAGGATGCAGGACGCCGAGGTGGCGGCCGGGATCTGGCCGGGCACCAAGGTGTGGGTGCCGCGCCGTACGGATGACGCGGGCGACTGGTTCGTGGCCGCCATGCACGAGCCGGGCGTGGCCCGCGTGACCGACCTGCTGGTCAAGACCGAGAAGGGGTGGCGGCTCGCGGCGTCGACCGCCGACACCCGCGACCCCGCGCCCGAGCTGCCGGCCATCGCGGTCGACGCCGACGGCTACGCCAAGAGCCTGGACGAGTTCACCTCGGGCCTGCGCGGAACGCCCAAGCAGGTCGCGCTCGCGCACCTGAGGAGCCTGGAACGAGCCACCAAGGACGACCGGTTCGCCGAAGGACCGTGGACGTCGACAGCCGTACGGCTGTGGCAGCGCGAACGCGCCCAGCTCCGCAAGGCCGGCTGGGACCTGAAGCTGTCGTACCGCCTGAACGGCAAGGTGCGGGCGCTCAGGACCGTCGACGGCGGCGCGCTGGTCTGGTACTCCGCCCGCTCCACCGAGGTGCGTACGGCGCAGCGGCCAGGCACCACGGTGACGCTGAAGGGTTCGGCCGCCGTCCGCACCGCCAACCGCCCGTTCGCCCAGACGGCGAGCGCGACCTACGGGCGGATGTACCTGGCACACGTCCCGCCGATCGGCTCCACCGAGCCCATCAGGGTCATGGGCGACTGGACAGACGTACTGGAGAGCCACGGCACCTGACGAACCACCGGATAAGAGGAGCACCATGACGACATCCCCACGCAGACCTTCCAGGTCAACGGTCGTCACGACAGCACTCACGATCGGCGTGTTCGGCGCCGGGGCAGGACTGGGCAGTTTCCTCCATAATCGCAACGCTCAACCACAGGCCGAGGTCCTCCGCCTGGCCGCGGGAACCTACCAGCTGGACGAACAGGTCGCCGCGTCGTCCTCCGACGCGCTTACCGCCCGCTCGCTCACCGGCGCGGACGAGGGCAGCACGCTGTCGGGCGGTTCAGGTGGCCCGCCGCTGTGCCTGGCGGCCACCGTCGACTGGCTGGCGGTCCAGGGTGCCGGCGAGGCGTGCGCGTCCATCCCCCTGCTGGGCAAGGGGACGACCTCACCTCCTCTTCTCCGCCCGGGGAACCCGGCCGAGCGGTCGACGCCGTCGGAGAAGCCGCAGGAGCCGAAGAAATCGGACAGGCCGGATCCCGCCCCCAAGAGGAGCGATCCGCCGGAGCCCACGCGGATGAACGAGCCGCGGCCCACGGTGCACCAGCCTGCGCCGCAGCCTCCGGCCAGGGACCGGGACGACTCCCCCGCCCCCAGGAAGACCGATCCTCCCGCGCCCAAGAAGAGCGACCCTCCCGCGACGAAGAAGAGCGAGCCCGAGGGGAACGGGAAGTCAGAGGACGGCAAGAAGGAGACGGAGAAGAAGGCCGACACCCCGGCCACCGCCTTACCCAAGGGCACGCTGCGGGCCGTCGAGCCGAACGCCCAGCGGGTGCCCAGCGGCCCGCCCCTCCAGCCGGTCCACCCCCGGCCCGCTGACCAGAACCAGCCCGACCAGAACCCTCCGGGTCAACGCATCCCGAGCCAGAACCCGAGCGGCCAGAACCGGCCTGGCCAGCCGCGCCAGAACCCGACCGTCAACCCGCCGGACCAGGTCCCCACGGCCAGGCAGCCGGCTCCCCGGGTCCCGTCCACCGGCCCGACGGCTCGGCAGCCCGTACCACGGGTTCCCACCACGGGTCCGACGGTTCGACAGCCCACGCCCCGGGTTCCCACAGCCCCGCCTCCTGGCAGGAACCCCACCGACGACCGGCAGTGCCTGGTGACCGGCCCGGACGGGAGCGCGCTTCGACCGGCCGTGGCAGGCGGGATCGCCCCCGGCTGCGAGGATCCCGCCCAGACCGCGTTGCCGACGGCGAGATCCGCCCCGCCGACCTTCAGATCCGTGCCGCCGACCGTCAAGTCCAGCCCGAAGGCCACCCCGATAGCCACGGCGAAGGCCACCGGCAAGCCCTCCCAGCCGTCCATGCCGACGTCGCTACGCCCGGCCGTCACCCCGAACCGCCCGACGAGGGTCACCGGCACCTCGGGCCCGCGCGTCTCCGACGGCACCACCCTGCGCCCCGCCACCCCCGAGGGCGAGAGCCTGCCGATCTTCCAGGATCCCGAGCTCATGCGGCGCGCCGAGGAGGCCCTCGGCCTCGACGGGACGAGGACCTACACCGACGCCAACGGCGAGTGGGACCTCACCATCGCCCCGCCCGGCACCCCCGAGTGCCGCGACTACAGCAAGCAGCAACTCCAGGCGATGGGCGTCTCCGCCGGCTCGCCCGCCAACCTGCCGCGTGACTCGTGCCTGTGGCCCGCCTTCATCCGCTGGCTGTACGCCGAGCCGGCCCCGGGCGAGGTGAGCAACTGGACCAAGTTCACCGGCCTGCCGGACCGGAACCTGCAACTCGTGGTGGTCGATCCGAACAGGGGCAGCGTCCCGTCCCCCGAGACCTCGCCGGGCGTTGTCGAGCCGGACACGGGGCCATGAGCTCTCTTCACGACATGGGAAGTGCCATCCTCGGACCTGACAGGGCTGCCGCGTGGGTGCGCGAGCACGGCGGCCACCTCATGGACTACGCCGTCTACCGGCTGGGCGAGGCCGCCGCGCCCGCCGCCGTCGCCGCCGCGCTCGGCGCGTCGCACTGGCGTGCCGTACCGGAGAACGTCTCCGAGCGCGGCCTGCTGTTCGCGGCGCTGCGCCGCGTGTGCCTGGCCGACCCGTCCTGCGGGGACGGCTACCACCCGGGCACGGGGCCCGGCCTGCCCGACACGGAGCTGATGGAGCGGGCGTGGGCGCTGGTCGATCCGCTGGGCGTGGAAGCGCTGCTGCTGATGTTCCGGCACGAGCTGACCCTCGCCGACCTGTCCCTCGTCCTTGGCCTGCCGGAGGCGGAGGCGCACCGGCTGGTCACCAGGACGCAGGATCTCATCGAGACGCTGGTGAGCGCGCTGGACGCGCTCTCTCGCGGCAGGCCGACCTGCGACGCGCTCGTCCCGCTGGTGGACGCGGCCTTCCCCGCCGGATCGGACGTGGCGCGCTCCGAGCTGCTCAATCACATGATCGAGTGCTCGGCGTGCAACCGGCCGTTCAACATCCACTACACCGTCCCGCAGATGATCGACCAGGTGCCGGTGGCCCCGCTCAGCGTCGCGCGGCGGGAGGAACTGCTGGCGCTGCTGCCTGCCGTACCCGATCCGGCTCCTCCCGCGGTGCCGCGCCAGGCCGCTCCCCACGAGCCCGCAGCGGACCTCGACGTGCGCCCGCCCGCCATCCCGACGCCGGGCCAGGACACGCCGCTGTTCAACGCGCTGGCGTCCGTGGTGTGGGCCCGTGAGGTCCTCTCCCCCACCGACCAGATTCACCTCCCGTCGATCGCGCAGGTGATCCAGGACGGTCCCGTCGAGGCAGGCCCGCCGCCTGCCGCCAGGCCAAGGTCCAGGCTGCCCGAGGCGCTGGCCGCCGCGGGGGCGCGCACCCGCAGTACCGCGGTCAAGGTCGCCATCATGCTCGTCGCCGGTACGGCTGGCATGATCACCGGCCTACAGGTCCTCGGGCCCACGCAGGACCCGCCGCCCGAGACCACGTTCACTCCCTCGGCGAGCCGCGACGTCCTCACTGGACGGCTGACGCTGCCCCCGTCGGTCTCGCTGGACGAGTTCGGCAGGGGAACGATCACGCTGAACCTTCCCGGCGAGCCGGTGAGCTGGCGGATCACCGCGCCCGGCCTGGCCGTCACGCCGTCGTCCGGCACCTCGGGCGATGGCGACCCTGCCGTGATCCAGGTGCGGGCGCTGCGCTTTCGCCACTGGTGCGGTGACCCGTCCCCGGCGGAGGCCGTCCTGACCGTCCAGGGACCCGCCGACTCGCTCACCACCCGCGTTCGCTGGAACACCTGCTGACCCCTTGTGAAAGGACCCTTGCCATGACGGAAACCCCTTCCAGGCTGCAGAAGCCGGCGACCCAGCCGGAGCAGTTCGACCAGTCCATCCCGCTCACGGCCGAACGACTGCTGACCAACCGGCGGCCCGAGCCCGCTGCCGGCTGGCGGCGCCTGGTCTGGCAGCTGTCAGGGCGCAGGTACATCCCTGCCGAGTCGTCGGCCGAGGTCGAACGCCGCAGGCTGATCGCGCAGGCGCAGACCCCGGTGGCCAGCGGGCACCACAGGATCGCGGTCATGAGCCTGAAGGGGGGCGTGGGCAAGACCACGACCACGGCCGCGCTGGGCAACACGCTCGCCTCGCTGAGGGGCGACAGGGTCATCGCCATCGACGCCAACCCCGACAGGGGCACGCTGGGGCTGAAGGTCAAGTCGGAGACCGCCGCGACCATCCGCACGTTGCTGGCCGAGGCCGAGCACATCGTGAGGTACGCCGACGCGCGCGCCTTCACCTCGCAGTCGCCTGCGCGGCTGGAGGTGCTCGCCTCCGACACCGATCCGGCCGTGAGCGAGGCGTTCGACGCCGACGACTACAGGACGGTCGCCGGGCTGATCGAGCGCTACTACTCCATCTGCATCACCGACTGCGGCACCGGTCTGCTGCACGGCGCGATGGGCGCGACGCTGGACATGGCCGACCAGATCGTGCTGGTCAGCCTGGTGGCGGTGGACGGCGCGAACTCGGCGGCGGCCACGCTCGACTGGCTCACCGCGCACGGGCACGCCGACCTGGTGAAGAACGCCATCGTGGTGCTGAACGCCGTCGAGGAGCGCTGCGACGTCGACGTGGACCTGCTGGAGCAGCACTTCAGCGCCCGGTGCAAGACCGTGATCCGCGTGCCGTACGACCCGCACCTGAAGGAGGGCGCCGAGGTCGACCTGCTGCGGCTGCGGCCCACCACCGCCGGAGCCTACCTGCGTCTGGCCGCCGCGGCGGGGCAGGCTTTCAGCCTGCGGCCCGACAGGGGTCACTAGTGTCGCCTGTGATGGAGGACCCGGCCCTGCGCTGGGATCTGGGTCCGGTACGGCGCCGCCACCGGGTCCGCCGGGTGGCGATCGCGGTGGCCGCGGTGCTCGCGGTGGCCGTCGCCGCCTGGATCCTGCGTCCGGGCTCGGACACCGAGCCCGTGACCCTCGCCGAGCCCGCGGGGTACCAGGGCGCGGCGGGCTTCCCCATCGGCTTCCCGCACACCGAACTGGGCGCCGCCTCGGCCGCCGCCGCGACCCTGGAGGCGGCGTGGACGCTCGACGAGGCCCAGGCCATGGCCGCGGCACAGCTGTACGCGGCGCCCGAGCAGCAGCAGGCGGCCCGTGCGGGCGCCGCGAGCGCGACCAAGGGCTGGCGGCGCACCCTCGGCCTGCCTGAGGAGGGCTCGCTGCCCGCGGGCGCGGCCATGAGATCGAGCACGGTCGGCATCCGCTGGCAGGAACGCGCTGAGGACCAGATCCTCGTCTCGGTCCTCGTCCAGGTGACGGCGACCAAGGGCGACGCGGGCCCGCTGTACTCCAGCCCCTACGCCATGAACCTGCTCATGACCTGGCACCCCACCCTGCGCGGCGGCGACTGGGTCAACACCCCTGACACCCGCCCTGTCGCCGCGCCTCCCGCCGCCGCGCCGGGCTCCCCCCAGTTCACCGCGGCGGGCTGGCGGCCCATCGCCCACACCGACCCCGCCCAGTGAGTCCAGGAGATCCCCGCTCATGACCCCAAGCCGCCCCTCCCGGCGCCTTTCCTTCGCCTCCGGCCTGCTGCTGGCCTGCGTGTCCCTGGTGGGTGGCGGAGCGCTCGCCCAGCCATGGATCTCTCACGCCGACATCGAGCCCTCCTCACCCGAAGGGGGCGCCTCGACGTTCGCGCCCAGCTCGGAGCCCGTGCCCGAACCCGCACCCGAGCCCGCTCCCGAGCCGACGCAGGAGCCGACCGCCGAGCCGACGCAGGAGCCCACGGAGGAACCGACCGCCGAGCCGCGCCGCGCGCCGAGGGACGAGCCCACGCGGGAGCCCACCGAGGCGCCGACCGAGGCGCCGACCGACCCCGCGACCGAGGCTCCCACCGATGCTCCCACCGAGACCCCCACCGCGTCGGCGCCGCCGTCGCCCAGGAGGACTCCCGCCACCGCCAGGCCCGCGCCCAAGTCCGAGCCGAAGCCCGTACCCTCTCAACGGCCGGCGCCGAGCGAGAAGCCGACCGCCACCGAAGCCACGAAGCTGGACGTCCCCCTCCCGTCGCCCATCAAGATCACGTTGCCCAAGCCGCGGACCAGCACCGTCCCCAAGCCGAAGCCCACGAGCAGCACCGCGCCGAAGCCGAGGACCTCCACCAGCGCCGCCCCCCAGCCGTCGGCCTCCACCAGCGCGGCGCCCAAACCCTCGGTTCCGACCAGCGCCGCGCCCAAGCCCTCGGTTCCCACGAGCCCCGCGCCCAGTCGCGCCCCCGTCAAGCCCACGGTCCCCACGCCCCCGGTGGCCAGGATCCCGGTGGCCAGGACCCCGGCCGAGCCCGCCGTCCGTCCCAGCGCCTCCGTCAGGCCGCCGTCGGCCGGCCCGGTCAAGGTCTCGTCCCCCGCCCAGGAGCCGTCGCCGCTGCCGATCGCGACGGCGGACGCGAGCCCTCTGCCCTCAGCCCCGCCCACGGCCGGCGCTCCGTTCGTCAGGCCCACGGCCGCCACCGGGCACGCCGTCGACAGCGGCGTCGCGCCCGCCCCCGCTCCGGCCGAGCCCCAGTCGCTCGCGCTCAACCCGCTCAACGCACTCACCACCCGGACCGTCCTGCCGCTGCCCGCGCTCGCGCCGCCCGTCGCCGCGTCCACCGGGCAGACCTGCCTCGCCCAGGACAGCGCCGCGTGCTGGAGCCTGTCACCGTGGCGCGGCAGCACCCCCGGCATCGGAACCGGAGCGTTCGAGTGGGCCTTCGTGCCGCCTGCCGCCGCCCAGCCGTACACAGGGGGCGCCCCCGCCGGAGCGCCCGCCGCCCAGTCACAGGTCGTCATCGGCGCGTCACCCGGAAGAGCCGCCGCGCAGACCGTCGCCGGGCCTACGATGTGCTGGGTTTTCGGGCCCGCGGCCGGCTGCGCCAGGGCAGAAGGGGGTGCCCCGTGAGCTCCAGGCTGCGTTCTCGCGTCGCCGTCGTCGGGCTGGTGACGCTGCTGTGCTGGAGCACGTCCGGATTCGTCGGCGTCGCGACGGCCGCCCCCTGCGCGCAGGTCGCCGACCAGCGCGGGTGGGGGCAGCCCGTGTGGTGCGCCGAGTTCGAGGACTACCTCGACCCGAACGAGTGGGCCGTCTACGACTCGCCCGGCCACGCGGGCAACGGCCGCCGCTCACCCGGCCAGCTGTTCCTCGGCGACGGCTCGCTGTTCCTGTACGGCACGGCCGACGGCACCACCGCGGGGCTCGCGGCCAGGTACACGCAGCTGTACGGACGCTGGGAAGCGCGCATCCGCCTGTATCCGGGCGCAGGCTCCTACCATCCCGTCGCGCTGCTGTGGCCGGCGGGCGGAGGGGGCGGCGTGGCGCCCAACGGGGGTGAGGAGATCGACTTCCTCGAGGTCATCGACGACCCGGGGCGGCAGCGCCCGAACTTCTTCATGCACACCCCCTCGGGGCGCGAAGAGGCGCACGCGAACCTGGACATGACCACCTGGCACACCTACGCGGTGGAGAACTCCCCCGAGGGTGTGGTCGGCTACATCGACGGCCAGGAGTGGTTCAGGTCCGCCATCGCGGCCGTCACCCCGATGTCGGCGTGCCTGCAGCTCGACTGGTTCCCCGGCGAGGGCAGCGCAGGCGAGGCGTGGATGGAGGTCGACTACCTCCGCATCTACGCGCTGACGTGAAGGTCATGACCTGAGCGGCGCGAGCGGTCCGGCGTGGAGCGAGGCCGGTGCGACCCGGCCCGCCCCGCCGGCGGCATCGGGGCCCGACCCCGCACGGGGACTGTCGGAGGCGGATGGCAGGCTGGGTTGATGGACCTACAGATCGCCGGCTTCGACGAACGGCCGATCCTGGTGGACGGCAGGGCCCTACACGTCGCCTCGGGCGGGGACGGGCCGCCGCTGCTGTTGCTGCACGGGTTCCCGCAGACCCATTTGGCCTGGCGGAAGGTCGCGCCCGCGCTGGCCGACGGGTTCCGCGTCGTCTGCCCCGACCTTCCCGGGTACGGCGCGAGCGACGGCCTCGACGGCGGATACGAGGGCTATGCCAAGCGCGCCACCGCCGCGACCATGGTCGCGCTCATGCGGCAGCTCGGACATGAGCGGTTCAGCCTGGTCGGCCACGACCGCGGCGCGCTGGTCGCCTTCCGCGCCGCACTCGACCACCCGGAGGCCATCGCCCATCTCGGCGTGATCGACGTCGTCCCGACGGTGGACATGTGGGAGTCGCTGAACGGGACCGGCGGCGTGTTCGCCTTCCATCTGTACTTCCTCGCCCAGCTCACCGACGTGCCCGAACGGATGATCGGCGCCGATCCCGACGCCTTCTTCGGCCACTTCTTCGACACGTGGGCCGACGATCCCGCCACGATCGAGCCCGGCGTCCGTGAGGCGTACCTGGCCTCGTTCCGGTCGAAGGAGGCCATCCACGCCGTCTGTCAGGACTACCGGGCCAGCGCGTTCGTCGACGCCGTCCATGACGCCGGGGACCGTGAGGCGGGCAGGCGGATCCAGGCGCCCACGCTGGCGATCTGGCAGGACCCGGGCGCGATGGTCCTTCCGTTCGACCCGGAGGCCGTGTGGCGGGGCTGGACGACCGAGCTGCGGACTCTCTGCCTGACCGGCGGGCACTTCCTGCCCGAGGCGCAACCCGAGGCGGTCGCCACGGTGATCAGAAGCCTGATCGGCTGATTCGGGACCTCCCGTCGCGTCTCCCGCTGCCCTCGTCGATCGGCCGGGACGACAGGACGCCCTGCCCGTGACTCCCCTCCACGCTGCCGTCGTTCATCGGCTGCGACGCCAGGACGCCCCCTGCGAGGTCTCGTCCAGCGGGGCCGTCAATCAGGCAGGAGGCAGACGTCGTGCGTTCGGCGTCCACGCGCGGCGAACGACGGGCGAACAGTTCGGAAATGTCGGCTACAGACTGACTTACCTCGCCAGATCACGCATTTACCACCTTTTCGCGCTTTATGATGATCGTTATTGCCCCGCGAGGAGGAACCCCTGTGGCGAAGCAGCCGGATGAGTGGAACAACGCGATCGACACGACCAGGCCGAGCATCGCCAGGGCCTACGACGTCGTCCTCAACGGCAAGGACAACTTCGAGGTCGACCGTGAGTTCGTCGCCGAGATCGTGAAGGTCGTCCCGGAGATCTACGACGTCGCCACCTACAACCGGCAGATCCTCGGCCGTGGTGTGCGGTTCATGGTCGACCAGGGCATCACGCAGTTCATCGACCTCGGCTCCGGTCTGCCGACGGTGGAGAACACCCACCAGGTGGCGCAGCGGGCCGACCCCAAGTCGCACGTCGTCTACGTTGACAACGACCCGATGGTGCTCGCCCACGGCAGGGCGTTGCTGGCGGAGAACGAGCGCACCGCGGTCGTCACCTCCGACCTGCGCGATCCGAAGGCCATCCTCGCTGATCCGGCCGTCCACCGGCTCATCGACTTCGACCGGCCGGTGGGCGTGATGCTGGTCGGCATCCTCCACCACCTGCACGACGATGAGGACCCTCGCGGGATCCTCGAGGCCTACATGGCAGCGGTCCCTTCGGGAAGCTACCTGTTCGTCACGCACTTCTGCGCCTCGAGCCAGGATTCGCGGGACGCGGAGAAGAAGTTCCTCGCGCTCCTCGGGACCGGCCGGTTCCGGACCGTCGAGGAGATCACCTCCTTCTTCGACGGATTCGAACTGGTCGAGCCGGGCGTGGTGCCGCTGCCGCTGTGGCGCCCCGACCAGGCCGTCCCGTCGGACCTGACGGTGGGCCACCGGCTGATGTACGGCGGCATCGCCCGCAAGCCGTAAGACCCCCGGCGGGTCGTGGAGGTCTAGGGGCGGTGGGGTCGTGGGGGTCTAGCGGAAGGCGTCCGCGTGTTCCTCCGCCCACGAGCGGAACGTGCGCGCGGGCCGTCCGAGCAGCCGTTCGACGGTGTCGGTGACTCGCTCGGGCGAGTCCACGAACGCCTTCCACGCCGCCAGTCTCGCCTCCACGAACGCCGCGTTCCCCCACGCCGCCGTCAGCTCCGCGCGCGCCGTCTCCAGCGGCGGCTCCTCCCACCGCACCTCGCGCCCACACGACGCGCTTGGCGTGCCCGGCGATCGCGTCCACGACGGCGGGTTCCACCGGGATACCCGGCCACATCAGGTACACGCTGTCCACGTCACGCAGCGCGGGCTCCAGCGTGTCCGGGGACGACAGGTCACCGCGCACCGCCGTCACGCCGTGGGGAAGCGCGGCCTTGCCGCTAGAACCTCAACCGCAGTCGAGGTCAACCGGGGCACATCCCGACTCCGCGGTGCGGGAGCGGGCCTGAGGCGGAAGCGGGGACCTGGGACGGGGTGGTTGCTCCCGGTGCGGCGAGGGCGTCGTCGGGAGCAACCTCGGCCGTCAGCCGACGTACCCGCGGAGGTGTTCGGCCGTCAGTGACGTGCCCGTCCCCACCAGGTCGGACGGCGGGCCAGAGAACACGACCTGTCCGCCGTCGTGGCCCGCTCCTGGGCCCAGGTCGATGATCCAGTCGGCGTGAGCCATCACCGCCTGGTGGTGCTCGATGACGATGACGGTGTTCCCGTCGTCCACCAGCCGGTCGAGCAGTTCCAGCAGCTGGTCCACGTCCGCGAGGTGGAGCCCCGTCGTCGGCTCGTCCAGCACGTACGTCGTGCCGTTCTTCGCCATGTGGATCGCGAGCTTGAGCCGCTGCCGTTCGCCGCCGGACAGTGTGGTGAGCGGCTGTCCGAGGCCGAGGTAGCCGAGACCGACCGCCGAGAGGCGGTCGAGGATGGTCCTGGCCTGGCCGGTGGTGAAGAACGCGGCGGCCTCCGTCACGGACATGCCGAGGACCTCGCTGATGTTCTTGCCGCGCAGCCGGTAGTTCAGCACCTCGGGCGTGAACCGCTTGCCCTCGCACTCCTCGCACACCGACGCCACCTCGGCCATCATGGCCAGGTCGGTGTAGATGAGGCCGATGCCCTTGCAGGCCGGGCACGCGCCTTCGGAGTTGGCGCTGAACAGGCCTGGCTTCACGCCGTTGGCCTTGGCGAAGGCCGTCCTGATCGGGTCGAGCACTCCCGTGTAGGTGGCCGGGTTGCTGCGGCGGGAGCCGCGGATCGCCGACTGGTCGGCGACGATCACGCCGTCACGCCCCGCGACGTAGCCGTGGATCAGGGAGCTCTTGCCGGATCCGGCGACGCCGGTGACGACGGTGAGCACGCCGAGGGGGATGTCGACGCTCACGTCCCGCAGGTTGTGCAACGTGGCGCCCTCGATCGACAGCTGCCCGGTCGGCTGGCGCACCTTCTCCCGGAGGCTCACCCGGTGGTCGAGGTAGCGGCCCGTCAGGGTGCCGGAGGCGCGCAGGCCGTCCAGGTCACCGGCGTAGCAGATGCGGCCGCCTGCCGTACCGGCGCCTGGACCGAGGTCGACGACGTGGTCGGCGATCACGATCGTCTCCGGCTTGTGCTCGACGACCAGGACGGTGTTGCCCTTGTCGCGCAGTCTGAGCAGCAGGCCGTTCATGCGCTGGATGTCGTGCGGGTGCAGCCCCGCCGTCGGCTCGTCGAAGACGTACGTGACGTCGGTCAGGCTCGAGGTGAGATGACGGACCATCCGCACGCGCTGCGCCTCGCCGCCGGACAGGGTGCCGGACTCGCGGTCGAGGCTCAGGTAGCCGAGGCCGATCTCGACCAGCGAGTCGAGCGTTTCGAGGAGGGTGGTGAGCAGCGGCCCGACCGCCGGGTTCTCGATGCCCCGGACGAACTCGGCCAGGTCGTTGATCTGCATGGCCGAGCACCGCGTGATGCCGTGGCCGTTGATCATCGCGGATCTCGCCGCCGCGTTCAGCCGGGTGCCGCCGCAGGCGGGGCAGCCGGTGAGCTTGACCGCCCGATCGGCGAACGCGCGCGCCTGCGACTGCATCGAGTCGCGGTCCTTGGCCAGGTAGAGCCGCCTGACCTTGGTGACGAGCCCCTCGTAGGTGAGGTTGTTCGAGCCGATCTTGACCTTGGTGGCGGGCTTGTGGAGGAAGTCCTCCCACTGCTCGGGGGTGTAGTCCTGGAGCTTGAGGTCGGGGTCGAAGAAGCCGGAATGGGCCATCAGCTGCCAGTACCAGGTGTCGACCGCGAACCCGGGCACCTTGATCGCCCCGTCGTTCAGCGACCGCTCCCTGTCGACCAGCTCGTCGATGTCGATGTCGGAGACCTTGCCGAGCCCCTCGCACTCGGGGCACATGCCCTCGGCCCTGTTGAAGCTGAAGGCGAAGGGCGGGCCGACGTGAGGGACGCCGATCCGGCTGAACATGATCCGCAGCATGGTGTGGGCGTCGGTTGCGGTGCCCACGGTCGAACGCGCGTTGACGCCCATCCGCTCCTGGTCGACGATGATCGCCGCGCTCAGATTGTGCAGCGAGTCGACGTCGGGCCGGTTGAGGCTCGGCATGAAGTTCTGGATGAACGCCGTGTAGGTCTCGTTGATCAGCCGTCGTGACTCCGCGGCGATCGTGTCGAAGACCAGCGAGGACTTGCCCGAGCCTGAAACGCCGGTGAAGACGCTGAGTCGCCGTTTGGGCAGATCGAGGGAGACGCCCGTCAGGTTGTTCTCCCTGGCACCACGGACCTGGATGAGGTCGTGGCTGTCCGCGGCGGCGTGCGCCGATCCGCGGAGGTCGTGGTGCCGGATGTCGTTTGCCTGCTGGCTGGAAACCACGGGAACCTTTCCATACGAGTGACAGTCTCTACGAACGGCCGTACGGCGACGCTGGAGCCGGAGGCCCGCCATGCCATGCGCCGCAGCACGAAGGGCGCCGTCACGAACCCGGCGATCAGACCTCCGCGGAGCACGTCGGCCAAGCCGTACCGCATCCGGAGGTCATGGGCGTCGTTGACAGGCTCGCGCCCGTCGTCGCTTTCGCCGACATCCGTGCCTTCAAGTTTCTCATTGAAGCGTCCGTGAAGACTTTTCTGATCGACCCGCAGCTCATGAGGGGGACGGCGGCCGATAAGCTTCAACCGCACGTGCAAGCTGTGCGTGGAGGGCGGAAGCATCCTGCCGCCCACCCCTCGCTCACCTTCCGGCTATCGCAGGTTCCACGAGGGGCACCGCACGGCGCTGGTGACCTACCGGACGCCGGCCAAGGGCTACTGGTGGGACACGCCGGGCCGAGCTGATCCAGCGGGCGACGGCCATGCTCGAAGGCTCCGGTCACCTGCACCACTACCTGGCCGATCAGCAGCCGTCCTCGTGACCGTCGAGGTCTCGCGCCCCGGCCAGAGAACACCGGACTGGCAGCAGCTCCCCTGGAGGCCGAGACTTCCGCAAACGAGGAAACTAGGGTGCTGGCATGACCGAAGTCCTCCTCCGCGGCGGCCGTCCATGGGGCCTGGAAGGGCCGGCCGACGTGCTGGTCCGCGACGGCGTGATCGCCGGGGTCGGCGCGGGCGCCGACGCGTCGCGGGCGCGCGTGGTCGACGTCTCGGGTCAGCTGGTGCTGCCCGGTCTCGTCGAGGCGCACTGCCACCTCGACAAGACCCTGTACGGCGGGCCGTGGATTCCCCACTCGGCCGACGACACGCTGGCCGGGCGCATGTCCAACGACCTCGGTCGCAGAGCCGAGCTGGGGGTGCCGAGCGTCGAGCGCGTCATCGCGCTGCTGGAGCGGATGAGCGCCTTCGGCACCACGCACGTGCGCACCCACACCGACGTCGACCCCGCGGTCGGGCTGCGCGGCGTCGAGGCGGTACGGCAGGCGGCCGAGACGCTGAGCGGCCGTCTCAGCGTGACGCAGGTCGCCTTCCCCCAGCACGGCCTGCTGACCAACCCCGGCACCGCCGACCTGCTCGAGGAGGCGCTCAAGAGCGGCGTCGAGGCGATCGGCGGTCTCGATCCCGCCGGCATCGACCGCGATCCCGTCCGTCACCTCGACGCCGTCTTCGAGCTCGCCGAGGCGTACGGCGCGCACATCGACATCCACCTGCACGACGGCGGGTCGCTGGGCATGTGGGAGCTCGAGCTGATCGCCGAGCGCACCGCGGTGACCGGACTGGGCGGCCGGGTTACGGTCAGCCACGCCTACGCCATGGGCCAGGCCGACGAGGCCCGGCAGAGCCGCCTGGCCGAGAAGCTGGCGGCGGCGGGTGTGGCGATCGCGACGGCGGCCGTCTACAGCTTTCCCGTCCCGGCCGTGAAGGTGCTCCGCGCGGCCGGGGTCACGGTCGCGTGCGGTCACGACGGCATCCGCGATCTGTGGGGACCGTACGGCTCGGGCGACATGCTGGAGCGCGCGATGCACCTGGCCTACCGGAGCACGTTCAGGCGGGACGAGGACATCGAGCTCGCGCTGGAGGCGGCGACGTACGGCGGGGCCCGCGCGCTCGGCCTGTCCGGTTACGGCCTGGCTGTCGGCGACAGGGCGGACCTGGTCGTGGTTCCCGCGGGCGGAGCGGCGGAGGCGGTCGTCGTCCACCCGCCGCGCACGCTGGTGATGAAGGAGGGCGTGATCCTCTGACCCCTGCGAGGGCGCCCCTGTAACCGCTGGTACGATTTTCGCCTTTCATGACCTACCAGCTCTAACGGGGCAATTGTGACGACGGGGCCCGGTTTTCACCAGCAGTATCCGACGCAGCCGCCGCCGTGGCAGCAAGGACAGTCGCACCCAGGCCAGCCACACCCAGGCCCATGGCCGCCGGGGCCGCCGCACCAGGGCCAGTGGCACCAGCCTCCCCCTCCCTCGCCGCCACCGCCCCGACGCAGGACCGGGCTGTGGGTGACGCTGGGCGTCCTGTCGCTGGTCCTGGTGATCGCCGCCGGGGCTGGAGTGGGACTGGTTCTGCGGGACCGCGCTTCCACGGCGGCGCTCGACCCGGCCCCGACCGGAGCGGCAGGCGAGGGGCAGGCCAGCCCAGGGCCGAGCGGCCAAGGCCAGGACCCCAACGCCGTCGTGGTCACCGACGAGGAGATCGCCGCGCTGCTCAAGACGCACGGCGAAGCGCTGAACTCGGGCGACGCCAAGGCGTTCACCTCGATCTTCGACCGGGGGAACGCCACCCTCGTCCGCGACCAGGCCAGGCTCTTCGCCAACCTGCGCAAGATGCCGTTGAGCCAGATGTCCTACGAGACGCTGCGCCGCAACGGCCGCGCCGAGGACAACTTCGGGCGCGGTGTGACGTTCACCCAGGACGTCGCGTTCGTACACCGGTTCACCGGCATCGACCTGAAGCCGGTGTCGGAGTGGTACCGCTGGACGATCCGGAAGGCCTCGGCCGACGCGCCCCTGGTCGTCACCAAGGTGGCCGGCGCGCCGCCGTCGATCACGGGCGGCGAGGGCTCCAAGACCGTGTACTACCCGGGCCCGTGGGACATCTGGCCCGACGTCGCCGTGGTGAAGGCGGGCACCAGCGTCGTCCTCGCCAGGCCCGAGGACGCCGCGCTCGCCAAGCGCATCGCGCCGACCGTCGCCGAGGCCACCACCACCGACCTGGACTTCTGGCGGCGCAACGGCCCACCGGACGCGGCGGTGCCGATCGGGTTCGTGGTCGCGCTGGCCAAGGGCCAGGCGCAGCTGGGCAGCCTGTTCCGCAAGGAGAAGGCGCACGAGGCGGGCGTGTCGATCCCGATGCCCAGCTGGGGCTCGGGCGGCAGCATCAGGATCGGCGGCAGCAGGATCGTGCTCGACACCACCTCGTCCTTCTTCGCCGACACGGCGGGCATCAGGGAGGTCAGCCAGCACGAGATCGCCCACTCCCTGGTGGCGAGCCTCGACAGCGCCGAGTTCTCACTGTTCGGCAAGCCCAACTGGGTCGTCGAGGGCTTCGCCGACTACGTCGCCACGCGGCACCAGCGCGTCGCCCAGGTGCGCCGCTACCAGCAGGGCAGGGCCTACCTGGCGGGACGGCTGGCCAGGCCGTTCGACGGCCGGCTGCCCGACAACGTGTTCTGGGAGTATAAGAACCTGATCAACGCCCACTACTTCATGGGCAACCTCGCCATGCGCTTCATCGCCGAGAAGTACGGCGAGCGCGAGGTGGCAGAGGGCGTGGCCGCGGCGTACAAGGCGCGGGGCGACGACAGCGAGGCGGCGCTGTTCGAGGCGCTCGGTGTGAGCAAGGCGGAGTTCGAGCGGGAGTGGGCGGCCTTCGTCCGCCGGCAGCTGGCGTGATGGGGGAACGCGGATGACCGATCAGCACAACGGACAGCAGTACGGCGGACAGCCCCCGTACGGCCCTCCGAACCAGGCGCCACCCCCATACGGCCCGCCTGTCTACGGGCCACCGCCGAACCAGGCGCAAACCCCATACGGCCAGCCCAGTGGACCGGCAGGCTCGCCCGGCGGACCGGCAGGTCAGCCCAGTGGACCGGCGGGCCGGCCCGCCTACGGACCGGCAGGCGGGCCCTCTTACGGCCCTCCCAGTGGACCGGCGGGTCCGCCTTCCTATGGACCGCCTCCAGGGCCCGCCGGTCAGTGGAACCCGCAGCCGCCCTACCCACCTGGCCCGACCTACCCCCGTCAACAGCCGCCGCGGAACAAGGGCCGCACCGCGCTGTTGGTCGTGCTCGGCCTCGTGGTGCTGCTGGCCGTGGGCACGGGCACCGCGTGGTTCGTGGCCACCACGGGCCCGGGGTCCGGGCGGGCGACCGCTCAGGGCAACGCGCAGACCGGCGACGCGCAGGCGCTCGGCCAGTGGGCGGTCCCGCTGACCAACGCCGACAGCACCGACTTCACCACAGGCCTGGCCTTCGCCGCCTGGCTGACCGACACCACGATCATCCGGGCCCAGAAGGACGGCCTGCTCGCCTACGACCTCAAGAGCGGCAAGCGGGCTTGGGGGGTGCCCTCCCCTGACGAGCAGCTGTGCGGGGCCACCGCCGAGCTGGCGGCGGGTAAGGCCGCGGTCGCGTACGGCAGCGCCAGCCTGTGCGACCACCTGGCAGGGGTGGACGCGGCCAAGGGCCGGCTCACCTGGAAGATCGACATCCCGGCGGAGAAGTCCAGCCTGTCCAACACGCTCACCGCGCCGCAGGTGATGGGCGCGGGCGACATGGTGGTGGTGTCGGTGGACGAGACGGTGTACGGCTATCGCCTGTCCGACGGCGCCAAGCGGTGGACCGCCGCGCCGCCCGAAGGCTGCCACCTCGAGGACGCCCACGCGGCCGCCGCCCGGGTGGTCGCGATCTACGACTGCGCGTTCGCCGGCACCCCGAACCGCGTCGAGGTGCTGGACCCGCACAGCGGCAAGCCGGTCAGGCGGTACCCGATGGGCGAGCTCGGTCTCGGCCCCTCTGTCCTGTCGGCCGAGCCCGTCATCGTCCACGTGGAGCGCGGGGGCGAGGACACGTTCGTCGCCTTCGACGAGCAGGGCCGCAAGGTCGAGGTCAAGGCCGGCCATGTGGACATGCTGACCATGAACAAGGTCGCGATGTTCGACGGCATGGCCGAGGAGCACCGCTACGCCGTCCACGGGGACCGGTTGTATCTGGCGTCGTTCCCCGAGAACGTGCCGAACGAGCTGCGCTCGCGCAACACGGCGCTGGCCTTCGACCTCAGGACGGGCAAGCGGCTGTGGGAGTCGTCGGGCACCAACGCCACCAAGCTCACCTACGTCCGCGCCGACGACAAGGGGCTGCTGGCGCTGGAGGTGGGCGACCGGCGGGACCTGGCTCCCCGGCTGGTGCGGCTCGACGCGGCCTCGGGCAAGGCGACCCCCGTGGCGACGCTGCCGCAGGAGTTCGGCACCGAGGGCGACAACGCCAAGGTGTTCGAGCGCGACGGCGGCGTCCTCATCGTGCCGTGGACTTCGGTGGCCACGAAGAACGCGGTCACCTATTTCGGCGGCTGACGGGTATGGGCAGCTCATGAACGTCGTGGTGCTGTCCGACACGCACGCGCCGCGCCGCTGGAAGTCGTGCCCGCCGCCGGTGGCCGACCGGCTGCGCGGCGCGGACGCGATCCTGCACGCCGGAGACGTGTGCGTGCCCTCCGTGCTGGACGAGCTGGCCGCGTTCGCGCCCGTGCACGTGGTCAAGGGCAACAACGACGGTCCTGACGTGCCGGCGCCGGAGATCCTGGAGCTGACCCTCGACGGTCTCAGGGTGGGCATGATCCACGACAGCGGCCCCGCCAAGGGCAGGCTCGGGCGGATGCGCAGGCTGTTCCCTGAGGCCGACCTCGTCGTGTTCGGGCATTCGCACATCCCGCTGGACGAGTCGGGCGAGGGGCTGCGCATCTTCAACCCCGGTTCGCCCACCGACCGGCGCCGCCAGCCGTACGGCACGATCGGGGTGCTGACCATCGAGCGGGGCGTGCTGAAGGAGGCGAGGATCGTCGCCGTGACGTGAGGTAGGAGAATACGGAACGCGCCAAGTTCCGCATTACGCGATAGCATTCCACAAAGCGGAACATGAGGAGAGTGCAGTGGCTGAGGCCCAGTCCCCCGTCGGCAGTGTCGATCGCGCCCTGCTCATCCTGCAGGAGATCGGAAAACACAGCAGGGGCGTTACGCTCGACGAGCTCGCCACCAGGCTCGGCCTCCCCAAGAGCTCGCTCCACCGCCTGCTCGGCGCGCTCAAGCATCGCGGGTTCGCCGCCCAGCCAGAGCCCGGCGGCCCCTACTTCCTCGGCACCGAGATGCTGGCGACGGCCTTCAGGTTCTACGAGACGATGGACCTGCGCACGCTGGTGCGGCCGCTGCTGCTGCGGCTGAGCGAGGAGTTCACCGAGACCGTGCACATGGCCATGCTCGACGGCAGCGAGGTCGTCTACCTCGACAAGGTCGAGGCGGTGCGGTCGATCACGATGACCTCGGTCGTGGGCGGCCGCAACGCGGCCCACTGCACAGGCGTCGGCAAGGCGCTGCTGGCCTGGACGTATCCGACCGACGAGGCGATCAAGGCGTGGGCCGACAGGTACGGCCCGCTGTCGGCCAGGACGCGCAACACGATCACGAATCCCGCGAAGCTGGCCACCCACCTCGACCAGGTACGGCAGCGCGGCTACGCGCTCGACCTGGAGGAGAACGAGCACGGCGTGCGGTGCGTGGCCGCCCCCGTCTTCATGGGCAGGACCGCGCCCGTCGCCGCGGTGAGCGTGACGGCGATCAAGGACCGCATGTCACCCGCCAGGATGGAAGAGGTGGGCAACGCCCTGAAGCGGGCGGTGGCGGAGCAGATGTGAGCGTCCGGCGGGGAGCGCGCGGATCTCCCCGCCGGACGGCCGGCGCCCGGCCCGTCAGCCCTTGACCGCGCCGGTCAGCGCCTGGACGAACCGGCGCTGGCCGAAGAGGAACACCGCGAGCACCGGCAGGGTCGTGAGCACCGTCCCCGCCATGATCGCCGGCCAGTCGGCGCGGTGCTGGCCCTGGAAGGTCGTCAGCCCCACCTGGACCGTGTAGTTGTCCTCCGAGTTGATCGCCACCAGCGGCCAGAACAGGTCGTTCCATGCCGTGATGAACGTGATGACGGCCAGCGCCGCCAGGGCGGGCCTGGCCACCGGCAGCACCACCCGGTAGAACACCGCGACGCGCGAGCAGCCGTCGATGCGCGCGGCCTCCTCCAGCTCCTTGGGGAACGACTGGAAGAAGGAGGTCATCAGGTAGATGCCGACCGCCGAGCTGAGCTGCGGCACGATCAGCGCGCCCAGCGTGTCGGTGAGCCCCACCTTGTTGAAGATCAGGAAGGTCGGGATCACCGTCAGCTGGAACGGGATCAGCGCGGTGGCGATGACCAGGACCAGGACCAGCTTGGAGCCGACGAACCTGATCCTGGCGAACGCGTAGCCCGCCATGCTGCACAGCACGACCTGGGCCAGCACGATCGCCCCCGAGACGACGACGCTGTTGACGAACCAGCGCAGGAAGTTCGAGCGCTCGATGACCGTGCGGTAGCCGCCCAGGTCGATGCCCTCCGGCCAGATCGCCGGCGGGAACCTGTTGAGCTCGGCCTGGGTCATCACCGAGCTGAGCACCAGCCAGACGAACGGCAGCAGGACCACCGCCGACATGGGCGCCAGCACCAGGTGCCACTTGCTGGGCAGGCGGAGGCGTCTCATGCCGTGGCTCCCCTCCGCCGCGCGACCAGCAGGCCCACGACGATCAGCAGCAGGGTTCCGGCGAACAGCACGTACGCCACGGCCGCGCCGTACCCGGCGGTGGAGTAGGTGAAGGCGAGCTGCCAGACGTAGTAGACGATGGTCACGGTCGCGTTGGCGGGGCCGCCCTTCGTCGTGGTCATGACCAGGTCGAAGAACTGCAGCGCGTCGATCACGCCCCAGACCGCCAGGAAGATCGTCATCGGGCGCACCGACGGCACGATGATGTGCCTGAACGTGGTCCACCGCCCCGCGCCGTCGATCGAGGCGGCCTCCATCACCTCCTTGCTGATCTCCTGGATCGCGGCCAGGTAGATCACCACAGAGAACCCGAAGCGCGTCCAGAAGAAGATCAGCGTCAGGACGAACATCGCCTGCGAGGGGCTGCTGAGCAGCCCCTGGATGGGCAGCCCCAGCTTGGCGAGCAGCCCGTTGGCCAGGCCGAAGTCGCGGTCGAAGATGAAGCCCATGAGCAGGCCTGTGGCGGTGGCCGAGACGATGTAGGGCACGAGGAAACAGGTCCGGTAGAACCCGATGCCGCGTACCTTCCTGTTCAGCAGCACCGCGACCAGCAGGCCCGCGATCAGCGATGTGGGGATGTAGAGCACCAGCAGCAGCCCGGTGTTCCGCAGGGCCTGGAAGAACACCGGGTCCTCGAGCAGCGCCCGGTAGTTGTCGAGCCCGACGTTGCGCCCTGGCGTCATCAGGTCGGAGTCGGTGAACGACAGCGCCAGGGCCCATGCCATGGGCACCAGCGAGAACCCCAGGATGACCAGCGTCGCCGGTCCCGCGAAGGACCAGCCCGCGATGTTGTCGCCGAGCTTCCTACGGTCTTTCGGGCGCCTGCGCGCGCGGGTGGATGCGCTGAGCGCGGTGCTGCTCATGATCCCGGTACGGCCAGCGCCGCGTCCGACTTGGCGACGGCCTCGTCGAGTGCCGTCTTCGCGTCGCTCTTGCCGAGCAGGGTCTGCGCGATGGCCTCGGCCACGAAGGCGGACACCCTCGGGTATCTGGTGGTCGCCGGCCTGACCCGCTTGGCGTTGGCCAGGTTGGCCGAGATCACGTCGATGCCCCGGTACTTGTCGAGGTAGTCCTGGTAGCCGGGCAGTTTGGTGATCGACTCCCTGATCGGCAGCGAGCCCGTGTCACTCATCCACACCAGCTGCTGCTGGGCGGCCGTCAGCCAGGCCAGGAACGTGGCCGAAGCCTTGACCCTGCGCTCGTCGTGGTCGAAGACCACCCAGTTGTCGGGCCCAGAGATGGTCTCGTGGTTGCCGTTCGTGCCCGGCAGCGGCGAGACGCCGTAGTCGACCTTGGCCGCCTGCAGGTCGGGCAGCACCCACGGTCCCGACAGGAACAGGCCGAGCCGTCCAGACTCGAACAGCTTCTGGCCCTTCTCCGAAGGGCTGGAGTCGAGGTAGACGGACTTGTCGTCGACCGCCATGCCGCGCAGCCTGCCGAGTGCCTGCTGACCCGCCGCGGAGTTGAAGACCGCCTTCTTGTTGTCGGGCCCGAGGATCTCGCCGCCGGCCTGCCAGACCATCGGCCACAGACCCCAGACCGCCTCCTCGCCGCCGCTGATCGGCCAGGTGGTGCCGAAGACGCCGTCCTTGGCGTTGGTGGCCTGCTTGGCCATGGCCCTGAAGTCGTCCCAGGTCCAGCCCGCCTTGGGCGGCTGGACGCCGGCCTTGGCCAGCACCTTCTTGTTGTAGAGGACGACCATGTTGTCGACCACGGCGGGGAAGCCGATGACCTTGCCTTGGATGGTGACGGCCTCGCGCTCGTTGGCCCAGAAGTCGTCCCACTGGACGGCCGGGTCCTTGACGAACTCCGCGAGGTCGGCCGTCTTCGGGTTCCTGGCGATGTTGGGCGCCCACGAGCCGTAGAGGTAGGCGATGTCCGGGTAGGCGTCGGAGGTGAGCGCCGCGGTGATCTTGGGCAGCATGCCGTCGGCCGTGGCTCCGCCGGACTCGGTGTTGACCCTGATGTCCGGGTGGCTCCGGTTGAACTGGTCGACCAGCTTCTCGATCGACTTGGCGGAGGCGTCCTCCTGGCCGTGCCAGATGGTGATCTCGACGGGTCCGCCCGCCGGCTGCTCGTCCCGCGTGTCGCCACCACCCCCGCAGCCGGTGGCGACAAGGGTGACGACCGCGGCGGCGGCCAGCGCGCGCCTCATCGGACACCCTCGGGAAGCAGATCGCCGTGGGCCGCGATCATCTCGTCGACGAGGTCGTGGATCTGCTGGAGCGTGAGCGTCGCCGAAGCGTTGGGATCGAGCATGGCGGCATGGTAGACGTGATCGCGGCGGCCTTCGAGCGCCGCCCTCACGGTCAGGTCGCCCACGTTCAGGAACGTCCTGTTCAGCGCGGCCAGCTGGGGCGGCAGCTCGCCGATCCTGGTCGGGTGCATGCCCGACCTGTCCACCAGGCACGGCACCTCGACGCACGCGTCGGCGGGCAGGTTGGCGATCAGCCCGTCGTTGCGCACGTTGCCGTGGACGACTCTCGAGGTGCCGGTCTCGATGGAGTGGATGACCTCGGAGGCCAGCTCCATGGCGGGCTCGATCTCGACGCCTTCCCCCGCGGCCAGCCTGCGCCTGGTCTCCTCGTAGGTGTCGAGGTTCTCCTCCGACCAGCGCAGGTAGATCTCGACCGGGATGCGGAAGTGCTCGACCTGGTCGTCGTGGTGCAGGAACCAGGGCAGGTACTCCGAGCCGTGCTCGCTGGACTCGGTGGGGAAGTAGCCGAAGCGGCGGTACATCTCCACCCTGACGGTCCTGCGCAACTCGGGGTCGCCGGCGATGACCTCGTCGAGCGCCGGGTACAGGTTCTGGCCCTTGTGCTCGAACTTGAGCACGAACGCCTGGTGGTTGGCGCCCGCCGTGACGAACGAGACCTCCTCCTCCGGCATGCCCACCAGGGAGGCCAGCCTGGCCTGAGTGTCGCGGACGGAGTGGCAGAGGCCGACGACGTTCTTGAAGGGCGTTCCCTGGTAGACGGCACGGGGGATCATCGCCATCGGATTGGTGTAGTTGAGCAGCAGCGCGTCCGGCGCCAGCTCGGCCAGGTCGTTGCCCAGGCCCACCATCACCGGAATGGTGCGAAGCGCCCGGAAGATGCCACCGATACCGAGAGTGTCGGCTATCGTCTGGCGCAGGCCGTAGCGACGGGGGATCTCGAAGTCGAAACGGGTGGCGGCGTACCCGCCTACGGCGATCTCGTTGATCACGTAGTCGGCGCCGTCCACGGCGGCTCGGCGGTCGAGGTGCGCCTCCACCTTGGCGCCAAGCCCGAGCTCCGTGACCATCCAGCCGGCCATGGCCTCGGCCGTGGCCAGCCGCTCGGGGTCGATATCGTGCAGAACCAGGGTCGATTCCCCGAGCTCCGGAAATGTCAGGATGTCGGAGAGGACGTTCTTGGTGAACTCGACGCTGCCGGCGCCGATGAAGACGATGCGTGCCATGGGGTTCCCTCCACAGAGCACGGCGGGCGAGGGGGCCCACTGCGTGCGGTGAGTATAGCCACCCATCCGCGATACAGACTAGAGTTCCGCTAGGCGGAAAGATCTAGTGTCCGCGGAGGAGTGACGCTGTTCATCCGTTTTGCGGAATTCTCGACATCAAGAGGAAGGTTGACAACCTCCGATCTTGCCCGATTTCCTTAATGGCGGAATATCATTCCGCGATATGGAATAGAAGGAGAGTGCGTTGGTTAGTCTCCGATCGATCTACACTCGGTTGACCGCGGTCACGGCGTTACTGCCGGTCGCCGCGCTCGGCCTCACGGCGTCCGCCGAGGCCGCCACCACGACAGCCGCCCCCGGCACCGCCAAGGGCTCCGGGGCGTCGGCGAGCGCGGCGATCTGGCGCCCGCCGGTGCAGAGCCGCTGGCAGTACCAGCTCCAGGGCAACGCGGCCTTCGCCTCGACCGGCGGCATCAACGTCAACATCTGCGAGGTCCCGCAGACCGGCGGCGCCTGCGTGCGGCCGACCGTCTTCGACATCGACCTGTACGTCGACGCCGAGATCGCGGGCAACAACACCACGCTCAACACCGCGGGCGTCAACGCCATCCACGCCAAGGGCGCCAAGGCCATCTGCTACATCGACGCGGGGTCGATCGAGGAGTTCAGGCCCGACTACCAGGAGTTCGTCGACTGGCACAAGAGCCACGGCAACTCCCTGCTGGGCAACCCGTTCAGCGAGGAGTTCCCGAACGAGCGCTGGGCCAACATCAACAACGACAAGGGTCAGCGTGACTTCCTCCTGAAGATGATGGAGCCCCGCGTCGACAAGTGCGTCCAGGCAGGGTTCGACGGGGTCGAGTTCGACGTCGTGCACGCCCACGAGGAGGGCAAGCAGGTCACGGGCTGGGACATCAGCCCGGCGACCCAGCTGATCTACAACAAGGCCCTGGCCGAGATCGCCCACAGGAAGGGTCTGTCCGTCGCGCTGAAGAACGACCTCAGCCAGATCGACGACCTGGTGTCGGTCTTCGACTACGCCGTCAACGAGGAGTGCTTCCAGTTCAAGGAGTGCGGCGACCTGTCGGCCTTCGTCAGCGCGGGCAAGCCGGTCTTCCAGGTGGAGTACAAGACCTCGCCCTCGAGCTTCTGCACCAAGGCGAACCAGCTCAAGTTCAACTCCATCAAGAAGGCGACCGACTACTCGCTGCACGACAAGCCGTACAAGCCGTGTAAGTGAGCGGGCGCGGTGGCCCTGCCGCGCGCGGGGCCACCCGTTCACGCCAGCCTCGGCACGAGTCTGAGCGCGTTGCCGGCGTAGACCTGCCCGAGCACGTCGTCGGGCAGGTCGAGCCCGCTGATGGTCCAGCGTCCCATCAGCGGCGGGTCCTCCGTCGAGTGGGCGAAGGCCTCGTCGGCGGTCTCCATGAAGCGAAAGTGGATGCGGTACACGTCGGGGTCGGGCGGGATCTCGTCGGTCCCGAACAGCACGCGGTCCGGGTGACGCAGCACCAGCTCGCGCGTCGCGCGCGGGGCGCGCCCCAGTTCGGCGAGGCGGGCGGCGATGTCGATGTGGAAGTTGGGGTAGCGGTCGAGCATGCCGCCGACCCAGCCGAGGTTCTCCGGCCAGCATCCCGCGTGGACGCCGATCACGGTCGTCGCCGGATGGGCGGCGACCATCGCCTCCATCGCCTCCATCAGCCGCTCGAATCGGGGGAACTCCGGCCCCGAGAACGCCCAGTCGGGGCGGGCCATCAGCTGCTCGACCCGCTCGTTGCGCTCGTCGATCGGCTGGAAGAACGCGACGGGGTCGGCGGTGTGCAGGGCGATCGGGATGCCGAGCTCCCCCGCCGCGGCCCACAGCGGCGCGAGCCGTTCGTCGTCGAGCATGACCAGCTCGCCGCGGTGGTCGCGGCGGCGAAGGCCGACGTCCTTCCACACCTTGAGCCCTGCCGCGCCCTCGGCCACCGAGGCCCGCAGCTGCGCGGCCAGCCGCTCGCCGAAGCCGGATCCCGGCTCGGCGGTCCGCGACCAGTCGACGTGGCAGAACGTGGCGAACCGGCCTGGATGGGCGGCATCGTAACGTTCCAGATTCGCGGCGAGCTCCCTGCCCCAGCGGCCGTCGAGGTTGACCATGCCCCGCAGGTTGAGCTCGTCCATCGTCTCCAGCAGCGCGGGCACGTCCTTGACCATCCAGTCGCCGTCGTCGGTGAGCCAGCGGCCGAGGTGGATGTGCGCGTCCACGGCGGGCACGCGGGCCCGGTCGACGAGATGGACCGGCACGGTGAGCTGGGAGATCGGCCGGTACTGGGAGAGGGAGATGTCCACGGCTGCCTCGGTTCAGGGGGTGAGCAGGGCCTTGACGGGAACAGTGTGACCGTTCATCAAGGTGGTGAAGACCACCGCTCCCTCGATCAACGGGAAGGTGTCGACCCAGCTGAGGTCCCAGCCGCCGACCAGCTCGGCGGCCGTGGCGAAGTCCGCGTCGGTGTAGGCGAACGAGCCGAGCACCCGCTTCTCGCCGCGCACGAGCGCCGCGGCGTCGAAGCCCGCGACGTCGTCGGCCAGGCCCAGCCACACCGCGACCCCGCCAGGCCGCAGCAGCGCGACCGACTGTTCGTGGGTGACGGCGGCGCCCACCGCGTCGAAGATCACGTCGTACTCGCCGGTCAGCTCCGCCACGGCGGCGTCCGCGCCGAGGCGGGCCGCGATCGCGCGGCGGCTCTCCGAGCGGTCGGCCACCTCGATCCTGGCGGCCTTGCCCGAGAGGGCGACCTGCAGGCAGGCGAGACCGATCGCGCCCGCGCCGATGACCCCCACGCGGGCTCCGGCGGGAGCTCCGGCCAACCACCACGCGTGCACCGCGTTCGCCGCGGGCTCCACGATGCCCGCCGCCGTCCAGTCCAGCTTCGTGGGCAGCGCCGTGACGGCCGCGGCGGGCACGGCCACGCGCTCGGCGAAACCGCCCGGCCGGTGCACGCCGACGATCCGCCGGTTCCTGCACACGTTGCGCAACCCCATCGCGCACACGTCGCACGTGCCGCACGACAGGATCGGGTTGACGACCACCTGCGTCCCGTCGTCCGTACGGCCGGCGAACTCGTGCCCCATCACCAGCGGCGGCACCCTGAAGCCGGGCGTCCTGACCCCGTGCAGCTCGCTGCCGCAGATGCCCGAGGTGACCACGTGAACGAGGACCTCGCCTTCACCGACCTCCGGCTCGGCCACGTCGAGGATCTCGACGACGCCGGGGCCGGTGAACACCAATGCCTTCAACGCGGGCCTCCTGCCACGGGGTTGCTCAACGTGCCGATGCCTTCGACGCCCACCTCGACGGTGTCGCCGGGACGCAGGGACCTGCGCGGGTCCATGAACTCGCCGCAACCCCACGGGGTGCCTGTCAGCACGACGTCACCGGGTTCGAGGGTGAAGGCGCGCGAGCAGTAGGCCAGCAGTTCGGCGACGCCGAACAGCATCTCGGCCGTGCTCGAGTCCTGCACGGTCTCGCCGTTGACGGCCGTCCACAGCCGCAGCGCCTGCGGGTCGCCCAGCTCGTCGGGGGTCACGATGGCGGGGCCGAGCGGGCAGAAGGTGTCCAGGCTCTTGCCGCGCGTCCACTGGCCGTCGGCGAACTGCAGGTCGCGGGCCGAGACGTCGTTGGCCACGGTGTATCCGGCCACCCCCGCCAGCGCCCGCGACGGGCTCGCGTGGCGCAGCGGCGTCCCGATGACGGCCGCCAGTTCGACCTCCCAGTCCACCCGCTCGGTCAGGTCGGCGTCGATGACGATGGGCTCACCTGGACCGATGACGCTGGAGGGGAACTTGGCGAACATCAGCGGACGCTCGGGCCTGTCCATCCCCGCCTCACGGATGTGGTCGAGGTAGTTGAGCCCGATCGCCACGATCTTTCCCGGTTTCAGCGGCGCCACGGGCATCGCTCCCGCGAGGGGCCTGGCGGCCGAGACCGCCAGGCGCCCGAACTCCTCGGGCCCCTCGGCCAGGACCGCCTTCAGTGGGGTGCCGGGGGGAACGTCCAACGCGTACCAGAGTCCCTCACGCTCCGTCGCGGCGAAACGTGTCTCGCCGACTCGCACGGTGCCGAGTCTCATTGGGTGCTCCTAATTCCGCAATACAGAATGCTGTTCCGAATCAGCGCAAGAACACCAGCATGTGGTGCGGCTGTCAAGAGGCTTCCGCAGCCACCACTGGATTCCGTATAACGGAATGCTGGTACGCTATGCGGAATTGGTGCTACTTTCGTGGGAACTTCGAGAGGGGCGGTCCATCGATGTACCCCGAGATCGACACTCCCGCGCTCGTCATCGACCTCGACGTGGTCAGAACCAACGTGACGGAGATGGCCAAGGTGGCGGCGCGCAACGGCGTCAGGCTCCGGCCGCACATCAAGACCCACAAGATGCCCGAGCTGGCCAGGATGCAGCTCGAGGCGGGGGCGAGCGGCATCACCTGCGCCAAGCTGGGCGAGGCCGAGATCATGGCCGACGCGGGGATCGACGACATCCTGCTGGCCTTTCCCATCTGGGGCGAGCCGAAGCTGCGCCGCCTGGCCGCGCTGCGCGAGCGCGCCAGGGTGCGGGTCAGCCTCGACTCCCCCGAGGTCGCCGCGGGGCTCGGCCGTCTGGGCGGGCCGCCCGTGGAGGTGCTGGTGGAGGTCGACACCGGCCAGCACCGCCTGGGCCGCCCGCCGGGCCGGCCCACGGCCGACCTGGTCGCCGAGATCGCCGCGATCCCCGGCGTCGAGGTCGTGGGGCTGCTCACGCTGGCCGGCCACGCCTACCACTCCCGCACCGCCGAGGAACTGGCCGAAACCTCCCGCCGCGAGGGCGCGGACCTGGTGGCCACCGCCGAGCTGTGCGCCCGCGACGGCATCGAGCTGCGCGAGATCAGCGTCGGCTCCACGCCCACCGCCAGGCACGTCGCGGGGGTGGCGGGCGTGACCGAGATCAGGCCGGGCACCTACATCTTCAACGACGCCTCGATGATGCGCCTGGGCGTGGCGAGCGAGGCGACCACGGCCGCCCGCGTGCTGGCCACCGTCATCGCCCGGCCCACGCCCGAGCGCGTGGTGTTCGACGCGGGGACCAAGTGCCTCACCTCCGACGGCAGCGGCTCGCCCGACTGGATCAGGGTCGCGGGCGTGCCGTACGCGCACATGGAGTTCCTGAACGAGGAGCACGCGGTCGCCCATCTGGAGCCGGGTCACCACGGCGAGCTGCCCGTGGGGACGCGGGCGCTGCTCATCCCGAGCCACGCCTGCTCCGTCGTCAACCTCTTCGACGTCGTCCACGGCGTCGAAGAGGGACAGGTCATCACCGAGCTACGCGTCGCGGCCCGCGGCGCGGTGCGTTGAAAGCGGGGACACACCCATGCGCGGACTCGCCGGCAAGCGAGTGTTGATCAGCGGCGGCAGCAGCGGCATCGGCGCCGCCACGGCCCGCAGGTTCCTCGAGGAAGGCGCCAGGGTCGTGCTCGGCGGGCTCGACGAGGCCGAGGTCGAGGCGACCGTGTCCGAGCTGTCCTCGCTGGG
Source organism: Nonomuraea sp. NPDC049152 (assembly GCF_040648355.1). Taxonomy (NCBI): domain Bacteria; kingdom Bacillati; phylum Actinomycetota; class Actinomycetes; order Streptosporangiales; family Streptosporangiaceae; genus Nonomuraea; species Nonomuraea sp. NPDC049152. The sequence goes on along the minus strand of NZ_JBEZDO010000004.1, from coordinate 394,498 downwards.
CGAGGTGAGCGGCCTGTCGGGCGACGTCCGCGCGGAGGCCGACGTGGCCCGGCTGGTGGAGGGCGCGATCGCCGCGATGGGCGGCGTCGACGTCCTGATCAACAACGCCGGTACGGCATGGCGCGAGCCGTTCCTGGAGATCACCCCCGGCCACTGGGACCAGATCATCGCGGTGAACCTGCGCGGCATGTTCCTCGTCGCCCAGGCCGTGGCCCGCCACCTGGTGGAGCGCGGCGAGGGCGGCGTCATCCTGAACATGTCCTCCACCAACGGCCTGGGCGGCGAGGCGGACTACGCCCACTACAACGCCTCCAAGGGCGGCGTGCTGCTGCTCACCAGGACCATGGCCGTCGAGCTCGGCAAGCACGGCATCCGGGTGAACGCGCTGTGCCCCGGCTACATCGCGACGCCGCTCAACTCGGCGATCTCGGCCGAGCTCGCCGACGACTTCGTCTCGTCATACGAGCGCGACCACATCCCGCTCGGCCGCGCGGGGCTCGCGGAGGAGGTCGCGGCGGGATACGCCTTCCTGGCCTCCGACGACGCGGCCTTCATCCACGGCACCGAGCTGGTCATCGACGGCGGGCAGCTGGCGATCATGTGATCTCCGGCCGACGGGAGCGTCGTCGTGCCGTTGCGCGCCTGGCGGCACGACACGGTCACGCCGTTGTCACCGCACCCGAGTGACCCTGGCCTGCCGTCCCGGTGACGCGGTTGGGGTCGCCCGCCGGGATCCAGGCCGTGTCGGCGTCGAGGCCGAGCGAGCCGACGCCGTGGGTGAGCGCCTCGCCGGAGGCGATGAGGGTCGCGGACGCCACCGTCGTGGCGGATATCCGCTGGTCGTGGGCACTATTGAGGCATGAGCACACAGAAAGTCGCGGTCATCACCGGCGCTTCCCCGATGCCCCCCAGAGACCCATGAAGCCCTCGTCGGCGCGGTGGCCATGAAGCCGGCCACGGACGGACCCCTGTCCAGCCGGCCCACCACCCACGTCGGGAGTTGAGAGCGGATGCCCACCGCACTCGCCAGTGCCCTCGGACTCGACCTTCCAGTGATCGCCGCGCCGATGGCAGGCGGCCCAGGCACCCCGGCGCTCGTCAGCGCGGCGGCCCGCGCCGGCGGCCTCGGATTCCTGGCCGCCGGATACAAGACACCGCAGGCTCTCACCGACGAGATCGTCGCGGTCGCCGGGGTGTCCGTGCCGTTCGGCGTCAATCTCTTCGTCCCCAACCCGGTGCCGGTCGACCTCGCGGCGTTCCGCCGCTACGCCGGCCTCGTCGCCGCCGAGGCCGCCCGCTACGGCATCGCGCTCGACACCGCCACGCCGGTCGAGGACGACGACCATTGGCACGACAAACTCGACGTCCTGCGCGCCCACCCCGTGCCCGTCGTGAGCTTCACCTTCGGCATTCCGAGCCGTGGCGACCTCGCCGTGCTGCGAGCCACCGGGGCGCTGCTCGTGCAGACGGTCACCACCGTCGACGAGGCCAAGGCCGCGGCCGACGCCGGTGTCGACGCGCTGGCGGTACAGGCCGCGGCGGCCGGAGGCCACTCCGGCACCCTCACCCCGACGCGGCCGCTCGCCGACATCCCGATCACCGACCTCGTCGCCGCGGTCCTGCGCGCGGTCGACCTGCCGGTGATCGCCGCCGGCGGCCTGGCGACCGCGGACGACGTCGCCGCCACGATCCGGGCCGGGGCTGACGCCGTCGCCATCGGCACCGTCCTGCTGCGCAGCGACGAGGCCGGCGGCTCGGCCACCCACAAGGCCGCGCTCGCCGACCCGGCCAGGACGGGCACGGTGCTGACGCACGCGTTCACCGGACGGCCCGCGCGGGCGCTGCGAAACGAGTTCACCGCCCGGTACAGCGAGCTCGCCCCCTACGGCTACCCGGCCCTGCACCACCTGACCAGCGGCATGCGCAGAGCCGCCGCGGCGGCCGGCGACCCGGAACGCGTCCATCTGTGGGCCGGTACGGGATTCAGGCACGCCACCGACGAGCCCGCGGCCACGATCATGACCCGGCTGGCCGCTCGGCTCTGACCCACCCGTCCACACGTCCAGCAACGGAGACCACCATGACAGGCACCGAGGTTGAGATCCTCCGAACCGTTCTCGATCAGTGGAAGTCCGGCGTCGACGCCCACGACCCGAAGCGCGTCGCGTCGAACTTCACCGACGACGCGATCTTCCAGGGCCTGCGCCCGTACAGCGTCGGTCCGGAGGGCGTGGCCGCGTACTACGACGCGCAGCAGGTCGGCCTGACCGCCGAGTACGACATCCTGGAGACCCGGCGCCTCGCCGACGATCTGGTCCTCGGCTACCTCAGCGTCGACTTCTCCTTCACCGACCGGCCGACGCTGACGGTGAATCTCAGCGTGATCGTGCGCCGGATCGGCGACGCCTGGCTCATCAGCCACTACCAGGTGTCCCGGCTGGGCTGACCCCGCGCCTGATCAGTGCGGTCCTGCGGGCCCTTCGGTGCCGCACGGGCCGCCGCCCACCGCCTCCGCGAAGAAGACCCGCTCGCCCCCGATGGTGAGCGTCGGGTAGTAGGAGGAGATCCGCTCGGTGGAGGCGCCGACGTAGTGGCAGATGAAGCTACGGCGGAAGCGGTCGGCCGTCGAGTTGGGCTCGGAGCCGTGGACGAGGTTGCCGTTGAAGAACAGCACGTCGCCCGGCTCCATGTCGACAGGCACCCGCGCCAGCCCGGGTGGGGGCGGGACGTACTCCCTGGTGAAGGAGAGGCCGGGATCGGCCTCCTCGGGGCAGAACAGGTCCATCAGGTGGGTGCCCGGCACCACCTCGAGGCCGCCGTTGGCCCTGTCGATGGTGTCGAGCGCGATCCACGCGGCCACGCACGTGCCCGGCTCGACCCGCAGGTAGAAGTTGTCCTGGTGCAAGGCCTGGCCGCGAGCGCCCGGCGGCTTGAAGTAGAACATGCTCTGGGCTGCCACCGGCTCCTCGCCGAGGATCCGGCCGACGATCGCCGCGAGCCTGGAGTCGAGCAGGTAGCGCAGGGCCAGATCGTTGACCTGGTGGGGATGCATGACACGGGGGTAGTCGCGCAGGATGTCGTAAGGACCTCCCGGATCCTGCGGTCCGGGGGTGAAGTGTCCCGGGATCGGCCCTGCCGCGTGCAGAGCCATGAACTCCTCCCGCAGTTCGGCGGCCTCGTCGGCGGTGAGCAGGCCCCGCACCACGGCGAAGCCCGCCTCGTGGAAGGCCTTGACCTGGGGCTCCTCGAAGGTCTGCACGATAGGTTCTCTCCCTCATTCGGCTGTTTCCCAAGCTAGGAGACCGAACCGGTGGAAGGTATGCCTGCGACGGCTGAGGACATGTCCGTTCCTGCCGCCGACCTGGTGATCGTCGGGCACTTCGACCAGCCGCCCGGCTACGCCGTGCGCCGCGGGGCGGGCGCGCCGAGCTGGCTGCTGATGTGGACACAGGCGGGAGCGGGACACGTCGAGCAGGGCGAGGCGGCTTTCACGGTCGGCCAGGGAGACCTGATCGTGCTGGGCTCCATGACAGGCCACCACTACCGGGTCGCCGCCGAGGCGAGCCACTGGGCGTTCTGGTGGGTGCACTTCCAGCCGCGGCCGTCCTGGCTGACCTGGCTGAGCCCGTACGCGCGGGGCTCGCGCTGCCACCTGGTCCGAGGGGTGTCCGAGGCGGTGCACGAGCGGCTCGACGGCGCCTTCCGCCGGGCGAACGCCGACGCCCGCCGGCCGGGCCACGGCGCGCCGCCCGCGGTCACGCGGCAGCCGTTTCGGCCCGCCGTGGCCGCGGCGCCGCAGGCGCGCGAGCTCGTCCTCAACGCCGTCGAGGAGGCGCTCCTGCTGGCGACCGCCTCGGCGGCGGGTCCCGACAAGGGCCGCGACCCGCGGATCCGGCAGGTCGAGGCGCTCATCGCAGCCGAGCCCGACGCCCCGCACACCGTGGCATCGCTGGCCGGGTCGGTGGCGCTGTCGCCGTCGCGGTTCGCCCACCTGTTCGCGCAGCAGACCGGCAGGGCGCCCATGCAGGCCGTCAGGGAGGCGCGCGTACGGCACGCCGCCCGCCTGCTGGAGGTGACCGACATGGACGTCGGCCAGGTCGCCACCGCCGCGGGCTTCGCCAGCCCGTTCCACTTCAGCAGGACCTTCCGCAGGCACTACGGGCTCTCGCCCCGCCAGTACCGCTCCCGCCTGCGCGTTGATCCACAGGCTCCGATGCCGTAACTCCCCACTTGCCGCCTGTGTCGGAATTCACCATGAAATAAGTCAATAAATCGGCATAATCGCAGCCATGAAGTCCAAGATCGTTAATCGTCGCATGCTCCTCCACACCGCCGGTCTGGTGGCCGGCGGCCTCCTGGCGGGCGCGGGATCCGCGTATGGCGCCGCCAGGCCGTCCGGGTCGGCCACCCGCCCCGTCACCCCCGACGAGGCCTGGGCCACCCTGCGGGAGGGCAACAGGCGCTGGGTCGCCGACGCCGCGATCCACCCGCACCAGGATCTCGCCAGGCGCACCGAGGTCGCCGAGAAGCAGAATCCCTACGCGGTGGTCGTCTCCTGCATCGACTCCCGCGTCCCCCCTGAGCTCGTCTTCGACGCGGGGATCGGCGATGTGTTCACCGTCCGCAGCGCCGCCCAGACGATCGATCCGCTGGTGACCGGCGCCATCGAGTACGGGCCCGTGGAACTGGCCACTCCCCTGATCGTCGTCATGGGCCACCAGCGCTGCGGCGCGGTGACGGCCGCCGCGCACGCCTTACACGAGGGCATCACGCTGCCCGGCGAGCTGCGGCGCATTGTCGAGGCGCTGCGCCCCGCCTACGACCGCGCCCACGGGGACGTGGACAAGATGATCAGGATCAACACCCTCGACACGGTCGCGAAGCTCAAGGCCGACAAGCTCCTGGCCCCCCGCGTCACCCGGAAACGGCTCAAGATCATTGGCGCCTACTACTCCCTCGACACCGGCCAGGTCACCCGCCTCGTCTAGCCGTACCCACCCCTGCGGCTCGCGGCGGGGCCGCGCGCGAGCCGCGCCCTCCTCCTGATTGGAGGTCTCGCGAGATGACACAGTGAGGCCGTGACTCCTCCGCTCCCTGAAGGGAGCGGCTTCTCGCTAAGCCGCTTCCACAGCCTGGCGAAGGGCAAGCCCTGCCCTGAGAATGTTCGTGGCCGCGTTCACGTCGGCGTGCGCGGTATGCCCGCACGCCGTACAGGCGAACTCGGCCTGGGTGGGGCGGTTCTCCCTCGCGCAGTGCCCGCAACGCGCACATGTGCGGGAGGTGTTGGCGGGGTTCACTGCGATCAGCTCTCGACCGGCGCTTTCAGCCTTGTGCGCGAGGACCGTAAGGAACACCCCCCAACCCGCGTCGAGAATGCTCCGGTTGAGGCCGGACTTGGCGGCGACCATCCGGCCGGGCTGTTCGAGGGTGCCGGCAGCGGAGCGGGTCATGTTGGTGATCGGCAGGTCTTCGTGGACGATCACGTCGTAGTCGCGCACCAGTGTCAGGGCGGCCTTGTGCGCGCCGTCCCATCGCTGCCGTCGCACCTTCGCGTGCAGGGCGGCCATCTGCGCCACGGCCTTGCGGCGTCGTTCGGAGCCGCGTTTCTTGCGGGCCAGGGCCTGCTGGGCGGCGGCCAGCCGTCCGGCGGAGGCGGACATGGAGCGCGGGTTGGCCAGATGCTCGCCGTCGCTGGTGGTGACCAGCGACGCCACACCCATGTCGATCCCGGCCACCACGCCGGTCGCCGGGAGCGGCTGCGCGGGCACGCCCTCGCACGACAAGATTACGTACCAGCGGGAGCCCTCCCGCTTCACGCTGATCGTTTTCACGGTGCCCCGGACCGGGCGGTGCTGGTGCACGCGTACGTGTCCGATGCCCTGCAACCGTACGTAGGTGGTGGTGGGGCGCTCGGGCTGGGAGTCCCAGCGGCAGCCGTCGCCGTCTTTGGGCCACTCCACCGTGTCGAACCACCCGCGCCCCTTGAAACGAGGGAAGCCCGGCGTGCGGCCCTCGCGGACCCGCTTGAAGAACGCCGCGTACGCCTTGTCCAGGCGGCGCAGGGTGGCCTGCTGGGAGGAGAACGACCAGCGCGCCTGCCCGTCGGGGTCGTCGGCGCGGATGTGCTTCAACTCGCCGGACTGCTCGCCATACCGGATCGTGACGCCCGCCCTGGCGTATGCGGTGCGGCGGTGCTCCAAGGCCGCGTTGTAGAGCTGCCGGTGCTCTTCCAGACACGCGGCCAGCGCGACCGTCTGCTTGACGGTGGGACGCAGCGGAAACTTGAACGACCTACGCACGGCGACCTGCTCTGGGTCGCTCGTGCTGCGTCTCGATGTAGCTCTGCACCGTCTCGGCCGACACCGCGCCGACCGTGGCCACGAAGGAGGACCGTGACCACAGCGTGGGCAGTTGGGAGCGCAGGTGCGCGAACTCGGCGCGCAGGTGGTGGGAGGTGTCGTAGGCCGCGCCGGGGGAGGTGCGCACCTGACGAGTCACGCGATCATTTAACACCGTCATGTATCTAACAACTCAGAGAACGGAGATTCTGATGCGCGGACCTGGCAGGTCAGAGCACGCTCGAGCCTTGACGGCCCTCCCGCTCCCGATTCCCCCGTATGACGGTCCCCTCGGGAGGATCTGATGGACCATCTTCCGCACTTCCGTCGCGAGATCCTCGCCTTCGAAACCGCGGCCCGCAAGGCGGCCGAGGCCGAGACGGCGCCCATCGTGCCTTCGTGCCCCGAGTGGTCGATGTCCGATCTGATCGGACACCTGGGCTGGGTGCACCGGTTCGTGGCCCACATCATCACCGAACGGCTCCAGGAGCCGCCGCAGGCGCTGGACCCCGAGCTCCTCGACCTCCCCGAGGACCTGCGCGGCTGGCAGGGCCCAGGGCAGGAGCCGACACGGGGACCGGTGCCGCCGAGCCTGATCGAGTGGTTCGGGAGCGGCGCCTTCGCCCTGGAGTCGGCGTTCAGGAAGACCGGCCACGACGAGCGGGTGTGGACGTGGTCGCCCGACCGGACCACGGGGTTCTGGCTGCGGATGCAGACCATCGAGGCGGCCGTCCACCGCTGGGACGCCGAGGGCGCGGTCGGCACCGCCCAGCCGATCGACGCCGACCTCGCCGCCGACGCCGTCGTCCAGAGCATCACCGTGATGGCGCCCTACCGGCGAGCCGTGAAACAGGCCCCGCCCGGATCGGGCGAGCGGTTCAGGTTCCGCCAGAGCGACGGCATGGGCGACTGGACGGCGGGCTTCCACGGCGACGACGTCCGGCTCGCCGAAGGCGGCGAACCCGGCGACGTCGAGCTGACCGGCACCGCTTCGGACCTGATGTTGTTCCTCTGGAAGCGGATCCCGCCCGAGCGGCTCGAGGTGAGGGGTGAGCGGGAGGCCCTCGACCGCTACTTCACCCTGGTCCCCGCCGTGTGACCGGAATTCGCCTGATCGCGCCCGGCGCAGCAGCCCGCGGTTTCCCCCAAAAAGATCACTAAGCCTGGCGGATCATGCCAGGATGCTCGCTGCGGGGGCATGCGGGAACAAGGTCGTCACGCATGGCCGTGTCATGCCCCCGGATCACTTCGCTGAGCCATAAGGGGGACAATTCGTGCTGCATTTAAGAAGCCGGCTGGCCGTGGGCGCCGCCGCGCTGGCCTTGACCGCCACCGGCGTCACGATCCTCATGCCGGTGGGCGCCGCGTCCGCCGCCAGGGTCGACGCCACCTGCGCCAACACTCTCGACGACGCCAAGACGCTGCAGGCCGCGATCGACTCCTCCAAGGAGGGCGACGAGGTCGTCATCAAGGGACAGTGCCTGATCAACGCGACGATCAGCCTGCCGGGCAAGCGCACCTACCGAGGCGACGCCAAGGCCGCCACGGTGATCAAGCAGGCCGACGGCGCCAACCTGCCCGCCCTGCTCGCCTCCGAGGGGTGGGTCAAGAACGTCGAGTTCAGCGACGAGACGCTGCGCGTGGAGAAGCTCACGATCGACGGCAACCGCGACACCAACACCGGCACCGTGGGCCTGATGCTGCGTTCGTGGAACGCCCGGATCATCGACATCGACGTGTACGGCGCGCCGTCCGACGGCATCCGCATCAGCAATCCGTCCAAGGACGGCGTGATGCTGCGCAACACGATGGTCAACAGCATCATCAGCGACGTCTACATCGCCGGCGCCGCGGAGTCGGGCCTCAGGGTCGTCGACCCGGGCAACTCCGTCACCGACTGGACGCTCACCCGCTCGTGGATCGGCTTCAGCGGCGCGAACGCCATCCAGACCGACAACGCGGCCGGCTGGACCTTCAGCGACCTGCACCTGTACGCGACGCCCAAGCACGCGATCGACGCCCACCGCTGTTTCGGCACCTCGATCCACAACAACTACATCGAGGACTTCGGCGCCGAGCACAAGGCGAACGAGACCTACTACGGCATCCGCTGCGACCTGCAGGGCGAGGCCAACACCACCATCAGCGCCAACAGGATCCACAAGTTCCTGCCGCCGCCGAACGGGCTGGCGAGCGGGCTGGCGGAGCTGACGAAGGCGTGGAAGCAGGGCATGGCGCCGCCGGAGCGCAAGCACACCGTCACCGGCCCCCTCCCGCCTGACGTCAACTTCGTCTACCTGGCGCTCGACGGCGTCAACTACGGCAAGGGGCACGCCGCCGTCACCGGCAACACCATCCTCGGCCACGGCACCCGGCGCGAGACGGGCATGCTGTTCACCAAGGGCGAAGGTGAGGGCGAGTCGATGTCCGTCGCCTCCTCGGGCAACCTCATCGACGACATCGGGATCCCGCGCAAGGTCGGACCCGGCGCGAGGCTCACCAGGGGTTACTGACCCCCGGCGGCACGGTGCCCGCCGCGGGCACCGTGCCGCCCCGCCGTTAGAGCCGCCCTGAGCCGGGCAAGCGCAGGACATGCCAGAAGAATCCAACGCCACACCGCCCGCGCAGAGCCAGCCGTACCCGGGACACAGTGAGCGAATGTCGCCCGAGCCGCGCGACGAGATGCGCGACTACGAGGGCCGCGGCCTGTTGCGCGACAAGCGGACCCTGATCACCGGAGGGGACTCGGGCATCGGGCGGGCCGTCGCCGTCGCGTTCGCCAAGGAGGGGGCCGACGTCGCGATCGCCTACCTCAGCGAGCACGAGGACGCCAACCACACCAGGAAGCTGGTGGAGGCGGCAGGCCGGCGGTGCGTGCTGCTGCCCGGCGACCTCGCCGACGCCGACCACTGCGTCGCGGTGGTCGAGCAGGCGGTGGCCGAGTTCGGCGGGCTGGACGTGGTCGTGAACAACGTGGCCTACCAGGCGCCGGTCGAGTCGCTGGAGGAACTCACCGACGAGCAGTGGGAGCACACGTTCGCGGTCAACATCCACAGCTACTTCCGCGTCACCAAGGCGGCGCTGCCGCACCTGGGCGAGGGCAGCGCGATCGTCAACACCTCCTCCGTCAACGGCCTGCGCGGGAACAAGACGCTCATCGACTACGCCGCGACCAAGGGCGCGGTCAACGCCTTCACCCAGTCGATGGCCCAGAACCTCATGGAGCGGCGCATCAGGGTCAACGCGGTCGCGCCAGGCCCGGTCTGGACGCCGCTGATCCCCGCGACGATGCCGGAGGAGCGCGTGGAGAACTTCGGCAAGCAGGCGCCGATGAAGCGGGCGGCCGACCCCGACGAGATCGCGCCCTCCTACGTGTTCTTCGCCGCCGAGCGGCTCTCCTCCTACTACAGCGGCGAGATCCTGGCACCGATCGGCGGCGAGACGCTGCCGGGGTGACCACCCGGGATCTACACAATCGAGAAGCACGCCAGACCAGAACGCGCAGGTCAAGCCGGTACGGTACGAGTCATGCGCGCCCGAAGAGCGGCCTCGGTGGTGCTCGCCGCGCTGGTGGCGCTCGCCACCGCGTGTGGCGGCGCGTCCTCGTCCGCCCAGCAGCAGCCGACCACCGTCCGACGGCAGCCGACCACGGCGACCCCGCCGCTGTCGCCCTCGCCACGGCCGATGCTGGCGGGCAAGGTGGTGACGATCGACCCGGGACACAACGGGGGTAACGCCGCCCATCCTGAGGTGATCAACCGGCCGGTCGACATCATCACGGGGCGCAAGCCGTGCAACACGACGGGGACCCAGACCGCCGCCGGCTACACCGAGCACGCCTTCACCTGGGACGTGGCGCGCAGGCTCACTCCGATCCTGCGGAAGATGGGCGTCGAGGTGGTGCTGACCAGGCCGAACGACTCGGGCGTTGGACCGTGCATCAACGTGCGCGCGGCCATCGGGAACAAGGCCGAGGCGGACGCGGTGGTGTCGATCCACGCCGACGGGGCCACCGCGAACGGCCACGGCTTCCACGTGATCCTTCCTGGCCTGGTGCCGGGGCACACCAACGCGATCATCGACCCGTCCAGGCGGCTGGGGCTCGCCGTCCGCGACGCCTACACGCGGGGCACGGGCCTGCCGTTCGCCACCTATGTCGGCAGGCAAGGCCTCGACACCCGCACCGACCTCGGCGGGCTCAACCTGTCGACCCGCCCCGCCGTCTTCGTCGAGTGCGGCAACATGGGCAACCGCGGCGACGCGGCCAAGCTGTCGGATCCTGCCTTCCGCCAGCGCATCGCCGTCTCCCTGGCCGACGGGCTGAGGAAATACCTCGACGGGCAGTGATATGCCGTACGGCAGATGCGCCGGCGGCCCGGCCCACGCCAGGTTCGTCCCATGGGAATCATCACCAGGACACTCGCCGCCCTCGCCGTGGCCTCGACGATGGCGGCCGCGCCCCCTTCTTCCCCCCAGGCCTTGACGTGGAAGGAGTGCGGCGACGGCATGGACTGCGCCAAGCTGACCGTGCCGATCGACTGGAACCGGCCCGACGGGCCGACGACCAAGGTGGACCTCGCCAGGCTGCCCGCCCGCGACCCCTCACGCAGGCTCGGCTCGCTCGTGGTCAACACCGGCGCCGGTTCGACCATCCAGCCCGTACGCACCATGCCCGCGGTGGTGTCGGAGCTGACCACCTGGTTCGACGTGATCCTGATCGACCCCAGGGGCTTGGGCGACAAGGACAGTCCCACCTCCGTGGAATGTCCGATCGCGGGCCCCGGCTTGACCGGGCTGGTCCTGCGGCAGGACGAGAAGAGCTGGCGCGCGCACGCCCGCGCGAGGGCCGCCGCCGACGCCTCGTGCCGCGAGGCCATGGGCGCCGCCTACACCGGCCTGACCTCCTGGCAGGTCGCCCACGACATCGAGGCGCTGCGGGCCGCGCTCGGCGAGGACAGGCTGCGCTACCTCGGCAACTCCTACGGCACCGTGTTCGGCCAGGCCTACATGGAGCTGTTCCCCGCCAAGGTCGGCAGGATGGTGCTCGACGGTGTCGCCGACCACACCCAGCCATCGCTGGAACGATGGCTGACGCACAACGCGCTCACTGAGGAGCGGCAGCTGCGCCGCTTCCGCGACTGGTGCGAGGCAGGGTGCGCGCTCGGCGACGATGACGCGATCGAGGTGTTCGACGACCTGCTGGCGCGCGCCCGCCGCGCTCCCCTGCCCGCCGGCAAGCGGACCGTGAACGAGAGGGAGTTCCTCGTCGCGGTGCAGGGTTCCCTCGCGCCACCGATCTGGCCGAAGCTCGCGGCCGCGCTCCGCGAGGCAGCCGACGGCGACGCCTCGAAGCTGGCGGCGCTCCTGCCCGAGCCTCCTCCGAGGTCCCCCGGGTACCCCATGGGAGCGCTGCTGTGTCACGACTTCATGCCGCGCGTGCCCGCCTACCGCGCCTTCCTGGCCATCGAGTCGCGCCTGCGGGCCGCCGCGCCGCGGATCGGCTGGGTGCAGGGCCGCTTCCAGATCGCCCGCTGCCTCGGCATGGGCAAGGATCCCGCCTACCCGCCGCACCCGCTGCGGGCCGAGGGCGTGCCGCCCGTGCTGATCGCCATCGGCGACCACGACGACAACACGCCCAACCTCGCAGCCGAGCACATGGCCGTGCAACTGCCCAACGCTCGTGTGATCAGGCACGGCGACGGCCACGCCGCCTACCTCATGCAGGGCGTGCGGGCTCTCGGCGACACCTGCCTGCGCCGACACGTCCACGACTACCTGACCGAGGGGACCCTGCCACCTCGCCAGGCGCGCTGCCCCGGCGACCTCATGGCTAGGATCCCTCGGGGGTGACGAGGTCATGATCGCTGCCTGGCGGGCCCTGCCCGTGCTCGTCCAGGATGCCGTGGTGGCGGCGCTGACGGCGCTGGTGATAGCGGGTGTTCCGCTGCTGGACTCCACCGTGGCCGACCTGGATCGGGTCACGCTCCTGTGGCTCGCGCTGGTCTTCGGGGTGTGCGCGCCGCTGACCCTGCGCCGCAGGTTTCCGATGACGGCGGCGCTCGCCTCAGCCGGGGTGGTGCTGCTCGCGACCGCGCTGCGCCAGCCGCAGGTCGGGGTGTGGGTCACGCTCGCGGCGTTCGGCTCGGCCGCCTACCACCGCGACCGGGTGACCTGCTGGCTGGTCGTGTTCGACTTCATGCTGGACGGGTTCCCGCCGCACCTGTCCCAGTCGATCATATCGGTGGCCGCGGGGCTCGCGCCGGTCGCGCTCGGCCATGCCCTGCGGCTGAACCACGACAGGGCGTGGCAGCAGGCGCGGGTGGAGCGGGCAGAGGAGCGGGCCAGGATCGCCCGCGACGTCCACGACGTGGTGGGCCACCACCTCAGCGCGATCAGGCTGCAGGCCGTGGGGGCGCGCAGGGCCGCCCCCGCCGACGCCGGCCACGCGCTGGAGTCGATCGCGGAGATCTCGGCGACCGCGCTGGGCGAGACCAGGCGCCTGCTCGGCCTGCTGCGCGACGACGGCACCGAGCACGGCACCGACCTCGGCGCGCTGGCGGCCCGGCTGTCGGGGCAGGGACTGCGCGTCCGGCTGGAGGGCGGCTCCGTGATCGACCAGGCGCCGTTGCCGCTGCGGCACGGCGTGTACCGGATCGTGCAGGAGTCGCTGACCAACGTCATACGGCATTCGGGCGGGTCGAAGGCCGTCGTGCGGATCGCCAGGAGCGCCGGCGGCGTGTGCGTCGTCGTCGAGGACGAGGGGCGGACGGCCTCGGCCTCCGCCGTACGGGAGGGCAGCGGGTTGCGGGGGATGCGGGAGCGGGCCGCGCAGCTGGGCGGCACGCTGACCGCGGGCCCACGCGAGCCGCACGGCTGGAGGGTCACCGCCGGCTTCCCTCTGGACCGCGACGGGAGGAGGATCGGGTGAACATCCGGGTGATCGTCGCCGATGACCAGGCGCCCGCCAGGGAGGGGCTGCGGCTGCTGCTGTCGTCCGAGCCCGGCATGGAGGTGGTGGCGGCGGCCCGCGACGGGTTCGAGGTGGTGGAGATGGCCAGGCGGCACGGGCCGACGTGGTGCTCACCGACATCCGCATGCCCCGCATGGACGGCTTGGGCGCGATCCGCGACCTGCTCGCCCTCGACCCCGCGCCTGCCGTGGTGGCGCTGACGACGTTCGACCTGGACGAGTACCTGTTCGGCGCGCTGCAGGCGGGCGCGGTCGGGTTCCTGCTGAAGGAGAGCGATCCCGGCCTGATCCTCGACGCGGTCAGGGTCGCCCACGAGGGGCAGGGACTGGTCGACCCTCAGGTGACGCCGCGCCTGCTGCACCGCTTCGCGGCCACCTCGCCGCGGCCCGCGGGCAGGGAACTGGCCGCGTTGACGCCGCGTGAGACCGACGTGCTGCGCCGGTTGGCCGCGGGCGACAGCAACGCCGAGATCGCCGCGGCCCTGGTCATCGCGCCCGGCACGGTCAAGGTCCACGTCGAGCGGATCCTGGCCAAGCTCGGGCTGCGCACCCGCGTGCAGGCGGCCGTCTACGCCCACCGGCACGGGCTGGTCACCTGGGCGGATCCGCCCTGACCACGCACGTGTTCCCGCCCGGCTGCTTCAGGCCCGCCGTGCTCTCTGCGACGCGCAGGTAGCCGGGGCAGCGGGTGAAGTCCTCGGCCGTGCACTGCATGATGTGCTCGATCAGCGCCTTGGACGCGGCGATCTCCCGCAGCCGTTGCTCCAGCTCCGCGTGGTGCCGCTCGAGGATCTGCCTGCGTTCGGCGCCGCCCGTGACGTTGAGGATCTCCCCCACCTGCTCCAGGCTCATGCCTGCCGCCTTCGCCCGGATGATCGTCAAGACCCGGACGATGTGGTCGCGGGTGTAGAGGCGCCTGCCGTTCACCCTGGTGGCGGGGGTCAGCAGGCCCATGGCCTCCCAGTGGCGCAGCACGTGCGGAGCCAGATCGAACCTCTCGGCCAGCTCGCCGATGCGCATCGAACCACTTGACTTCATGTTGACATTAACTTGCAGACTTTGGCGTATGTCAAACACTTTCGATGTCGTCATCGTCGGCGGCGGGCCCGCGGGCATGGCCGCCGCGCTGACCCTGGGCCGGGCCCACCGCTCGGTGCTGCTGCTCGACGCCGGTCAGGGCCGCAACTCCCCCGCCGAGGCCGTGCACAACTTTCTGACCAGGGACGGCACGCCCCCCTCCCGGCTGCGCGAGCTCGGCCGCCGGGAGCTGTCGGCCTACCCGAGCGTCCAGGTGCGCGAGGAGAGCGTGGCCGACGTCCAGCAGGGCTTCCTGCTCCTGCTTTCGGGCGGCGGTACGGCCCTGGCCCGGCGGCTGCTGCTGGCCACCGGGCTGGCCGACGACCTGCCTGGTCCGCGCGGGGTCGAGGCGCTCTGGGGCCGCTCGGCCTTCCACTGCCCCTACTGCCACGGCTACGAGTGCACCGGCAAGCAGGTCGCGGTGCTCGGCGCCGATCCTCCCCGGGTACGGCTCGCGCTGCAGCTGAGCCGCTTCGCCGGCGACGTCGCGCTCTGCACCGACGGCAGGCCGCTCGATCCCGAGGTGCGCGAGAGGCTTGAGGCGAACGGCGTGACCGTGCGCTGCGAGGCCGTCACCAGGCTGGAGGCGACGGGCGACCGGCTCGAGGAGATCGTCTTCGAGAGCGGACCACCGCTCGCGCGGCAGGCGGCGTTCGTCGTCAACGTGCCGCGCCAGCGCTCGGACCTGGCCGCCCGCCTGGGCTGCGCGGCCTTCCCCGACGGGTGCGTCGAGGTCGACGAGTTCGGCAGGACCAGCGTGCCGGGCGTGTACGCGGCGGGCGACATGGCGCGGCGGGCCACCGTACCCGTGCCGATGGCCGCCGTCGTCGCCGCCGCGGCAAGCGGGACCGTCGCCGGGGCGGTCATCGACCAGGACCTGCTCGGCGAGGACTTCGACCTCCCCGACCCGTTCGCGCGAGCGAAGGGCTGAGCCCCGTGACCACAGAAGTCGCCACGTCCACCCCCACGCGGGTGCCGCTGGCCACCGCGGGCCTGCTCATCGGCATGCTGCTGTCGGTGCTTGACCAGACGGTGGTGGCCATCGCGCTGCCCGACATCGCCGCCGACCTCGGCGGCATGGACGCGATCGGCTGGATCGTCACCTCCTACGTGCTCGCCTCGACCACGACGGGCGCGCTCTACGGCCGCTTCAGCGACAGGTTCGGCCGTCGCGCGGTCTTCGTCACCGCGGTCGCCGTCTTCGTCGCGGGATCGATGCTGTGCGGCCTGGCGCAGACGATGCCCCAGCTGGTGGCCGCCCGAACACTGCAGGGCATCGGCGCGGGCGCGCTGTTCGTGCTGCCGACGATCGCGCTGTCGGAGCTGTATCCGCTGCGCCTGCGCGGCAGGGTCCAGGGCCTGACCGGCGGCGTGTTCGCGCTGGCCAGCGTGGGCGGCCCGCTGGCCGGCGGCGCGCTCACCGACGCCGCGGGCTGGCGCTGGATCTTCTTCATCAACCTGCCCCTCGGCCTGCTCAGCATCGCGCTGGTCGCGCTCGCCCTGCGGCTGCCTGCGACCGGCGGGGGCGGCAGGCTCGACGTCGCCGGCTCCGCGATGCTGGCGGGCGCGACGGTGAGCCTGCTGCTGGTGGCCGAATGGGGCGGCCGCGTCCACGCGTGGACCTCCGGCGTGATCCTGGCGCTGACCGGGGCATTCGCCGTGCTGCTGACGCTGTTCGTGCGATGGGAACGGCGGGCGGCGGACCCGCTGCTTCCGCCGCGGCTGTTCGCCGACCCGGCGCTGCGCGTCGTGCTGCCCGCCACGGCGCTGCTCGGGGCGTTGCTCGGCGGATCGATCGTCTACCTGCCCACCTACCTGCAGTCGGCCTACGGCATGAGCGCCACGCAGGCGGGCCTGGCGCTCAACCCGTACGTCATCACGTTCATGGCTGTCTCCTCGCTGGCGGGTGGCCGCGTCGCCGGGCGCTTCAAGCCGTACCTGATCGCCGGGTCGGTGGTCGTGGTGGCGGGGTTCGCGCTGCTGAGCGGGCTCGACCCGGGCAGGCCGTACGTGCTGGTGGCCGTGGCGCTGGGAGTGCTCGGGGTGGGGTTCGGGCTGCTGATGCAGAACCTGGTCGTCGTCGCGCAGAACGCGGCCGCGGCCGAGGACCTGGCGGCCGCCACCTCCGCCGCGGTGTCCGTGCGCGGGCTCGGCATGTCACTCGGCGTCGCGGTCTTCGGCAGCCTGCTCACCCGGCAGATCGACGGCCGCGCCCCGAGCGCCGCGGCGACGGCCGCGGCCATCCCCGAGGTTCTGGTGTGGGGCGTGCCCGTGGCCGTGGTGCTGGTGGCGCTGATGGCCGCGCTGCCGCGCTCGCCCAGCCCGTAGGGCGGCCTTGTCGGCCCAGCTCACGGCCTTGTAGGGGGCAGACCCCGGTGCGAGACTGAAGCCGACGGAAGGGGGGACGTCATGATCGAGGTCAAGAGCATCGGCAAGCCGGACGAACGCCGTGACTTTCCGAACGGCCACCTGGAGGTATGCAACCTCACCGGCCTGACCTTCGGCATGGCCACGTTCGAGCCCGGATGGCGCTGGTCGGAGTCGGTCAAGCCCATCGCGGGCACCGACTCGTGCCAGGTCTATCACAACGGATTCGTCGTCTCCGGCAGGCTCCGCATCCGCATGGACGACGGCAGCGAGGCGGAGGTGGGCCCGGACGACATCTTCGTCTGCCGGCCCGGCCACGACGCCTGGGTGGTCGGCGACGAGCCGTGCGTGGTCTACGACTTCGCGGGCGGCGCCGCGGAATACGCCAAGTCGACGGGCTGACCGCCCAGCGGCCACGCGGCTCGGCACCACGCTCCGGCCGCCGTCCTGGGGGCGCTTCGCTCATCGGGCCATGGGCCTGCCCGCTCGCGCAGGAGCGTGCTCGGGCAGGCGGGACCATGGCCCTGCGATGCCGGCGACGGCGAGCGGCGCCCCCGCCAACGTTGGTGTTTTCTCTGCCATTGCTTGTCCCAACCCCGCTCGACCAGGGGGGACGACCACCGTAGCCTCGGACATCGGGGGGCGCTGAAGGAGGACGGCATCATGTTCATCCAGGTCATCAAGGGGCGTATCGCCGATGCCGGCCAGCTGCGCGCCGCGCTCGACCGGTGGGTCGACGAGCTGTCCGCGGGCGCGCCCGGCTGGCTCGGCACGACCGCGGGCGTCACCGACGACGGCACGTTCGTCAACCTGGCCCGCTTCGAGTCCGAGGAGGCGGCCCGCGCCAACAGCGGGCGGCCCGAGCAGCACCAGTGGTGGATGGAGACGTCCAAGCTGCTCAGCGGCGACGTCGTCTTCCACGACTCAGGCGAGGTCGTCTCCTTCCTGGGCGGCGGGTCCGACGAGGCGGGGTTCGTGCAGGTCATCGAGGGCAGGACGCGCGACGTGAACCGGATGCGGGAGCTCAACGACCTGTACGAGGCGCAGTTCGAGGACTTCCGCTCCGACGTCCTCGGCGGCGTCGCGGCGCTGTACGGCGACGGCGCGTTCACCCAGGCGATCTACTTCACCTCCGAGGCGGCCGCGCGCGAGGGCGAGCGCAAGCAGCCCCCCGCCGAGCTGAAGGCGCTCTTCGACGAGGAGATGGCGCTGTACGAGGGCGACCTGGTCTTCTACGACCTGCGCGACCCCTGGCTGCTCTCCCCGCGCTGAGGCCGGTCAGCGCCCTCCGCCACCAGCCCGTCGTACGACGGCACGACGTCGTCCACCAGCAGCGTGCCGTCGCATGCCGTGCTGCCTGGCGGGGTCGGCCGCTTCCTGCCGCCGGGCGCGGTGGCCCCTGCCCACTAGCCTGGAATGATGCTCGCCCTCGACTTCGTCAGCACCCTGCGCGCGGGGCGCGGCGGCCCCATCGACTCCCTCGCCGACCCCGACGCGCTCACCGCGTGGGCCCGCTCGCGCGCCGAGCTCGGCCTGGACCCGGACTTCACGGCCACGCCCGAGCAGTGGCGCCAGGTCGTGGAGCTGCGGCTGGCGGTCAGGGCGCTGTTCGCCAAGGCCGTCGCGCCCGGCCCGCCCAGCGCGGCCGACGCGGCCCGGCTGCCGCCCTTCGATCAGGCGCTCACCAGGGTGAACGCGGCCGCGCTCGCCGTACCCACCGCACCCAGGCTCGTCTGGAACGACGCTCCCACGCTCACGCGCGTGCCCGTGGGACCCGCCGCGGCGACGTTGTGCGCGCGCCTGGCGCAGGCGGCCATGGAGTTCCTGGCCGGACCCGAGGTCGCCGAGCTGCGCACCTGCCCCGCGCCCCGATGCGTGCTGTATTTCGTCAAGGAGCACCCGCGCCAGGAATGGTGCTCGACCGGCTGCGGCAACAGGGCCAGGGCCGCCCGCCACTACCGCGCCCACAAGGGCGAATGACGCACGCCACACATTTCTAACGGCACAGGCAATCAAACTCCGTTATATTCGTCGTATCGAACCTGACGGAGGAGTGAGCATGCCCGCTTTCCAGACCGGCCACGTCGGCCTCAACGTCACCGACCTCGACAAGTCGGCCGCCTTCTACCAGCGCGTGTTCGGCTTCGAGATCAGCCGCAGATCTCAGGAGGACGGCAAGGAGTTCGCCTTCCTCGCCCAGGACGGCACGCTGACCCTCACCCTGTGGCGGCAGAGCGAAGGCCGCTTCGCCACCGCGCGGCCCGGCCTGCACCACCTGTCGTTCCAGGTCGAGAGCCTGCGGGAGGTACGGCGGGCCGAGGCCGAGCTGCGCGAGCTCGGCGCCACCATCCACCACGGCGGCATCGTCCCCCACGGCGAGGGCGCCACCTCGGGCGGGGTGTTCTTCGAGGACCCCGACGGCATCCGCCTGGAGATCTACGCACCCGACGGCGCGGGCGACCGGCCCGCCCCCACCGGCTCGGCCCCCACCTGCGGATTCTTCTAGACCGTGGAACACCGCGGAGAGACCGCCGTCCAGCGCAGGGCCGGCGTGGCGCGTCCTGGAACGTGGGGATCGGCCAGGACCAGGCCCGAGATCCCCGGCGTGGCCGCCGACTTCCTGCGCCGCCGGCGCCTGCTGGTCATCGGGGCCGCCGACGCCCACGGCCGGATGTGGGCCGGCGCGCTGACCGGGCCGGAAGGATTCGCCGAACCGCTGGACGAGCGGCGCATCATGGTCGGCGCGCTCCCAGGACCCGGAGACCCGCTGGAGGGGGCTTTCGAGACCGAGCACGAGATCGGCCTGATCGCCATCGAGCCCGCCACCAGGCGCAGGATGCGCGTCAACGGCACCGCCCACGCGGCGGGCGCCGGCCTGCTCGTGCACACCGACCAGGTCTACGCCAACTGCCCCAAGTACATCCAGGCCAGAACGATCATCCCGGGACCCGGTGGCGCCGCCCACGTCGCCCCCGCGGCTCGCGCCACCGACGCCCTCGACGCGAGGCAGAGGGAGTGGATCTCCCGCGCGGACACCTTCTTCGTCGCCACCCACGCCGAAGGGCTCGGCGCGGACGTCTCCCATCGCGGCGGCAACCCCGGATTCGTCACCGTGGCGGACGAACGGCACCTGGCCTGGCCTGACTACGTGGGCAACTCGATGTACATGACGCTGGGCAATCTAGAGCTCGACCCGGCCTGCGGGCTGCTGTTCCTCGACTGGGACAGCGGCGACGCGCTGCACGTGACGGGGCGGGCGCGCGTGGAGTGGGGGACGGAGCGGGTGGTTCGCTTCGAGGTGGACGGCGTGCTGGAGATCACCGGGGCCACGCCTCTGCGCTGGGAGTTCGGCGGCTACTCCAAGCACAACCCGCCGACCGCCGTGACCTGACCCGGGCTTCGCCGTCCGGGTCCAGCCGGCAGGCGGATGCGGCGGGCCGTTCCCTGTGGTTAGCGTGGGAGCACAGCGATCAAGGAGGCTTGCTTCGTGTGCGACTCCCATCTGCCCGCATCCGCCGAACCCTCGGCCACCCGTCCTGAACCCGCCGGACCTGACGTCGCCGGACTGGATGTTTCGGACCGATCCACCGCCTCGGCCGGCCGGCCGCCGTACGCCATCGCCGGGGTGAGGATCTTCGACGGGAAGGCGACACTCGGCCTCGGCCACGTCGTCATAGCCGACGGACGGATCGTCGAGGTGTCCACGAGCGGGCGCGTCCCCTCCGGCATGCCCGTGCACGACGGCGGCGGCGCCACCCTCCTGCCCGGCCTCATCGACGCCCACATGCACTACCTGGGCCCGCCCCGCACGGACGGACCCAGGTTCGGCGTCACCACCGAGATCAGCCTGGTCGACGACCCTGCCACCCAGCAGGACAAGGAGCGCCTGCGCCGTTCCTACGCGCCGACCCCGCTGCCGTCCCTGTGGTCGGCCGGCTGGTGGGCCACCGTACCGGGAGGCTGGGGCAGCGACGGCGCGCCGAACGTGCCGGTCCTGCGCCCCGGCGACGATCCGGCCGCGTTCGTGGCCGACCGGCTGGCCGAAGGATCCGACATCATCAAGCTCGCGCTGGAGGACGTGGGACTGGACGGCAAGCCCATCCCCGTCCTGTCGGCCGCCCAGATCAACGGCCTGGTGGCGGCCGCCACCCGCGCCCGCGTGCCCAGCGTCGCGCACGTGTCGAAGGTGTCCCTGGCCACGACCGCCCTCGAGGCAGGCATCACCGGCCTGGCCCACGTCCCCGTCGACGTCGAGGTGGATCCGGCCTTCCTGGAGCTGGCCCGAAGCAGCGGCGCGTTCGTCACCCCGACCCTGACGCTCATGGGCGCCCTCTCGGACGCGGACGACCCCGCGCGCGCCGCCGTCATCACCGACCCGCGCGTGGCCCCGTACCTGTCGCGGGGACAGCGTGACCTGCTCGCCGCCCCGTGGGGCTTCGAGGACAGGGGAAGGCTCGAGTCCGCCGCGCGCAACGTCGCCGCCCTGCACAGGGCCGGGGTGCCGATCGTCGCGGGCACCGACAGCGGGGTCCCCGGCGTCGCACACGGCGTGAGCCTGATCGTCGAACTGGAGCTGCTGGTCGGCGCGGGCCTGTCCCCCTCGGCCGCGCTCACCGCCGCCACCTCAGCGCCCGCCGACGCCTACGGCCTGCCGGGGCGCGGCAGGATCGGTCCCGGCCACCGCGCCGACCTCGTGCTCGTCAACGGTGACCCGACCCGCGACATCACCGCGATGCGCGACGTGGCGGCCGTCTGGCGGAACGGCACCCGCGTCGACCGCGCCGCCACCTGACCACCCGCCGCCTGGGTGGGCGCTTCACCTCCCGCGAGGGGAACGCCCACCCGGCGGACGGGCTCACTCGTCCTGGCCCGGCTCCTTCCTGCCGCGCCTGACCAGCAGCAGACCGGCGCCCGCCACCGCCAGGACGGCCGCCGTCGCCCACAACCACGCCGGCACGCCCTGCGCGGCCGGATCAGCGGCCTCGGTGCCCGCCACCGGCGCCGAAGGCCGCGGCGCGGCACTGCTCGGCGCGGCACTGCTCGGCGCGGTTGCGGGGGCCGTGGACGGCTCCGGCGTCGGAGTGGCCGACGCGGCCCCCTTCACCGTGAAGGGGATCTCCCCCTCGATCGGGTGACCGTCGGAGGAGACCACCCGCCACCCGATGACGTACCGGCCCGCCCGCAGCGGCTGCGGCACCGCCGCCGTGACCACGGGGCCGTCCACCTCAGGCTTGCCGACGGCGACGGCCGAGCCGCCACCGTCGTGCAGCACGACTGCGGGCAACCGCACCCGTGCGTTGAACTCCAGCTTGATCTCCTCCACCGCCGACACCACGGCGTCCTTGGCGGGCGAGCTGCTCTTGAGCTGGTCGTGGGCCAGCGCCTGCGGGGCGCCGTACACGACGAACAACCAGCAGACGGCCAGCACCAGCAGGCTCCTGGGAGCGGATCTCTTGATCATGACAGCAGGCTCTCCCCTATCCAGCCGTCGGGCCCGCAGCCCGGCGGTACGGCGAAGACCGCCGAACCTGTCGGCGTCGTCCACTCGTTCAGCAGGTCCGCCTCGGCCAGCCGCTCCTGGACGGGCACGAACTGGCGGGTGATGTCGGCCTGATAGGAGGCGAACAGCAGCCCGGAGTCCGTCTTGCCGTCGGCGGCCACGCCCTCGTCGTAGTTGTAGACCCTGCGCATGATCCGCAGGTTCGGGTCGGCGACGCGGGCCCGGCGGATGTGGGCGTACTCGGAGATGACGGGAAAGCCGGTGGCGGTGAGCTTGGCGAAGTCCGGCTCGTCGTGCTCACGCCCGCCGGTCAGCGGAGCGCCGTCGGCCAACCGGCGGCCCACCGTGAACTCTTTGGCCACGACGTCGGCGGCGTCCCATCTCTCCATCTCGGCCCTGATCCGCCGCAGCACCAGCGTCGTGCCGCCGCTCAGCCAGCCGCCCTGTTCCCGGACCCAGACCGCCCGATCGAACTCCGGTGTGCCCGGCACGGGATTGACGGTCCCGTCGAGCTGACCCATGACGTTGCGCTGGGTCATGCCCGGCTGCTGCGTGTGCGCGGCCCGCCGGAACCCTCGCTGGGTCCAGCGGACCCGCGTGAACGACCTGGCGTCCTTGATGACCATCCGCAGCGCGTGGGTGACGGTCAGCGGATCGTCGGCGCAGATCTGGACGAGCAGGTCGCCGCCGCTCCAGCGCTTCTCCAACTTGTCGATCTTGAAGGCGGGCAGTGGGGCGACCGACGCGGGCCGCCGCTTCTCCCGCCCGACCGCGGTGAACAGGCCGGGCCCGAAGCCGAAGGTGACGGTCAGCCTCGCCGGCAGCGCCGCCAGTTCGGGCTCGGTGTCGGCGAGCGCCGCACGCCCCTGGGTCAGCCGGCGGGCGTCGTCGGTCAGCAGCCGCATCATCCGGGACACCTCCTCCCGGCCGACGCCCTCCCGCAGTTCCAGGCCGACGAACACGGCGTGCGCCTGCGGCGCGGTCGCGACGCCCGCCTGGTGCGGTCCGTGGAACGGCTCGACCGCGCTGCCGTCGGCCGGCGCCTTAACCGCACCCGGGGCCGACGCGCTCCGGCTGGCGGGCGGCGTGCTCCCGTTGGCGGGCGGCTTGCCGCGGGTGGCGGGGAGGGTGCTCGAAGCGGCGGGCCCTGCGGGCCCGACGACGGCCGTCACCGCCGCCGCGGCCCCTCCCGCGAACAACCGGCGGCGACCGACGGCCGGGAGCGGCTCAGCCATCGCTGCCGCTCATGTCCATGCCCGGCTGGTAGTTCTCCTTGGCCCCCGCGAAGTCCTTGCCCATCGCGGTGAAGGCGAACGTGCCGCCGCCGTCGAGGACCAGCGTGAACGACACCTCCGCACCCGGCTTCACCTCTTCGGTGACGCCCATGAGCATGATGTGGTCGCCGCCCGGCTTCAGCACGTGGGAGCCGTTGGCGGGGATCACGAACCCGCCCTTCTTCGGCTGCATCACCATCTTCCCCTTGGACTCCACGACCTCGTGCAGCTCCACCTTGGGAGACAGCGGGCTGCTGCCCGAGACGACGGTGACGGCCTTGCCCGAGTTGTTGACCAGGGTGCCGAAAGCGGCCGTCATCCCCTTCTTGGTGGTCTTGATCCACGGGTCGGTGATGGTGAGCGCGGCCGAGGCGGCCGACGGCTCGGCGGCCGACGTGGCCGCGGCCTGACTGGAAGTGGGATCGGCCGTCTCCTGGGAACCGCAGGCGGCCGTGCCCGCCAAGGCGGCCACGCTGACGACGGCGAGAATGACGCGCGAGAACATGAAAAGCCCTTCTTCCGGCTGAGCCGGTTACTGGTGCCACGGCACTGATTCGACTCGGCGCCCATCGCGTGAACGCCGAAGAAGCGCTGACGCTCGAAGAGGAGGTCAGGCGGAAACGGTGCGAATGACGCCAGGAGGGCCGCGTCTGTCCATGTCGTGGCCCAGCAGGATCCGGCGAAGGATCACCGGTCGCTCGGCCGGCGCGAGGATGACCGTACGGGCCGCGGGGTCGACGAACGCCAGCAACGCGAAGAGCAGGCGTACGGTCAGCCGCCTGAGCAGCGCCCACAGAGCCGCCTCGCCATGAGACAGCCACAGCGCCGTCAACCCGACCGCCCACCCGTGCGCGACCAGCATGGCGAGCCCCGGCACCAGCCCCGAATGGCCGTGCCCGTGCGCGACGGCCACCGGCTCGACGGCGTGGGCCGCCGAGAACAGCACGTGCAGCACCGCCTGCGAGGCGGCCAGCGTCGCGACGATCACGCCGAGCGACCGCTCCCGCCCCGCCAGCGCCTGAGCGGGCAGGAACGACAGCAGCAGCGCCACCAGCACGGACGGCACCGAGACCGAGCCGCCGGCGAAGGTGTGGGCGGCGATGCCGAGCAGGACCGAGACCGCGGCGAAGGCGGCGGCCCGCAGAGCTCGTAGCGGCATCGTGGCTGACATGGCGCCGCCATCATCGCACGATGCCCCGCCGCCGCCCAAAGCGGCTTCTTCCAGGCACCCCAGGTCTCCCATGCGGTTCTCTGACTATAGTCAGAGAATGGAGGAGCAGATGGTGCGACAGGTCAGAAGCTTCAACAGGACCGTGGCCCAGCGGATCGGCGCCCTCAATGAGGAGTTTCTCGGCCGCGACCGCGCCATCGGCCAAGCCCGCCTGCTGTGGGAGATCGGCCACGACGGCGGCGACGTCCGCGAACTGCGCACCAGACTCGAACTCGACTCGGGCTACCTGAGCCGCCTGCTGCGCGCCCTCCAGACCGACGGCCTCGTCACGGTCGAGGCGAGCCCCGACGACGCCCGCGTCCGCGTCGTACGCCTCACCGAGACAGGCCGCGCCGAACGCGACCTGCTCGACCGCCGATCAGACGAGCTGGCCCTGTCCCTGCTCACCCCCCTCACCCCCGACCAGCGCCGACGCCTCGTCACCGCGATGGCAGAGACCGAACGGCTGCTGACCGCCGCCATGATCACGATCGAAGCCTGCGACCCACGCGACTCCCGCGCCACGTTCTGCCTGCGCGCCTACTTCGACGAGCTCGCCCGCCGGTTCGACCACGGCTTCGACCCCGCCCTCAGCGTCCCCGCCGGCGCGGACGAACTCACCGAACCGGCAGGACTGCTCCTGGTCGCCTCCTTCCCCCGAGGGCCGGTCGGCTGCGGTGCGCTCAAGTTCCATCCCGGCGCTCCCGCCGAGATCAAACGCATGTGGGTGGCTCCCGAAGCACGCGGCATGGGGCTGGGCCGCCGCCTGCTCACCGAACTGGAGCGCAGGGCGGCCGCCCACGGCGTCCGCACCCTCAGGCTGGAGACCAACCGCGCCCTCACCGAAGCGATCGCCATGTACCGCTCAGCCGGCTACGAGGAGGTCCCGGCCTTCAACGACGAGCCCTACGCCCACCACTGGTTCGAGAAGCGGCTCACCTGGACACCCGCACCTCCGCCGAATCGGTGGACGGAACGGCGGCTCTGACACATGGTTGGGAACGGCGGCAAACCCCGCCGAAACGCCCGAACGGAGGATCATGCCCCACACGATCGCCGCCCTCGCGCTGCTCGCCTCGACCCTGACAGGAGGAGGCCTTTCCCCCGCCACTGTCACCGCGGCCCCGAATCTGCGCGCCTGCCAGACGTGATCCTTCCGACCGAGCTGGTCGTGCGCGAGTCGGCCTGACCCCGTCACCAGCACCCTCGCCCCTTGTCCACAGCGGGACGCCGAGTGCCCGGACGCGGCGGCGTCCGGGCACGGAGGTGGTGACGCTCAGGAGGCGACCTTACTCTCGTCCGCGGTGGGAGCGGGTGACTCCGCCGCGGGAGCCGTACGGCGCAGCACGGTCAGCGCGAGGGCCCCGGCCAGCAGGCAGCAGACGGCCCCGACCCACGAGCCGAGCGACATCGCGGAGCCGAAGGCGTCGCGAGCGGCGGCGAGGAGTCCCGGATCGCCCAGCAGCACCGCCTGGCCGATCGACTCGCGGGCCGCGGCGGGCGCGGACTGCGGCATCTGGGCGGTGTAGACCCCGGCGAGCACGCTACCGAGGACGGCGATGCTGAGCGCCATGCCGACCTGCTGCACGGTGTCGTTCAGCGCGGAACCCGCGCCGGCCCGCTCGACGGGCACCGCACCCATCAGCGTGGAGTAGACGGCGGGTCCCGCCAGGCCGCCTCCCGCCCCCATGACCAGCATCGAGGCGACCAGCGACCAGTAGCCGCCGGTCGTGGCGAGCCCCACGAAGGAGGCCGCCATCACCACCATGCCCGCCACGATCAGCGTCCTGTTGGCGACCTTCTGGCCGAGCGCCACGCCGACGTAGTTGAAGACCGTGGCGGCGATCGCGTACGGCAGCAGCCCCAGACCCGCCTGCGTGGCCCCGAAACCGAGCACGAACTGCAGGTACTGGGTGAGCATCAGCATCACCGCGCCGATGCCGAACGACATGAGCAGGATCGAGAACGACGCCCCGTTGAACTCGCGGCTCCTGAACAGCTCCAGCGGCAGCATCGGGTGCGGTGTCCTGCGCTCCCAGACAACGAAGATCGCGAGGGTGACGGCGGCGACCACCGCCACGAGCACGTTGACGCCCTGGTGGGGCGCCTCGATCACGACGTAGACGAGCGCGGTCAGCCCGACCGTCGACAGCAGCACGCCGATCGGGTCGAGCCTGCGCGCGGGACCGCGCCGTTCGGGCATGAGCACGTAGGCGGCCACGATCGCGATCACCGCGACGGGGATGTTGAGCAGGAACACCGACGCCCACGAGAAGCGCTCGATCAGGAAGCCGCCGAGCGTGGGCCCGCCGATCACGCCGACCGTCGCCACGACGCTCCACGCGGCCATGGCCTTGCGCCGTTCGTCCTCCTCGAACGTGGTGATCAGGATGGACAGCGTCGATGGCATCAACATGGCGCCACCGACGCCCATGAAGGCGCGGGCGGCGATCAGCTGCCATGGTTCCGACGCCAGTGTGGCCAGCAGCGACGCGCCGCCGAACAGGGCCAGGCCAATCACGAGGAAGCGGCGTCTGCCGTACCGGTCGGACAGGTTGCCCGTGGTGAGCAGGAGACCCGCGTAGACGAGCACGTAGGCGTTGAGGATCCACTGGATGTCGGAGGGGGTGGCGCCGAGGTCGGTCATCAGAGAGGGGATGGCGACGTTGAGCACGGTGGTGTCGATGACCAGCACCAGCAGGCTCAGGCAGAGGACGACGAGCACCCACCAGCGGCGGGGGTCTCGTCCAGCGTGTGCGGACACGTTCAGATCCTTTTCGTGAGACATATCGGGGTCAGCGCACCCAGCCGGTGTGGCGTCGGCCTCCGCCCTCGGGGTCGAGCGCCGTGGTGGCCGCCCTGACGAGCCAGGCGTTGGCGGACAGCCCTTCGCCGCTCGCGGCCGCCTCGATGCGGTGCTTGAGCGGGTCGGGAACGCGCAGGGAGATCCGCGAGGGGCCGCCCTCGTCGGTGTCGGGCCCGCCGAGGCCGGTCATGGGGACCGGCCTCGGCGGGGCCGGCTCGGCCTGGTGGCCAGGCGACACGACGAAGGCGGGATCGCGGCCGCGCAGCCGCATCTCGACCGAGCCTGGCGCGAGGTCGCGGGTGATCTCGTCGGAGGCCTTCGACAGCGCCTCGAGAAGGACGAGTCTGGCGGCGGAGTCCAGCGGGGCGAGGAGGTGCTCGGCGAGCGCGCGGGCGTCCTCGTCACCCGTTTCGGCGGCGACGGCGAGCTCCTGGTGGAGCCGGTCGATGTATGGCGCGAGATCCATGGCACCACTATGGCGTCATTATGGCGCCATAGCAAGTCCGGTTTGGGGCAGCATGGTGCCAGGCGTGGCCCAGCTGGGAAGACGCGGGTCAGGAAGCCCAGAACTCCGGGTAGTACCGCGGGCAGACGCAGTGCCGGCTGTCCTGCGGCGGATCGACGACGCGCGCCGCGACAGGGGCGAGCAGGCGCTCGATCACCTTGGCGCTCTCGACGGTGGCGTCGGTGACCTCGTAGACGTCCCGCTCGTCGTTGAGGCTCAGGCTCAGCGTCTCGGCGGCCGACCAGACGTGGGCGGGCCGACCCGCGATCAGCACGTGTCCCGGCTGCGCGAAGTGGGGGAAGCGCGGCATGGGCGGGACGAAGGCGGCGAACTCGGCGGCGGAGTACCCCACGCCCTCCACCGGCCGCGGGTTGTCGGCGGGCAGCCGTACGGCGGCGAGCCCGAGAGCGGACATCACCGCCAGCAGGTCGGCCTCCGTCTCGGTGCGCAGGCTGACCAGCAGCCTGTCGCCGTCGTTGGCGTGCCCTCCGTAGGCGCGGCAGAAGCGGAAGTAGGCGAGCGACGTGGCCCAGGCGCGCAGCTCGGCGGGCGAGTGGCGGCCGTGGAGGTACTCCAGCCAGCGATCCCGCTCCATCGTCGGATGGTATCCGCCGCCGCGCCCCCGCCGGGCGCGAGTCCGGGACTTTGGTCCCTACCAGGGCGGACGAAGGAGCGTTAGCGTCGGACCATGATTCGCGTGTTCCTCCTCGACGACCACGAGGTGGTACGGCGGGGCGTCGCCGCCCTGCTGGAGTCGGAGGACGACATCGAGGTGATCGGCGAGGCGGGTACCGCCGCGTCGGCCATCGCCCGCATCCCCGCCCTCCGTCCGGACGTGGCGGTGCTGGACGTGCGCCTGCCCGACGGCAACGGCGTGGACGTCTGCCGCGAGGTCCGTTCCGCGTTGCCCGAACTGCAGTGCCTGATGCTCACCTCCTACGCCGACGACGACGCGCTGTTCCAGGCGGTCATGGCGGGGGCCGCCGGTTACGTGCTCAAGCAGATCCACGGCTCCGACCTGGTCGGCGCGGTCCGCACGGTGGCGGGCGGACAGTCGCTGCTCGATCCGCAGACGACCGCGGCGATGCTGCACCGGCTGCGCGAGCAGTCCGACAGGAAGGACCCGCTGCGTTCGCTGTCGGAACAGGAACGCCACATCCTGGAGCTGATCGGCGAGGGGCTGACCAACCGGCAGATCGGCGAGCGGCTCCACCTGGCGGAGAAGACGGTGAAGAACTACGTCTCCAACCTGCTGGGCAAGCTGAACATGCAGCGTCGCACCCAGGTGGCGGCCATGGCCGCCAGGATGAAGGCGAACCGACGGCGATGACGGGTCAGGCCGTCGACGGTTCAGGCCCGGTCGCGTGCCGTACACGACGAGGCGGAGCTGGCGCGGCCGGCCGAGCTGCCGCTACGACCTTGGGCGCCGGGCGACAGGGATCACTACGTCGTGGTGCGGATCGACCAGGTGTCGGGGCGCAGGATCACAGCGGCACCCGCCAGCGGAGCCGCGTCCCTGCGTTGACGGGCTTCTCCAGCTCCATGGAGCCGCCGAGCTGAACGGCCCGGTCCTCGATGTTGCGCAGGCCGCTGCGGCGTCCGCTCGCGCCCGCCCCCACCCCGTCGTCCTCCACCACGAGCGTGAGCACGCCGTCGGCCACCTCCACGGAGACCTCCGCCTTCGTCGCCTTGGCGTGGCGGACCACGTTGGACAGGGCCTCGCGCAGCACCGCCATCAGGTGGTCGGCGACCGGCTCGGGGACCTGGTGGTCGAGCGCGCCCTCCATGCGCAGGCCCGGCATGAACCCGAGGTGCGCGCGGGCCCCCTCCACGAGATCGACGATGCGGGCGCGCAGGCTCGGCGAATCGGACTCGCGCGGCCCCTGAAGGGCGAAGATGGTCGAACGGATCTGCCTGATCGTCTCGTCCAGCTCGTCGATGGCGTGCTGGACCCGGTCGGCCGCCTCGGGACGATCGACCAGCCGCACCGCGCCCATCAGCGTCATCGCGACGGCGAAGAGCCGCTGGATGACCACGTCGTGCAGGTCCTTGGCGATGCGGTCGCGGTCCTCGAGCAGGCTCAGCCGCTCGGCGTCCTTGCGCGCCTCGGCGAGCTCGATCGCGAGTGCGGCCTGCCCGGAGAAGGCGTCGAGCATCTCCACGTCCGCGCCGGTGAACGGCATCCTGCCGGGATGCCTGAACAGCGCCAGCACGCCGCGCACCGACGGCGCGGCGCCCAGCGGCACCAGCAGTCCAGGCTCGTCGGGGCAGGAGGCGTTCCGCATGCTCGTCTCCACCCGTGAATCGCCGCCGGCGAACACGGCACCGACGGCGCTCCCCTCCAGCGGGTAGAGGGTCCCGCACAGGTTGTCGGCGTGCTCGCCCTCGGCCACCACCACCGTCAGCGCCTCGCCCGACGCGTCCGGCAGGAGGACCGTGGCCACGTCGGCGTCGGTCATCCTGCAGGCGCTGCCGGCCAGCATGCGCAGCACATCGCGCGGCTCGGCCCCGGACAGCAGGCTGGTGGTGATCTCCGAGGAGGCCTGCAGCCAGGTCTCCCTGCGGCGCGTCTCCTCATACAGCCTGGCGTTCTCCACCGCGACCCCCGCAGCGGTGGCCAGCGCGACGACGATCGCCTCGTCCTCCTCGTCGAACTCGCCGCCACCTCGCTTCTCGGTCAGGTACAGGTTGCCGAACACCTCGTCGCGGACCCTGACAGGCACCCCGAGGAAGGTGCCCATCGGCGGATGGCCGGGCGGGAAGCCGTACGACTCGGGATGGGTGGAGATCCGGCCGAGGCGTAGCGGCCGCGCGTCCTTGATCAGCAGCCCGAGCAGGCCGAGGCCGTGCGGCCAGTGCTCGATCCTGGCGATCTCCTCCTCGCTCAACCCCACCGGGATGAACTGCAGCAGCGTGCGCTCCTCCCCCACCACGCCGAGCGCGCCGTAACTGGCGTCCACGAGCTCGGTCGCCGTCTCGACGATCCTGCGCAGCATGGTCTCCAGGTCCAGGTCGCTGCCCACCGACACCACCGCGTCCAGGAGGGCGTGCACCCTGTCACGGGTCGCCAGCACGGCGTCGAGCCGCACCTGGAGCTCCGCGAGCAGTTCGTCGAGCCGCATGCTCGGCATCAGCGGGTTGGACACATCTCGAAGTTTTCCACTGGTAGGGCAAAACGCCCACCTCAGGGCGGTGGATGTTTGTTGGTCTACTTCAGGTACGGCTTGCTGACCAGTCTGCCCAGGCCAAGGGTGTCCCCCGCGTTGGCCATGGCCAGGCCGGCCAGGCCGGCCAGCACGATCGTGTAGACGATGTGCTCGTTCACGAGCGGATCGCCGGCGAGGGGCAGTTCGGCCGCCCACATGAGCACCAGCGTGATCCCGCCCGCCACGGCCGCCGCCCTGGTGGCGACGCCGAGCACGAGGCAGACCCCGAACCCGAGCAGGCCCAGCATGAACAGCCCGTCCACCCAGGGCTGCCCCGCCAGGACCGCCAGGTCGCCGCCCCGCAGGAAGCGGGAGGTGGGGCTGCCGCCGTAGATCCACGCGCGGTTCGCCGGGGTGGTGAAGCCCAGCCCGAAGGTCTGGTCCACGTACGCCCACAGGAACAGCCAGCCGATGGAGATGCGGGCGATCGCCCAGACGTAGTCGACGGGCCTGGATGGCCGCTCCTCGGAGTCGGCGTCCTCGCACTCGCGGGGAGTGCTGTCGGTCGTGACCATGTTGTCCTTCCTTGTGCTGTCTCGCCAGTACAAGGCATCGACCGCTCGGCCCGTCAGTGCCGTACGGCCCGCGTGACCAGGGACTTTGGTCCTTGTTCGAGGACCTCAGGCAGCTGACCGCGTACGCCGAGGGCCTCGAGCGCGCCCGTCACTGCGGTCAGGGCCGAAGGTCCCTTCGATGGAGGTCCAACGGCCGTGGCGCGCCCGCGGGAGGGGTTCGTAGCGTCGAGCCGTACCGGATGACGAGGAGGAGCCCATGACCAGCGACCTTGGCCGCAGGGTCCGCCACCACCGCGAACGGCTCGGCCTGACCACCGACCAGGAACTACCGGCTGGACGGCGGGGCGATCGTCTTCCGCACCGCGTACGGCGGGCCGATGGACGAGGATCTGCGCACCGGGCTCGAGGGCGTCGAGCGGAAGGTCGGGTTCGAGGTGGACAGGATCGACGAGGCGATGCGGGAGGGATGGAGCGTGCTCGTCCAGGGCCCCGCCCACCACGACACCACGGGCCCCGACGTGCGGCCCTGGGCAGGCGGCGACCGGACGCTCTACGTCAGGATCGTCCCCGCTGAGATCACCGGCCGCCGCATCGTCGCCTCGTGACGTGGCAGAAGGACGGGCGGTGAAGCCGGGGCCGCCCGGCTTCACCGCCCACCCGCGTCACCTGGTGCGGTGGAAGTGGAACGGGCAGTGGTCGCCGCCCAACCCGATCGTGGTCTCACGGGTGAAGGCGAACCCGTCGCGAGCGGGGTCGATGGCGTCGATCCAGCTGTTGTCGAACGCGCACAACGCGGGAGTCAGCTCCGGCGCGCCCTGCCGTGAGAGGTAGTCGTGGTATCCGCAGCGGCGCACGTCCGTGTGGAAGCGCTGATCGTCGTCGACGGGGTGCTCGAAGGTGAACAACGCGCCGAACGCCTCGCTCTCCCTGCCGCGCGAGATCGCGACCATCACCGCGAACGGGTCGGGTGCCGCGTCGAGCGCGGCCCTTGTTCCCGCCTTGACGTCCTCGGCGAACGGTTCGACGAACGCCGAGGACAGCCACTCGATCAGCGGCTGTCCCGAGGCGACGCCCGCCGCGCCGAGCACGCGGTAGGCGGCCAGCACGGCGGAGGTGTAGCGGAGGTTGTAGCGGGCGGGCTCGTCCGGCAGGTCGGTCTCGGCGGCCTCCAGCTCGGCCTGCAGGGCCCGCATGCGCGAGACCAGCTCGGCGGGGGCGTCGGCGGCTCGCGCCTCGAGGTCGGTCTTGATCCGGTCGAAGAAGGCCTCGACGATCGCGCGGCTCTCGTGGTCGTAGTCGATGTGCAAGGGTCGGTCCTTTCGGAGTAAGCGGTCCGCTCGGGCATACCGAACAGACCAGCGCACTCCACCGACCGACCGGCGCTGGGAACTATGACGTCCCCCAACCTACACCGCGTGGATCTCCCCCACGGACACTCCGCCGCCCAGCACCGCGATCCTGGCGAAGGCGTCGGCGCCGGACACGTCGCTGCCCATGCGGCGCAGCACCGACAGCGCGATCGCCGTCGTCGCCCTGGGGCTGCCGTCGATGACCTTGACGGCGGCCGTGTGTCCCGACTCCAGCGCCGCGACGAGGACGCCCTCGGCGCCGCCCTTCACGACCGCTCCAGGGATCGCCCGCATGAGCTCGGTGTTCTGGTGCCCGGTGCCGCCGACGTACTCGGGGTGCTCGCGCATCGCGTCGGCGACCTGCCTGGGCGCGCTGCCCGGCGCCGCGAGCACGAGCGCCTGCACGGCCCTGGCCAGCCCCTTCAGCGACAGCCCGAACAGCGGCGCGCCGCATCCGTCGACGGCCACGGCGGCGGCCTTCTCCCCCGACAGCTCCTCCACGACGGCTCTCACCTGGAGCTGGATCGGGTGGTGCTGCTCCAAGTAGGAGGCGACGTCCCAGCCGTTGGCGACGGCGGCGGCGAGCATCGCGGCGTGCTTGCCCGAGCAGTTCATCCGCTCCGGCGTTCTGGCGAGCCCTTCGCGGATCAGCCGGTGGCGGGTGGCCTCGTCCTCCGGCCAGTCCTCGGGGCAGCGCAGGTCGCCGGGGCCGAGGCCGTACTCCTCGAGGAGTTCGGCGACCAGCCGTACGTGGAAGTCCTCGCCGGTGTGGCTGCCGGCGGCGATGGCCAGGCGGGGGCCCGGCAGGGCCGCGCCCGCCAGCAGGCAGGCCAGCGCCTGGAACGGCTTGGCCGACGAGCGGGGCAGGACAGGGGCGTCCAAGGGGCCGAGCGCGACCTCGGCAGCGCCGTCGGGGCCGAGGCCGACGGCGCTGCCGTAGTGGACGCTCTCGACGAAGCCCGAGCGGACGACCTCGGCGAGGGTGGCGAATTCAGGCACGGGCTTTGCTCCTTTGCTCCAGCACCCTGGCGAGCTTGGACAGCGAGGCGTTGACCACGAGGTAGATCAGGGCCACCACCACGTAGGTCTGGATGAGCAGGCCGTTGTAGGCGGCCAGGACCTTGCCCGAGTACAGCAGCTCGCCGTAGCTGACCACGAAGCCGAGCGAGGTGTCCTTGAGCAGGCCGACGGACTGGCTGACGATCGAGGGCAGCACCCTGCGGGCGGCCTGCGGCAGCACGATCATCCGCATGGTCTGGACACGGGTGAGCCCGACGGCCAGGCCCGCCTCGGTCTGCCCGCGTTCGACGGACAGGATGCCCGCGCGGAAGATCTCGGCGAAGGCGGCCGCGTTCGAGACGGTCAGCGGCACCACGAGCTTCCAGAACAGCGGCAGGTCGAGGCCGTACTTGGGCAGCGCGAACAGCACGACGTACACCAGCAGCAGCGCGGGGATGACCCGCACCACCTCGATGTAGGCGGCCGAGGGCAGCCGCACCCAGCGCCGCTCGGACAGCCGGCCGAGGCCGAGCAGCAGGCCGAGCGCCATGGACAGCGCCGCGGCGACGACGGCGGCCATCGCGGTGGACGACAGCCCGTCCAGCAGATAGCGCCACATGGGCCAGGTGGCGTACGGCTGCCAGCGCTCGTAGGCCAGCTGCCCGTTGGCGGCGAACTGGCGGACAGCGAACGCGACGAGCGCCAGGGCGGCCAGGACGCCCACGACGGTGGCGATGCGGA
The DNA here is from genome assembly GCF_040648355.1 of Nonomuraea sp. NPDC049152. Lineage (NCBI taxonomy): Bacteria > Bacillati > Actinomycetota > Actinomycetes > Streptosporangiales > Streptosporangiaceae > Nonomuraea > Nonomuraea sp. NPDC049152. Next base: position 359,642 of record NZ_JBEZDO010000004.1, on the reverse strand, counting down.
TCCTGCGCCTGGCGCGCGGTCCTGGCTCGTCGAACAGCACGCTCATCTGACCATCACCAGCCGCCGCTCAAGACGTCCTGTCACGAAGCCGACGCCGGAGGCGATGAGCGCGTACATCAGGCCCACGCCGACGAAGATCGGGATGGGCTGGGCCTCTACGAGGTTGATCCTTTTCGCCTCTTCGGTCAGGTCGACCACGCTGATCGCGCCGGCCAGCAGGGTGTTCATGGTGAGCGCGATGATGATGTTGCCGAGCGGCTGCACGACCGTGCGCAGCGCCTGGGGCAGGATGACGTGCCACAGCGACTGCCTGAATGTCAGCCCGAGGGCCCTGGCCGCCTCCCCCTGGCCCTTGCCGACCGCGTTGACGCCCGAGCGCAGCGCCTCGGCGATGTAGGCCGCCTCGTAGACCGAGATCACCACGATCGCGGTCACCAGCGGCTCCGCCTTGATCCCGATCTCGGGCAGGCCGAAGAAGGCGAGCACGAGCAGGACCAGCAGGGGAAGGTTCTGGAACGCCTCCACGTAGGCGGTGCCGAGGGCGCGCAGCACGCCCACCGGGCTCACCCGCATGGCGGTGATCAGCACCCCGAGCACCGCCGCGCCGAGGAACGACGCGACGGTGAGCTGGAGCGTCACGACCAGTCCCTGCCACAGCTCGGGCAGGTAGTCCAGCAGGACGGACATCAGGAACCCGGCACCGAGCCGATCTGCGGCGGGGCGGGGGCCTCGCCCTGGACGACGGTGCCGATGGAGTTCTTCCACGCCTGCTGCCAGACGCCGGCGCTCTGCGTCTTCTTCAGCCAGTCGTTGACGAACGTCTTGAACTGGTCGTCGCCGTGCTTGAGGCCGATGCCGTACGGGTCCTGGGTGAAGGGGTTGCCGATCACCTGGATGGACGGGTCCTTCTGCGCGTTGGCGATCAGCAGCGTCTCGTCCTGCACGTAGGCGACGCCGCGGTCCTGCTTGAGCGCCTGCATGCACTCGGGGTCGCTGCCGAAGGTGACGATCTCGGCCTGCGGGGCGAGCTTCTTGATCGCGGGGATGGCCGGGGTGTTGGCGCCCGCGATGACCTTCTTGCCGTTGAGGTCCTCGGGCTTGGCGATGCCCGTGGTGCCCTTCTTGACGGCGATCGTGAGGCCGGAGGTGTAGTACGGTCCCGCGAACGCCACCTGCTCGGCCCGCTCCGGCGTGATCGTGTACGTCTGGAAGACGACGTCGACGGTGCCGTTGCCGAGCAGCGCCTCGCGCGTCTCCGAGGCCGAGTTGACGATCTTCACCTTCGGCTCGCCGATGATGTACTTGGCCAGCGCCTTGCCCATGTCGGCGTCGAAGCCCTCGACCTGGCCGCTGACCGGGTTCTGCTGGGACAGCAGCGGGGCGTCGAGCGAGCCGCCGACGATGAGCTCGCCGCGCTTCTTGATCCTCTCCATCGTCGAGCCGGGCAGGATCGCGGCCGCGTCGGCGACCGGGGCCTTGGCGAGCAGCTCGCCCGCGGCGGGCTTCGCCTCTCCTGGTACGGCGGGGCTGCCTGTTGACTCCGTGCTGGAACAGGCGGCGAGGCCGAGCAGCGACACGGCGACGACAGCGACCATCTTCTTCATGGGCACCATCCCTTGCGTTCAGTGAGTGAGTACCTTGGCCAGGAAGTCCCTGGCCCGGTCCGTCTGGGGATCGTCGAAGAAGGCCGCGGGAGCGCCCTGCTCGACGATCTGGCCGTCGGCCATGAACACCACGCGATCGGCCGCCCTGCGGGCGAAGCCCATCTCGTGGGTGACGACGACCATGGTCATCCCGTCGGCGGCGAGGCCGGTCATGACGTCCAGCACCTCGCCCACCATCTCGGGATCGAGCGCGGAGGTCGGCTCGTCGAACAGCATCACCTTGGGCCGCATGGCCAGCGCGCGGGCGATGGCCGCCCGCTGCTGCTGGCCGCCGGACAGCCGTCCGGGCAGCTTGCCCGCCTGCTCTCCGATGCCGACGCGGTCGAGCAGCTCGCGGGCGGTCCTCTCGGCCTCGGTACGGCCGGCGCCGCGGACCTTCATCGGGGCGAGCGTGATGTTCTCCAGCACGGTCTTGTGCTGGAAGAGGTTGAAGGACTGGAAGACCATGCCGACGTTGGCGCGCAGCCTCGCCAGCTCGCGGCCCTCCAGCGGGGCGGGCGCCCCATCGATGACGATCTCGCCCTCCTGCGCCGCCTCCAGCCTGTTGAGGCATCGGCACAGCGTGGACTTGCCCGACCCCGAGGGGCCGATCACCACGACGACCTCACCGCGCGCGACGTCAAGATCGATGTCGCGCAGCACGTGGTGCCGGCCGAACCATTTGTTCAGCCCTCGAACCCGAATCATCCGACCCTCCCACTGTCACGGCGCCACTCTGATCTTGGGGGTAGATGCCGTGACACTTCCTTCGATATCGAAGATAAAGCGGACCGTAATGGATGATTTCGCGATAAGTCAACACGTTGTCGTACGAAGGTAAAGCGTGGTATTCATCTGCTCATGTCTGGCAAAGAGCGGCTGCCCGTGACGGGTGCGCAGGGGGGACTGCTGAGGCTCGTCGCCACCGGCCAGGCCGAGTCGCGCGCCGATCTGGCGCGGCTTTCCGGCCTGGCCGCCTCCAGCGTCTCGCTGCGGGTGGAGGAACTGCTCGAGGCCGGGCTACTGGTCGAGGAGGGCTCTGGCACCTCGCGCGGCGGGCGCAGGCCGCGCAGGCTGCGGCTGGCGCCGAGCGCGGGACTGCTGGCGGTCTCCGACCTCGGTTCCCATCACGTACGGCTCGGCCTGCTCGACCTGAGCGGGACGCCGCTCGCCGTACAGGAGAGGGCGTGTGACATCTCGGCGGGGCCCGAAGCGGTGCTCGACTGGATGGCCGACGCCTTCGACGACCTCCTGCGCACGCACGCCCCCTCGGGCATGCCGCTGCGCGGCGTCTGCACCGGCATCCCCGGGCCCGTGGATCCGGCATCGGGACGCGTCGTCGGCCCCTCCCGCATGCCGGGGTGGAACAACTACCCCGTCGCCGACCATCTGGGCACCCGCTACGACCTGCCGGTCCTGGTGGAGAACGACGCCAACCTCATGGCGGTCGGCGAGGCCCGCTCGTGGCCAGGCTCGGACAACCTCATGGTTCTCAAGGCCGGCACCGGCATAGGGTGCGGCGTGATCGTCAACGGTCAGCTGCACAGGGGCAGGGGCGCGGCGGGCGACATCAGCCACGTCAGGGTGCGCACCGACTCCTCGGTCATGTGCTCGTGCGGCCACCCCGACTGCCTGGAGGCGTACGCCAGCGGCGCCGCGCTCATGTCGGCGCTGGCCGAGGCGGGGATCGTGGTGGACAGACCGGCCGACATCATCGGCCTGGTGAGCGACGCCGTACCTGAGGCGACCAGTCTGGTGCGCGCGGCGGGACGGCTGATCGGTGAGGTCCTCACGGTGCTCGTCAACTTCTTCAACCCTGACGTGATCGCCGTCGGGGGCAGCCTGTCGGCGGCCGAGCCGCTGATCGCGGCGATCAGGGCGGCGGTGTACGAGCGCTGCCTGCCACTGGCCACCCGCGACCTGGAGATCGCTCCCGCGCGGGCGGGCAAGGACGTGGCGCTGCTGGGGGCCGGCGCCCTCCTCCTCGACGCCGTCCTCTGACCCCCGGTCCAGACGCGCACCTCCCCGACGCCCCTCTTCGCCACCCCTGCCCACGCGCGCACCCCCGCGACGCCCTCTTCGCCACCGCAGCTCAGGGCCCCTTCCGGGGTCCGGAATTGTCGGTGCCGACCGGCATGATGGGTTCATGAGCGACGCGCCCCCGATCACCGTCCTGGCCGACCAGGCCGCCTACGCCGAAGCGGTCCAGCTGGCGGTCGACGCCTCGGCCGCCTACTACGCCGACGGCACCTCCACGCTTGACGACGACGCCTACGACCGGCTGGCGCGCGGCATCGCCGCCTACGAGGAGGCCCACCCCGACCAGGTGCTGCCGACCTCGCCGACGGGCAAGGTGGCGGGCGGCGCGGTGGTCGGCGACGTCCCGCACACCGTGCCGATGCTCTCCCTCGACAACGTCTTCGACGCCGGGAAGCTGGCCGACTGGGCCGCCTCGGTGGAGCGCAGGCTCGGCCGTCCGGTCACCGTGTGGAGCGTCGAGCCCAAGCTCGACGGCCTCGCGATCTCCGCGCGTTACCGGCGTGGCCGCCTGGCGCAGCTGGTCACCCGCGGCGACGGCACCGCGGGTGAGGACGTCTCCCACGCCATCGGCACCGTCGTCGGGCTGCCCGACCGGCTGGCCGAGGAGGTCACGGTGGAGCTGCGCGGCGAGGTGATGATGACGGCCGAGCAGTTCGACGCCGCCTGCGCCAAGCGCCGCGCCCACGACGGCACCACCTTCGCCAACCCGCGCAGCGCGGCCGCGGGCACGCTGCGCGCCCAGGACCGGCCCTACACCTGCGAGCTGACGTTCTTCGGGTACGGCGCGCTCCCTCTGCCGCCCGACGAGGACTCCGCGCTCGCGACGCGGCTGCGCGAGCTGCCGCACAGCGAGATCATGGAATGGGTGGCGGCGCAGGGCGTTCAGACCACCGCTGCCACGCCCGTCGCCGGGATCGTGGCGACCACGATCGAGCAGGTGCACGAGCGCGTCGAGCAGATCGCCGCCGTCCGCGCCGAGCTGCCCTTCGGCATCGACGGCATCGTCATCAAGTGCGACCTGGCCGCCGACCAGGCCCAGGCGGGGTTCGGCTCGCGCGCGCCGCGCTGGGCGATCGCCTACAAGCTGCCCGCCACCGAGAAGATCACCAAGCTGCTCGCCGTGGAGTGGAACACGGGGCGCACGGGCGTCATCGCCCCGCGTGCCGTCCTGAAGCCCATCGAGCTCGACGGGAGCACCGTCACCTACGCGACCCTGCACAACGCCGCCGACATCACCCGCCGCGGGCTCATGCTCGGTGACAGCGTGGTCGTCTACAAGGCGGGCGACGTGATTCCCAGGGTCGAGTCCCCCGTGGTGCACCTGCGCACCGGCGACGAGCGGCCGATCGACATCCCGCAGGCCTGTCCGTTGTGCGGCGACGCGATCGACAGCAGCCAGGAGCGCTGGCGGTGCGTGCGCGGGCGCGCGTGCAACGCGATCGCCTCCATCGGCTACGCCGCGGGCCGCGACCAGCTCGACATCGAGGGGCTGGCCGACAACCGCATCCAGCAGCTGCTCGACGCCGGGCTCATCACCGACTTCGCCGACCTGTTCTTCCTGACCCGCGAGCAGGTGCTGGGGCTGGAGCGCATGGGCGAGGTCAGCACCGACAACCTGCTGGCGGCGCTCGATCGGGCCAAGGGCCAGCCGTTGAGCAGGGTGTTCACCGCGCTCGGCGTGCGCGGCACGGGCCGTGCGATGAGCCGGCGCATCGCCCGCCACTTCGGCACGATGGAGGCCGTGCGCGCGGCCGACTCGGCGGCGATCCAGGCGGTGGAGGGCATCGGCGCGGAGAAGGCCCCCGTCGTGGTCGCCGAGCTGATCGAGCTCGGCCCGCTCATCGACAAGCTGGTCAAGGCGGGTGTGAACATGACGGAGCCGGGCGGGGCCGCCGCCGCTGCCGGCGCTGCTTCGGGCACCGCTCCCGGCACGGATCCGGGCGACGCATCGGCGGCCGAGCTGCCGCTGGCCGGGATGTCCGTCGTGGTCACCGGCGCGATGAGCGGACCGCTCGAGTCGCTGTCGCGCAACGAGATGAACGAGCTGATCGAGCGCGCGGGAGGGAAGGCGTCCTCCAGCGTGTCGGCGAAGACATCGCTGCTGGTGGCGGGCGAGAAGGCGGGCTCCAAGCGGGCCAAGGCGGAGAGCCTGGGCGTCAGGATCGCGACTCCTGACGAGTTCGCCGCCCTGGTCAGCGCGCTTCTCTGAGCGGTCAGGCGGTCAGCGGCACCGCGTGGATCTCGTCGGCCGGGTGACCTGCCCGCTGGTGTATGCGCTGGACGGCTTCCGCGTCTGGGGCCTCCGACAGGCAGTAGACCAGGCCCTCGGCCGGGTCGGCCCACGCGTGCTCGAAGATCACCCCCTCCTCCGCCTGTATCGCGAGGTCGGCTGCGTGTGCTTCCTGCAGCTGCTGGTCGGTGATGCCCATCATGCCGTGATGGACGTCCATGAACTTCGCCATGGCTTCCTCCTCAGACGGCTGACCTGCCGTAACGTCCAGCCTAGATCGGGCGCCGAACATCGGTCACCCCAAAGCTTGCCCAAATAGAACCGGCCACCCTCCTCCTTCGGCTCCCGGCGGAGAACTACACGATCTTGCCCTCATGGCGGGAGGAGGGCGGGTAGGTTGGGGCGGGTGTCCACCGCCATTTCCGCCGTGTCGCCCCAGAAGGCCCCACGGGTGAGCAGGCTCGCCTGGTTGGACGCCCTGCGCGGCATCGGGGCGATCGCGGTGGTGGCCGAGCACCTGCCTTGAGTGAACTGCACCGGCCGTGCAATCTCCATCGACGTCAGGTGGCGCTCCTCGACCTGGTCAGCGAATCGGCGCCTCGGGTGCTGGCGACCTTCGGCGACATCGGGGCGGCGATGGATGCGGCCGTGGGGACCCGGGCGCGGTGCGGTGCCGCAATGGGAGGGTGTGTCGAGGATGTCAGGCTGCTGAGCTCGCCGCGGTCCGGGAGACCGGCTTGATGTGAGCGAAGGCGCTGCGGGCGTTCCAGGTGGGGAACGCTCGTACGAGCCACGAGGGACCATGGAGTTGGATGCGGCGGTCGCGGGTGGCTTCGGCCCAGGTGAGCTGGCCGGCGTGCCATTTGACGAAGGCTTCGGCTTCCGCCGTGATGTAGAGGTCCTCATCGAGGCCGGGGTACGTCTTGCAGATCTCGGTGTCCCCGTGCTCGATCAGCAGCCAGAACCGCTCGGGGCGCCGGCCGCCGGTGAAGTCGAAGCGGATGACGATGCGTCGAGCCGGGAGCCGGTCTCGGCGGAGCATGTTGCACATCGACCATAGAGCCACAAAGGGATCGAGATGCTCAGGGGCGATCTCGAGCCAGTGGGCACCCCACTCACCGAGCGATTGGCAGACCTTGAAGAGGTCGTGACCGGCGGGCGTGAGCCCGTAGCGGCGCCCGCGCCCGTCGAGCTTGGGTGCCGACTCGACGATGCCGAACCGTTCGAGCTGCTTGAGCCGCTGCGAGAGCAGGGTGCGAGAGAGCCCGGGCGCGCCCTCCAGGATCTCACTGAAGCTTCCGCAGCCTAGGTACAGGTTGCGGATGATCAGCGGCGTCCAGCGCTCGGCGAAGATCTCGGCGCCGCGGGCGATGGGGCAGTACTGGCCGTAGGTCCGCACAACACCAGTGTCACGCGCCCGACATCGGCTGTGAAGTCCAGATTGTTGACTTCACAGCCGCGGTCCACGGTGGTGCGATGAGGCCGTCGAGAGAAAAGGACGACACCGACCACCGAGCAAGTCGGCCGCCTGAGCGAGGAGGTAACCACGATGGAGATCGACGGGTTCCGGGGCCAGCTGATCACCGCTGACCACGCCGACTACGACACCGCCCGTGCCGTGTGGAACGGCGCCGTCGACCGGCGCCCCCGGCTGATCGCCCGATGCAGCGGGACCGCCGACGTGGCCGCGGCCGTGCGCTTCGCCCGCGAACACGACCTGGAGATCGCCGTTCGGGGCGGGGGCCACAACGTGGCCGGCACCGCGGTGTGCGACGACGGGATCGTCATCGACCTCTCGGCGATGCGCGCCGTGGGGGTCGACCCCGCCGGCCGCACCGCCCTGGTGCAGGGTGGTGCGCTGTGGGGCGACGTCGACCACGAGACACAGGCACACGGCCTGGCCACCACCGGCGGCATCGTGGGCCACACCGGTGTCGCCGGGCTCACCCTCGGCGCCGGCATCGGCTTCCTCATGCGCAAACACGGGCTCACCGTCGACAACCTGCTGGCCGCCGAGGTGGTCACCGCCGAGGGCGGCATCGTCCGGGCGTCCTCCGACGAACACCCCGATCTGTTCTGGGCGCTGCGAGGCGGCGGCGGCAACTTCGGCGTCATCACCTCGTTCCTGTTCGCGCTGCACCCCGTCGGCCCGACCGTGATGGCCGGACCCGTCTTCTGGGCGGCCGGCGACACCACCGACGTGCTGCGCTTCTACCGGGACTTCACCGCCGAAGCGCCCGACGAGCTCGGCACCGTCGTCAGGCTCGGCACCGTCCCCCCGCTGCCGGTCATCCCTGAGGACCTGCACTGGCGGCCGGCCGTCGCCGTCGCCTGCTGCTACGCCGGTGCCGTCGAGGACGGCGAGCGTGCGGTGCGGGCCCTCCGCCGGTTCAGGTCGCCGCTCGTGGACCTGCTCGCACCCACTCCGTACGTCGCCTTCCAGGGCGGCTTCGACGACACTGTCCTCCACGGGTGGCACTACTACTGGAAGGCCACGGACCTCACCGGCCTCTCCGACGACGCCATCGCCGTCATCGCCGATCACGCCTACACCGCCACCTCGCCCCGGTCGTACTCGGCGATGTTCCACATGGGTGGCGCCGTCGCCCGAGTCCCCCACGATGCCACCGCCTACGCCGGTCGCGATGTGGCCCACAACATCATCGTCGACGCCGTGTGGCTCCCTGACGAGTCCGGCGAGCACGCCGCGGCCGAGACCGCGTGGGCGCGGCGGTTCCTTCAAGCCCTCCAACCACACCGCGCCGAAAGCGTCTACGTCAACTTCCTTGACTCCGACGACGACACCAGCCGCGTTCGAGAGGCCTATGGCGACCACATCTACCGGCGACTCGCGGAGGTCAAGGCCAAGTACGACCCCGACAACGCCTTCCACCACAACAAGAACATCCGTCCCGCTTGAGCGGGGGCCGGCCAACATCGAACGGGGAGCCGTTTCCTGACGTCCCCGGCCCAGGTCGGGCGCCGAACATCGGTCGCCCAAAGCTTGCCCAGATAGAACCGGCCGCCCTCCTCCTTCGGCGGCGGGAATCGACACGATCTTGCCCTCATGGCGGGAGGAGGGCGGGTAGGTTGGGGCGGGTGTCCACCGCCATTTCCGCCGTGTCGCCCCAGAAGGCCCCACGGGTGAGCAGGCTCGCCTGGTTGGACGCCCTGCGCGGCATCGGGGCGATCGCGGTGGTGGCCGAGCACCTGCCGTGGGTGCTGCCGCCGCTCCGGCCGTACTGGTTCAGCCTCGGCATCTACGGTGTGATGGTGTTCTTCCTGGTCAGCGGCTACATCATTCCGGCCTCGCTGGAACGGCGGGGCGACCTGCGCGCCTTCTGGATCAGCAGGGTCTTCCGCCTCTACCCGCTCTACCTCGGCGTCTGCGTGCTGATGGTCGCGCTGTCGTGGTGGGTGCCGCTCCGCGAGGAGGTGCCGCGCGACGGTTCGGCGGTCGCCTCTCATCTGACGATGCTGCTCGACGTGCTCAACACGGGCGGCGTGGCCGACACCATGTGGACACTCTCCTACGAGATGGTCTTCTACCTGCTGGTGACCGCGCTGTTCGTGCTGAGGCTGCACAAGCGCAGCGGGCCGGTCGCCATGCTCTTCGGCGCCGCCTCGGTGGTGGCGGGGGCGGCGCTGGCCGCCTCCCCGCTGGCGGGCGGGTGGCTCGCCTACGCGTCGGGCGCGGTGTTCGTGACGGGGCTCGCGTGCGTGATCTCGGGCAGGTTCCGTACGGCCGCCGCGTGCGCGCTGGGGGTGATGGCGCTGGCTCTGCCGGTGGTGAGCGGCCGGATCCCGTGGCTGGGCCTCACGATCTTGGCCGTGATGTTCACTGGGACGGCGGTCCATCGCTGGGAGCGCGGTGCGGGCACGCTCTGGCCGGTGGCGGCGGCCGCGGCACTGGTGGTGTTGGCGCCCGTCTGGGCGATTCAGGCCGGATGGTGGTGGGTGGAGCCCCGTGTGTGGATCACTACAGTCGGGGCGGCGGGCCTCACGTTCGCCGGCGCCATGGCGTGGCGGGATCGGCCGATACCGCGGGTGCTGACGTGGCTGGGCCTGATCAGCTACTCGCTCTACCTGGTGCACCACCCGCTGTTCACGTTCGTCCACGAGGCGATCGGAGGCATGGGCAGGTCGCCGCTGGTCGTCCAGATCGCGGTGGCGGTGGCGGCCGTGGCCGCGAGCATCCTGGCCAGCGCGTTGACTTACCGCTTCATTGAGCGCCCGATGCAGTCGCTCGGCCGCCGTCTCGCCCGCTCCTGAGGTTTCCCGACGAGGAGGACGCGTCGGCGTGGCGAACATTCGTGCGACGTACTCCTGCCGTCTGGAGTATCGGACCCGGCCGCTTCAGGCGTCGGCGTGACCGAGGATCACGTCTGGCCGTCCGACGTGGTGGCCCCCGGAGCTACGCCGAGCTTCTGCGCTGGCGGGTGTGGACGCAGGTGAGCGAGCCGATGGCGCACGTGGAGGGCGCGGCCGTCAGCTTGCCATGATGCCAGGTTGACGCCATAGTGGCGTCATGGATCTCGCGCCTTACGTCGACTATCTGCGCCAGGAGCTGGCGGCCGCCGCGGAGGTCGGCGGCGAGGAAGCCCGCGCGCTCGCCGAGCGTCTCACCGGACCGTTGGAGTCCGCGACCAGGCTCGCCTTGTTGGAGGCGCTGTCGAAGGCGGCCGACGAGATCACCCGCGACCTCGCGCCCGGCTCGGTCGACGTCCGTCTGCGTGGTCGTGACCCCGACTTCGTCGTCAGGGCGCCGTTCGACGAGTCGGCCGAGGAGAGCTTCGACTCCGCTCCGGCGTCCGCGGGCGTGGTCAGGCCGCCCGCTCCCCCGCTGCCGCAGGAGGGTGACGAGGGCGGCACCTCGCGCATCAACTTCCGGCTGCCTGAGCACCTCAAGGCCAGGGTCGAGGAGGCCGCGGGCAAGGAGAGCCTGTCGGTGAACGCCTGGCTCGTCCGGGCCGTCGCCGCCACCCTCAACCCCGACGACAGCCGCCGCGGCGACCGTCGAGGGAGCACCACATCGGGACGGCGCTACACCGGGTGGGTCCGCTAACCCTGGCCGCCACCGTCACCGGCTGGGTCCGTTGACCCGGCGCGCACCATCACCGGCTGGTCCGTTGACCCGGCCGCCGCCATCGAACGCGCTCCCATACAACGCAACGTGGTCAGGGGGCCCGGCAGCCGTCGCCGGTGGTCCTGAATCGGGCACGGTAGGCCACGGCAGGCACGCCCAGTTCGCGGACGAAGGCTCTGCGCATCGTTTCGGGTGAGCCGAACCCCGACCGGCGGGCGACCACGTCGAGTGGCTGGTCACCTGTCTCCAGCAGGTTCTTGGCCCGCTCCATGCGGGCCTGCTCGACGTATCGGCCGGGCGTGGTGCCGAGTTCCTGGCGGAAGAGCCTGGTCAGCTGGTGCACGCTGACGCCTGCCCGGCCTGCCATCGCCTTGAGGCCGTGGTCGCCCGCCGGGTCGAGGATGACGGCGTCGAGCGCCGTCCTGAGCGACTCGCAGCGCGGGGCGGGCGGGTTCAGGCGGACGCTGAACTGGGACTGGCCGGGCCGCTGCATGAAGACGACCAGGCGTGCCCCACCATGATCTCTCTCCTTTCGTCAGCGGTCACCAGTCATCAAGTCCTGTAGCGCTCCGATCGATGGCTGCGGTTCTGGACGTCCCTCCCTCGGATCCGGCCACGCGGGTCAGCGCCCGGACCGCGGCCGCGCCCTCCCGCCGGGACCAGGCGAACCGCGACGCCGCGGAGGAGCTCGGAGCCCGGCCCGGCCGCCCGGGCCGTCGCGGTGATCGCGGGGGCGATGGGCCGAAAGCTTGTGACGTGCGTCACATTCACCGATCGTTCGTGGCAAGGTGTCAACGTGGGGTGCGGCGGCTCCGACGTCTCCGGTGAAGGCGCCGAGGGGAACCGTAGGAGAGAAGAGGACACGATGAAGTACATGATCATGCTGTACGCCTCGCAGCAGGACTACGACGCCATGGCGGAGAGCGCGGCGGACCCGTCGCCCTCGGACGGCGAGGACTTCGCGGCGATGGGCGCGTTCATGGAGCAGTGGAACAAGGAGCTGGTCGAGTCGGGCGAGTTCGTCGACGCCCGCGGCCTGGCCGCCCCCGTGCACACCAGGCGGGTCCATGTGCGCGACGGCGCCCCTGTCGTGACCGACGGGCCGTACCCTGAGACCGCCGAGGTCCTCGCCGGTTACACGATCGTCGAGTGCGAGAGCTTCGACAGGGCCACCGAGATCGCCGCGCGGCTGACCAAGTGTCCCGGCCCCAAGGAGATGCGGGCCAGGGCGAAGGCGGACGTGCGGCTGATCGTCGAGGAGCGCGGCGATCTGGAAGGGTGATCCACCTGATGGCCGAGGACCACGTCGAGGACCTGTTGCGCCGGCTGGCGCCGCAGGTCCTCGGCGCGCTGGTCCGGGCACTTCGACACCGCGGAGGACGCCGTCCAGGAGGCCATGATCGCGGCCTCCAGGCAGTGGCAGGGCGTGGGGGTGCCGGACAACCCGCGCGCGTGGCTGATCACGGTCGCTTCGCGGCGGCTGACCGATCTGCTGCGCAGCGAGCAGGCGCGCCGGCGTCGCGAGGACACCGTGGCCATGTGGACGACGCGGGAGGACCGGATGACGCCCGCGGCCGACCGGCCGCCGTCCGACTCCGACGACACGCTCATCCTGCTGTTCATGTGCTGCCATCCCGCGCTTTCGCCCGCGCTGCAGATCGCGCTCACCCTGCGCACGGTCGGCAGCCTGACCACGGCGGAGATCGCCCGCGCCTTCCTCGTGCCGGAGACGACCATGGCGGCGCGAATCAGCAGGGCCAAGCAGCGGATCAGGGCGAGCGGCGTTCCGTTCCGCGTGCCGGCCGAGCCCGAGCGCGCCGAACGGCTCGTCGCCGTGCTGCACGTCCTCTACCTGATCTTCACCGAGGGGTATACGAGCACCTCGGGCGGCAGCCTGTACCGGAGCGAGCTGGCGGCGGAGGCGATCAGGCTCGCCAGGATCGTCCACGCGCTGCCGCCGCGCGACGGCGAGGTGGCGGGGCTGCTCGCGCTCATGTTGCTCACCGACGCGCGCCGACCGGCGAGGACGGGTCGCGACGGGGCGCTGATCCCGCTGGCGGAGCAGGATCGCGGGCTCTGGAGGGCGGAGTACGTCGAGGAGGGCATGGCGTTGATCTCCGAGGTGTTGCCGCGGGGGCCGGCTGGGCCGTACCAGTTGCAGGCGGCGATCGCGGCCGTCCATGACGAGGCGGCGACGGCGGAGGAGACGGACTGGCCGCAGATCGTGGCGCTGTACGAGCTGCTGATGCGGATCTCCGACAACCCGATGGTGGCGTTGAACCACGTGGTGGCGGTGGCGATGGCAGGGGATGTCAGGACGGGGCTGTCGCTGTTGTCGCGGGTGGAGGCTGATCCGCGGATCGCCGGGCACCACCGGGTGCCGGCGGTGCGGGGGCATCTGCTGGAGATGGCCGGTGATGAAGGGGCGGCGAGGGAGTCGTACCTGGTGGCGGCGCGGCGCACCGGCAGCCTGCCCGAACAGCGCTACCTCAACGCGAGGGCGTCCCGCCTGAAGGAGCCGGCCGATCACGAAGGCTTCTAATGTGCTAGCGACGCTATGTAGCATTAGAAGCATGCTCACTGGAGAGCCGCTGGCGCTCGATCTGATCAACACCCGTCCCCTCGACACCGACCTGATCGCCACTCCCGAGCTGCTCAGGCGATGGCTCGACGTCGAAGCCGACAGGCTGCCGGGCCTGGAGGGCGCGTTGTCGGAGGACGACCTGGCCGCCGTGCACGCCGTACGCGATCATGCGGCCGCCGCCGTCCACGCGCTGCTGAACGGAGAACGGCCCGCGGAGGCGGCGCTGCGCGGCCTCAACGACGCACAGCGCGCCGCGCCCGCTGTCAGGGAGCTGAGCTGGGACGGAGCCGCGATCACCGCGGCAGAGGTCCGGACCGGCTCGCTGGGAGTACGGCTGGCCGCCATCCTCGCCGAGGCCACGGCCGACCTGCTGGCCGACCAGGCGAGCGGGAAGATCCGCCAGTGCGAGGCCCACGACTGCGTGATGCTGTTCCTGCCCGCCCACCCCAGGCGGCGCTGGTGCTCGGCCGCGCTGTGCGGCAACAGGGCCAGGGTCGCGCGCCACTACCGGCGCCACAGGACGGCGTGAAGCTCGCCGGATGAAACCCCCGCACGCCGGGGAGACCCGAACCGCGGGTCAGCGCGGCACGACTGGGTTCGCATGTCGGGGTAGGGGGTGGTGCGGAGCAGGAAGAGAGGTGTGCCGATGAGCCGCACCGTAGCGGATGATCTCGTGGAAGTGCTGGTCCGAGCGGGGGTCACCCGCGTCTATGGGCTGGTGGGTGACAGCCTCAACGCCTTCAGCGACGCCGTCAGGCGCAGCGACACCCTGGAGTGGGTGCACGTGCACCACGAGGAGGGCGCGGCCTTCGCCGCCTCCGCCGAGGCCCAACTGACCGGACGGCTGGCGGTGTGCGCGGGAAGCTGCGGCCCAGGTAACACGCACCTGATCCAGGGCGTCATGGACGCGCATCGTTCGGGCGCGCCCGTCCTGGTCCTGGCCTCGCACATCGCCTCCACCCAGATCGGCACGAGCTTCTTCCAGGAGACCAAGCCCGAGCTGCTGTTCGGGCAGGCCAGCCACTACTGCGAGCTCGTCTCGCGGCCCTCCCAGCTGGCCCGTACGGCGAGGACCGCCATCCAGAACGCGATCGGCAAGGGCGGGGCGGCCGTGCTGGTGCTGCCGGGCGACGTGCTCAGCGACGAGTCGGCCGGCGAACCCCCCGCCGGCGCGCTGGTCGCGGGCCGCCCCAAGCCGGTGCCCGGCGCCGCGGAGGTCGCCGAGCTGGCCGAGCGGATCAACGGCGCAGGCAAGGTGACGATCTTCGCGGGCATCGGCTGCGCCGAGGCGCGCCAGGAGGTGCTGCGGCTGGCGGCATGGCTGGAGGCGCCCATCGGCCACACGCTGCGCGGCAAGGACGTCATGCAGTACGACAACCCCTACGACGTGGGCATGACGGGGCTGCTCGGCTACGGCGCCTGCTATCGGGCGCTGCACGAGGCCGATCTCGTGCTGCTGCTGGGCACCGACTTCCCGTACGACGACTTCCTGCCCACCCGCGACAACGTGCAGGTCGACATCGACCCGTCCAGGCTCGGCCGCAGGGCACCGATCAGTCAGGGCATCGCCGCCGACGTGGGCCACACGATCAGGGCGCTGATGCCGCTGCTGCGCGAGAAGACCGACAGGTCGTTCCTGGACGGCATGCTGCGCGAGCACGAGCGCGCCGTCAGGCGGGGCCTCGACTCCTACACCCATGACGTCGACGACCTGGTGCCGATCCATCCCGAGTACCTCGCGGCCCTGGTCGACGAGCTGGCCGCCGACGACGCGATCTTCACCGCCGACACCGGCATGTGCTGCACGTGGGCGGCCAGGTATCTCACGCCCAACGGCCGGCGACGGCTGATCGGCTCCTTCGTGCACGGGTCGATGGCCAACGCGCTGCCGATGGCGGTCGGCGCGCAGATCGCCCATCCGGGCAGGCAGGTGGTGTCGCTGTCGGGCGACGGCGGCCTGGCGATGCTCATGGGCGAGTTGCTCACCGTGAAGACGCACCGGCTGCCGGTCAAGGTCGTGGTCTTCAACAACTCCAGTCTGGCGATGGTCAGGCTGGAGATGATGGTGGCGGGCGCCCCGCCGTTCGGGACGGACCACGACATGGTCGACTACGCCGCCATCGCGGCGGGCGCCGGGTTCTTCACCAGGAGGGTCACCGAGCCGGGCGAGCTGCGCGAGGCGGTCGGAAAGGTGTTCGCGCACGAAGGGCCCGCGCTGCTCGACGTCGTCACGACCGCCGACGCGCTCGAGGTGCCGTCGCATCTCACGGTGGCCGAGGCGCGGGGGTTCGCGCTGTCCCTCGGCAAGATCGTCCTGAACGGCGGGGTCGGCGAGGCGTGGCGGCTGGCCCGCACGAACCTGCGCCACCTCTGAGCGCCGAACCGAAGACCCGGGCCCTCAGGTCACCATCCCGTTCTCGAAGGTACGGATCACCGTGGCGGTGACGCCGTGGCGGGGCAGTTCGCCCTTCTCGGCCGCCTCCCAGCCGGAGTAGGTCAGCGACCAGATCACGGTCTGGATCCACTCGGGAGTGGACGCGCGGTCGAAGACGCCCTCCTCCTGGCCGCGCTTGATCAGGTCGATCGTGGTCGGCACCGACATGTCGGGCACGAAGCTGTCGGTGAACTCCTCCAGCACGCGCGGGTCGCCGAACAGGAACGCCAGCCGGTCGCCGACGTCGACCATGGCCGCGAGGAGGCGTCGCATGGCCTCGAGCGCGGGCCCCTGGTCGATCGCGGCCTCGCGGACCGAATCCTCCACCGCGCGGAAGGAGTCGACGATGGCGGCCTCCATCAGCTCGCTCCTGTCGGCGAAGTAGCGGTGCAGCGTGCTGCGCCCGACCTGGGCCGCCTCGGCGATGTCGGCCAGCGTCGCCTTGCGGTCGCGGGCGAGCGTGGAGGCGGCCGCCGCCAGGATCGCGCGGCGCGTGCGGCCACGGGTTCCGGACTCAGAGGTGGAACTGCTCACTCCCAAACTCTAACATAGGGGTTTGACTTTGAGACATTGAAGTCCCATTCTGAAGCAATGAACTCCTATTCACTTCTGGCCGAAGGGCTGTCCAAGCGCTTCGGCGGCACCCATGCACTCGACGGGCTGGACCTCGCCGTGCGGGAAGGGACGGCCTGCGGGCTGCTCGGACCCAACGGCGCGGGCAAGACCACCGCCGTGCGCGTTCTGTCCACGCTGCTGCGGGCCGACGGAGGCAGGGCCACGGTCGCCGGATTCGACGTGGCCACCCAGCCGGCGAAGGTCCGCCAGGTCATCGGCCTGGCCTCGCAGGAGCCCGCCGTCGACGAGATCCTGACCGGCAGGGAGAACCTGGTGATGTGGGGCAGGCTCTACCATCTCGGCCTCCGGCGGGCCAGGCACAGGGCCGAGGAGCTGCTGGAGCAGTTCGGGCTGACCGAGGCGGCGGACAAGCGGATCAAGCACTACTCCGGCGGTATGCGCCGCCGCCTCGACCTGGCCGCCACCTTCATCCAGGCGCCGCGCGTGCTCTTCCTCGACGAGCCGACGACGGGCCTCGACCCCCGCAACCGCAACGAGGTGTGGCAGGCCATCCGCACCCTGGTGGTGAACGGCAGCACGGTGCTGCTCACCACCCAGTACCTGGACGAGGCCGACCAGCTGGCCGACCAGATCGTGGTGCTGCGCCAGGGCAGGGTGATCGCCGACGACACGCCCGAGCGGCTGAAGTCCTCGATCGGCGGCGACCAGCTCGACCTGGTGTTGCGCGACTCGAAGGACCTGCGGGAGGCGAGCGACATCCTGGCCGCGTTCGGCCCGCCCGTGTCCGATCCCGACACCCGCAGGCTGTCCGCGCCGGTCGCCGACCGCATGCACGCCCTCGGCCAGGTCATGCGCGCGCTGGAGGCCAAGGGCATCGGGGTCGAGGACGTGGCACTGCGCCGCCCCACGCTCGACGAGGTGTTCCTGAAGGTGACGGCATGACCCACGTGTTCTCCGACGCCTGGGTGATCGCCAGGGCGTACCTGCTGCACTGGGTGCGCAACCCGACCGCCATCCTCTCGGGGCTGCTGTACCCGATCGTGATGGTGCTGCTGTTCGGCTATGTCTTCGGCAGCGCGATGGCCGTCGCGGGCGCGGGCGACAACTACAGGGAGTACCTGATGCCCGGCATGTTCGGCCAGACGATGGCCGTCGGCATCACGTCCACGCTGATCATCGTCACCACCCAGGCCGCCAAGGGCGTCACCGACAGGTACCGCTCGATGCCGGTCTCTCAGACGGGTGTGGTGCTCGGGCGGGCCATCTCCGACATGGTCGGCTCAGTGCTGGAGCTGACCATCCTCATCGCGTGCGGCGTGGCGGTCGGCTGGAGCTGGCACAACGGCCCGCTCAACGCGCTGGCCGCGGTGGGCCTGCTGCTGCTCCTGCGCTTCTCGCTCATCTGGGTGGGCATCTTCGCCGGGCTCAAGCTCAGCCCCGAGGCGGCGGGAGCCTCATGGATGATCATGCTGCCGCTCACCATGGTCGCCAACACGTTCGTCTCCCCCGCGCAGATGCCGGGGTGGATGGGCTTGCTCGCCGAGTGGAATCCGCTGTCGGCCACGGTCGCCGCCTGCCGTGAGCTGTTCGGCAACCAGGGGCTCGCGGGCGGTTCGTGGGCGTCGGAGCACGCACTGCTGCTGGCCGTGGCCTGGCCGGTGGCGATCACGCTGGTCTTCCTGCCGCTGTCGGCGCGCGCCTACAGGCGGCTGAGCCGCTGACCGGCGGGCCGTGCCGTACAGGGGATGTACGGCACGGCCGCCGGATCAGGCGCTCTCGCCCTCGTCCTGCCGCTGGTTGCGGGTGAAAGCCCAGTTGACCAGCCACAGCAGGATGCCGATGCCGAGCAGGACGCCCGCCGTGATGTACACGGTGCCCGGCCGGCCGGTCAACGGACTGGCCAGCACGACCGCCATGACCGCGCCGATCACGGGAAGCACCGTGGGCGCCCGGTAGTGCTCGTGGTCGACCCCCTCCCTGCGCAGCACCAGCACCGCGACGTTCACCACGGCGAAGACGCACAGCAGCAGGAAGGCCGTGGTCTCGCCCAGCCCCGAGATCTCGCCGGTGGAGATGAGGCCGATGGCCAGCGCGGTGGTGAACACGATCCCGACGATGGGGGTACGGCGGCGCGGGTCCACCAGGCCGAGCGAGCGCGGCACGACCCGCTCGTTGGCCAGGCCGTACACCAGGCGCGAGGCCATCATCATGTTGATCAGCGCGGAGTTGGCCACCGCGCAGATCGCGATCGCGGCGAACAGCTGCGGCGGGAAGCCCAGGCCGCCCGCCTTGACCACCTCGAGCAGCGGCCCGTCGGAGGCCTTCAGGACGCGGTAGTCGACAAGCAGCGAGGAGGTGAGCGCGACCAGGATGTAGACGGTGCTGGTGATGGCCACGCCCAGGAAGATCGCGCGCGGGAAGTTGCGCGCCGGGTCCTGGGTCTCCTCCGCCATGTTCACCGAGTCCTCGAACCCGACGAAGGCGAAGAACGCCAGCGCGGTGCTGCCCAGCAGGGCCAGCAGCAGCCCGCCGGAGTCCTCGGTGCTGATCTGCGTCAGGCGCGACGGTTCTCCCGCGCCCGTCGCGACCGCGTAGACGCCGATCAGGATGATGATGAGCAGGCCGGTCAGCTCGATCAGGGTGAAGACGATGTTGGTCTTGACCGACTCCGACACGCCCCGGTAGTTCAGCGCCGCCACGGCGACGATGAAGACGATCCCGACCACGACCGAGGGCAGGCTGACGAACTCCTGCAGGTACCTGCCGCCGATGGCGCGGGCCGCGGCGCTGGCCGAGGTGAGGCCCGAGCACATGACCGCGAAGGCCACCATGAAGGTGAGGAACGGCTTCTTGAAGGCCAGCTGGGTGTAGAGGGCGGCGCCGGCCGCCCTGGGGTACTTGGTGACGAGCTCGACGTAGGACATGGCCGTGAACAGCGCGATCACGAAGCCGATGAGGAACGGGATCCACAGCGCTCCGCCGACTCTTCCCGCGACCGATCCGGTGAGGGCGTAGACGCCGGTGCCGAGGATGTCGCCGATGATGAACAAGATCAGCAGCTTTGGTCCGATGGCGCGTTTCAGTGACACCTGTGCGGGGGGCGTTGTCATGTGGATGCCGTGCCCATCTCTGTCGATGTTGACACCCGCCAGTAATGTTGATACATCAACAACCATGGAATTCGGACTGAACATCCCCGCCGACGCCCGCCCAGGCGACGACCCCGTCAGCGCCGCCGTACGCGCGGAGGAGCTCGGCTTCGACTTCGTCTCCACCAGCGACCACCCGTGCGGGACCGCCCCGAGCTTCGAGACGTGGACGCTGCTGTCGTGGATCGCCGCCTCGACCTCGCGGATCAGGATCGCCACGAGGGTGCTCGGCGTGCCGTACAGGCCGCCCGCGATGGTGGCCAAGATGGCGGAGACGTTCGACCGGCTGTCGGGCGGCCGGTTGATCCTCGGGCTCGGTGGCGGCCACTCCGACGAGGAGTTCAGGGCGTTCGGACTGCGCGTGCCCACGACGAGGGAGAAGATCGACGGCCTCGAGGAGGCGATCCACGTCACCAGGGGGCTGTGGGAGCGGCCCGCCTTCACCTTCGAGGGCAAGCTCTTCCACACCGACACGGCCGACCTGGAGCCCAAGCCGTCGCGGCGCATCCCGATCTGGCTCGGCACGTTCGGGCCCCGGGCACTGGAGCTGACGGGACGGCTGGCCGACGGCTGGATCCCCTCGCTGGGCTTCGCGCCGCCCGAGCAGGCCGTCGTCATGCGCGAGAAGGTGCTGGCCGCCGCCGAGAAGGCCGGACGGCCCGCGCCCACGTGCGCCTACCACGTCGTGGTGCACGTCGGCGAGGATCTGGGCCGGCCCGGCATGGTCTCGGGACATCCCGAGGCGGTCGCCGAGCGGCTGGCGGGCTTCGTCGCGATGGGGTTCACCACGCTCAGCCTCGCCCCGGCCGGTCCTGGCGATCAGGCCGGGCGGCTGGCGAGCGAGGTCATCCCGCTGGTGCGGAAAGCCAAGCGCTGATCCCCTTCAGCAGCTCGGCCTTCAGCTCCTCGGGGGCGAACGACGCGGTGACGGAGGCCGCGGCCAGCTCGGCGAGCGTCTCGTCGCTGTCACGCGCGTCGGCGTACTCCTTCAGCAGCGAGGTCTCTCCGTCGGTGTTGAGGGTGACGACCAGGCCCTCCCGCCTCAGGCGGGGCAGCGGGTGCTCGGCGCGCGACGGCACGATGCCGAGCAGGACATTGGAGAACGGGCACACCTCCAGCGGCACGCGGCGCTCGCGCAGCTCGGCCACCAGGGCGGGGTCTTCGAGCACGCGGATGCCGTGGCCGATCCGCTCGGCGTGGCCCACGTCGAGCGCCTCGCGGACGCTGTCGGGCCCCGCGGTCTCCCCTGCGTGGTGCACCAGGTGCAGCCCCGCCTCCCTGGCGACCTCCAGCACGTCGGCGAAGGGCGTCAGCGGGTACGTCTCGTCTCCCGCGAGCCCGATGGCGATGACCTCGTCGTGGGCGGCGGCCAGCTTCAGCGTCTGCCACAGGCGCTCCGCCGGGCGGCGGCGGGAGTGGTCGAGGATGAGCCGGCACCTGATGCCGTGCTCGGCCTCGCCCTCCGCCAGCCCTTCGAGGACGGCCAGCAGCGGCATCTCCAGGTCGCCGAGCCGTTCGCCGTGGGAGGCGGCGGTGAAGGTGACCTCGGCGTAGCGGGTGCCCTGGGCGGCCTCGTCGGCGCAGAACTCGCGGGCGATCCTGCGGAAGTGTTCGGGAGTGCGCAGGGCGCCGCGCACCCGCGCGTTGTGGTCGGCGAACTGGCGGAATCCGGTGAAGACATCGGGGCGCGGCGTCTGGACCCCGAGCTCTCGCAGGGTGGCAGGGCGGACCGTGCTCTCCAGATGAACGTGCAGGTGGGCCTTGGGCAGCCGCGCGATGTCTCTCACTGGCCTGATCCTACGGAGGTCACGTCCCCCGTCACATCTCCTTTTCCCGGGTACGGCTTTGTCCGGTACGGCGGGCCGCTCAGTTGAGGTAGTCGCGCAGCGCCTCGGCGCGGGAAGGGTGGCGCAGCTTCGACAT
Source organism: Nonomuraea sp. NPDC049152 (assembly GCF_040648355.1). NCBI lineage: Bacteria > Bacillati > Actinomycetota > Actinomycetes > Streptosporangiales > Streptosporangiaceae > Nonomuraea > Nonomuraea sp. NPDC049152. Next base: position 337,977 of record NZ_JBEZDO010000004.1, on the reverse strand, counting down.
CGTCTTGGCCTCGATCTGCCTGATGCGCTCCCTCGTCACGCCGTAGACCTTGCCGATCTCGTCCAGCGTCATCGGCTGGCCGTCGGTCAGGCCGTACCGCATCGTGATCACCCCCGCCTCCCGCTCGGAGAGGCTGTCGAGGATCTGGAACAGCTGGCTCCGCATGAGCGTGAACGACACCTGCTCGGCCGGCGAGGGCGACTCGGAGTCCTCGATGAGGTCGCCCAGTTCGCTGTCGCCCTCCTCCCCCAGCGGCGTGTGCAGGGAGATCGGCTCGCGGGCGTAGCGCTGCACCTCCGCGACCTTGACGGGGTCCATCTCCACCTCGGCGGCGATCTCCTCGGGCGTCGGCTCGCGGCCGAGGTCGGCCAGCAGCCGCCGCTGCGTGGAGGACACCTTGTTGATCACCTCGACCATGTGCACGGGGATGCGGATGGTCCGCGACTGGTCGGCCATCGCCCTGGTGATGGCCTGCTTGATCCACCAGGTCGCGTAGGTGGAGAACTTGAATCCGAGCGTGTAGTCGAACTTCTCGATGGTGCGGATCAGACCGAGGTTGCCCTCCTGGATCAGGTCGAGGAAGAGCATGCCGCGCCCGGTGTAGCGCTTGGCGATCGAGACGACGAGGCGAAGGTTGGCCTCCAGCATGCGCTGCTTGGCCAGCGCCCCGTCCTCGGCGATCCACTCGAGGTCGGCACGCAGTTCGGCGGGCAGGTCTGGCTGGGTGTCGAGGCGCTCTCGGGCGAACAGCCCCGCCTCGATCCGCTTGGCCAGGTCGATCTCCTGCTCGGCGCTGAGCAGGGGGACCTTGCCGATCTGCTTGAGGTAGTCCTTGACGGTGTCGCGTGTTGCTACGGCCTCGTCCATCAGGGTCGCGGTCATTCGTTCCTTTCCAAACTTAGTACGGACATAAGATTAGAGTTGACCATGGTTAGTGTCAACCTAAAATAATGTCGAACCTAAAAATTTGTGAGAGGGTGTGCCCATGAGCATCGACACGTTGGGTTTGAGGGAACAGAAGAAGCGAGAGACCAGGCTGGCCATCTCTGACCACGCTACCCGCCTGTTCGTGGAGCATGGGTTCGAGCGGACCACGATTTCCGACATCGCCGCAGCGTCCAGGGTCGCGAAGATGACGGTGACGAACTACTTCCCCCGCAAGGAGGACATGGCGCTCGACCACCACGAGGAGTTCGTGGCCTCGCTGGCGGAGACCGTCAGGGAGCGGGCGCGAGGGGAGTCGGCGCTGGCGGCGCTGCGCCGGGTGTTCCTGGCCGCGGTGGAGCGACGCGACCCCGTGATCGGGTTCACCGGCGAGCCGTTCGCGCGCATGATCGCCGACAGCCCCACCCTGGTCGCCCGGCTGCGCGACCTGCACGAACAGCGGGAAGAAGCGCTGGCGGCCGAGCTGGGAGGAGACCTCGGGGCGAAGGCCGCCGCGGCGGCGCTCGCGGGCGTCCATCGGGTGCTGTTCAACGAGTTGATGCGGCGCACGCTGGGACACGAGGACGCCGACACCGTCGCCGCCGCGCTGGAGGAGTCGGCGACGACGGCCTTCGACCTGCTGGAGCCGTCGCTCGGCGGCTACGCGGTACGCGAGAGGTAGCCCCGCCGACCACCCTCCACGGCCAGGGGGAGAGAGCGAGAAGCAGGCCGGCGGACAAGGGACAGGGTCGGATCTACGCGGAGATCCGGATCTCCGCGTCCGGCTGCCCGGCGAAGGCGAGCATCCGGCTCGCCTCGGACCTGACCTCTGAGGGGAGCTCGCGGAAGGGCTTGATCTCCAGGCCCGTTCTGGTCAGCCACCACATGCCGGCCACGAACCCGTCGACCAGGATGACCGGGTTGGTGATCGCGCCGACGCACACCAGCTTGCGGTGCTCGTCGGCCATCAGGCGGGTGCGGTCGTCGTAGGCGAGGACGAGGTTGTCGAAGTACGGCAGGAACCGCACGGGGGCGGGGGCGTCCTCAGGGGTGAGCTCCGCGCCGGGCAGGTCGTAGAGGTCGCGGCCTTCCTCGTCGGTGTAGCGGCGCAGCGGCATGCGCTCCACGACCTCGCGCAGCCTGGTCAGGCCCGACCACATCTGGATGTCCTTGGCGCTTGCCGGGCCGAAGGCGGCCAGGTACCGCTCGATCATCGTCTCCACGTCGAATTCCGCCGACAGCGGGGCGCCGATCCACTCCTCGGCGAGCGTGAACGGCGTGGCGCCGCCCCTGCCCCAGATGCCGTTGGGCGGGGTGTGCACGAGGGGCAGCAGCGCCTGGGCCGACCAGCCGAGCGCGAGCGGCTCCACCTCGGGCCAGCGCTCGGCCAGCCGGTCGCGCAGCTGGGGGCGGGTCAGGGTGCGGCCCTTGAGGTGTGCGTGGGCGAGCGCGGCCAGTTCGTCGAGGTCGACGCCGCCGGTCGCCCTACCGAAGGCGGCCTGGCGGGAGCGGGCGAGGCAGGCCTGCATGATCGGGCGAAGCCACAGGTAGTCGTCGGCGGCGGTCAGGTGCTGGGTGCCGCGCAGCAGCGAGCCGCGCACGACGTGCCTGCCGTACAGGAGGTCGGACAGGTCGTCCTGAGTGAAGCTCGACAGGCGCGACCACAGGCCGAAGTAGGGCGCGTTGATCTCCTGGCCCTGCACCGCCACCAGCCTGCGGATCGCCTCGATCGGCGACATCTCCGCGCGGCGCAGCAGGAGCTGGCGGTCGAGGGCGGTGCGGTTGAGAGTCCTGCGCGTCAGCTTCATGGTGGCGACGCTACGGTCTATCGCGGAAGACTTCGTTCCTCAATTCGTCGAGTGCGTCGCGGAGCCTGTCGGTGATCTCCCAGGCGTCGGGGATCATGGCGCGGTCGGTGACCACGCCGATGTCGAGCGAGCCGTCGTAGGAGAAGCAGGTGATGTTGACGCCGCCGCTCACGTCGGTGATCACCGAGACCGGGTAGTGCGTCAGCAGCCGCGCCCCGCACACGTACAGCGGGAACTGCGGCCCAGGCACATTGGAGATCGCCACGTTGATGGGCGGCGCGGTCTGCCCGACCAGGCCGAACGCCGATCGGGAGGCCAGGCCCATGAGGGCGGCGGGCATCGACTCGCTGAACTCCCTCAGCCAGCGGGCGGGGGCCAGGGAGAAGCGCTCCTTGATCCGGCTCATCGACTCCTGGACCTGCTCCAGCCGGGCCACGGGGTCCTCGACGTGGACGGCCAGCGGCGCCGTCATGATCGCGACCTGGTTGCCGGGGCCGCGCTCGCGCAGCGAGAACGGCACGCCCGCCACCAGCGGCCCGTCAGGCACCCCGCCGTGCGCGGCCAGCCATCCGCGCAGCCCGCCCGCGCAGACCGCCATCACCACGTCGTTGACCGTCACCCCGAACGCCTTGCGCACCTCCTTGATCTCCTCCAGCGGCAGCGACACGAACGCGAAGCGCCGGTGCGCGGAGATCGGGCCGCTGAACGGGGTGCGCGGCGCGGGCAGGGCGGGCAGTCCCGGCGCGTCGCCCGTGCCCGCGACCCTGCGGGCGAGTCCCGAGACCAGCTCCACGCCCGGCACCTTCGACACCACCGGGATCTCGTCGAGATGCGGCACGGCTCGGGCCGCGAACTTCACCGCCTGCGCGGGGTTGGCGGCGAGCCTGGTCAGCGCCCTGCCCACCATCGCGGTCCGGCTCGGCGCCGGGTCGTCGGACTCGGGCTCGGCCTCGGGCGGCGGCGCGGGCACCGGGGTCAGGTCGAGCAGGGCGGCCAGCACGTCCGCGCCGCCGACGCCGTCGACCGCGGCGTGGTGGATCTTGGTGTAGAGGCCCATGCGGCCACCCGACAGGCCGTGGATCAGGTAGATCTCCCACAGTGGCCGGTTGCGGTCGAGCCTGCGGGCGTGCAGCCGGGAGACCTGCTCGGCCAACTGCCTGTCGTCGCCCGGCGGGGGCAGCCCGATCTCCCTGACGTGGTAGTCGAGGTCGAGATCGTCCTCGCGCACCCAGTACGGATGGTCGAGGCCGAACGGCACCGGCGCCAGCTTGCGCCGCATCGCCGCCACGTGCGGGAGCCGCTGTGTCAGCAGCTCCTGCAGGTCGCTTCTGTTGATGTCGCCGTCCAGGATGGCCAACCCCGCGATGTTGGCGACGTTCGTCGCGGTCTCGAAGTTGAGGAACTGCGCGTCGAGTGCGGTGAGCTGCGCCATACCTGGAAATTTACTGCGCTTTGGGGTTGCTGCAGAGACCATGAGTAGCACGGCTGCCAAGTTGCTGGTCCGGGCGCTGGAGGCGGAGGGCGTGAAGTACGTCTTCGGCATCCCGGGTGAGGAAAACATCCATTTCGTCGACGCGTTGAACGACTCCTCGATCCGCTATGTCCTCGTCCGCCACGAGCAGGGCGCGGCCTTCATGGCGGAGATCTACGGCAGGCTGACGGGCAAGGCGGGCGTCGCCTCCGCGACGCTCGGCCCCGGCGCCATCAACCTGCAGCTGGGCGTCGCCGACGCCACCACGAACAGCACTCCCGTGGTCGCCATCTCCGCGCAGGTGGGCCTGGACCGCATCTACAAGGAGTCGCACCAGATCGTGGACCTGGTGTCGTTGTTCAGGCCGATCACGAAGTGGTCGGAGCTGGTGCCCACCGCGGCCGCGGTCCCCGAGATGCTGCGCAAGGCCTTCAAGACCGCCCAGACCGAGCGGCCCGGAGCGGTGTACCTGGCGATCCCCGAGGACGTGGAGAAGGCCGAGGTCCCCGACGACGTCGGGCCGCTGCCGGTGAACGTGGTGCGCCCGGTCGACCCGTCCTCCGCGCAGATCGCCCGCGCGGCCGACCTGCTGGCCACGGCCAGTCGTCCGGTCGTGCTGGCGGGGCACGGCGCCACGAGGGCGGGCGCCCGCGACGCGCTGGTCCACTTCTCCGAACGGCTCGGCCTGCCGGTGGCGACCACCTTCAACGGCAAGGGCGTCTTCCCCGACGACCACCGGCACGCGCTCGGCGCGTTCGGGTTCATGCGCCACGATCACGTGAACTTCGCCTTCGACGAGGCGGACGTGCTGATCAGCGTGGGGTACGAGCTGCAGGAGTTCGACCCCGTGAAGATCAACCCGGATCGGTCGAAAAAGATCATCCACATTCACCAGTTCCCCGCCGAGGTAGACGACCACTACCCGGTGGCGGTCGGCGTCCAGGGTGACATCTCCAGGTCGCTGCACGCCCTCGGCGAGGCCGTGCACCGGCGCTTCACGCTCAGCCCGACGGTGGAGAAGGTGCGGCGGCTGATCAGGGAGGAGTTCGAGCAGGGGCGGGCCGAGGAGGGCTTCCCGCTGACGCCGCGCAGGATCGTCGCCGACATCAGGCAGGCGATGGGGCGCGACGACATCGTGCTGGCCGACACGGGCGCGGTGAAGATGTGGATGTCGCGCATGTACCCGACCTACGAGCCGAACACGATGCTGGTCTCCAACGGGCTGTCGTCCATGGGGTTCGCGGTGCCCGGCGCGATCGCCGCCAAGCTCGCCTTCCCTTCGCGCAGGGTGCTGGCCGCCACGGGTGACGGCGCGTTCCTGATGAACTCCCAGGAGCTGGAGACCGCGGTGCGCGAGCGGGTGCCGATCACGGTGCTGATCTGGGAGGACGACGCCTACGGGCTCATCGACTGGAAGATGGGGCTCGAGCTGGGGCGCAGCTCCAACATCGCGTTCGGCAACCCCGACTTCGTGAAGTACGCCGAGAGCTTCGGAGCCAGGGGCTACCGGGTGGGCTCGGCCGACGAGCTGCTGCCGACGCTGCGCGAGGCGCTGGACGGCGAGGGCGTGTCCGTGGTCGCCGTCCCCGTGGACTACTCGGCCAACCTGGCGCTGACCGAGTCGCTCGCGGGCCTAAGATCGGCTTGATGGACGCGCCTGCCGTAGTCACCGATGGTCCGCAGCCGCCCGCGCCTGCCGTACGGCCGGCGAGCGACCCCTACCACGTCTACCTCGACTCCCTGGCCAGCGCGGAGTCGAGGCGGACGATGCGGGGCTGCCTCGACCGCATCGCGCGGGTGCTGACGGGCGACGAGGCGGTCACCGGCGCGGGGATGCCGTGGCACCTGCTGCGCTACGAGCACACCGTGCGGATCAGGACCGTGCTCACCGAGCAGGGCTGGTCGCCCGCCTACGTCAACAAGCATCTGGTGGCCTTGCGGCGGGTGCTGAAGGAGGCCTGGCGGCTGGGCCAGACCAGCGCCGAGGACTACGCCAGGGCCGCCGACCTGGCCCCCGTCACGCACACCAGGCTGCCCGCGGGCCAGCACGTGCCGCCCGAGGTGGTGGGGGCGGCGCTGTCGGCCTGCGACGACTCCCCCGCCGGACGGCGTGACGCGGCGCTCATCGCGGCCCTCTACTCCACCGGCTGCAGGCGGGCCGAGGTCGCGGGGCTCGCCCTGGCCGACTACGACCCGGCCGCCCGCTCGCTGCGGGTGCGGGGCAAGCGCGACAAGGAACGGCTGGTCTACCTGACGAGCGACGCGATCGGCCTGCTGGAGCGGTGGCTGGCCGTACGCGGGCGGGCCGCGGGGGCGCTGTTCTGCCCCATCAGCAGGTCAGGGCGGCTGCGGACCCGCGAAGAGCGGCCCGTGCCGCTGACCGGGCAGGGCATCGCCGACATCCTGGCGCGCAGGCTCGGCGAGGCGGGGGCGGGCAAGCGGACCGCGCACGACTTCCGCAGGACGTTCATCGGCGAACTGCTGGACGCGGGGGTGGACCTGGCGACGGCGCAGGCGCTGGTGGGTCACTCCTCCCCCGCGACGACCGCCCGCTACGACCGGCGGCCCGAGAACACCCGCAGGGAGGCCGTCGACCGGCTCAGGCTGCCCAAGGCCCGGCCCCTCACGTTCAACTGAAGGGGACCCCGGTCGTCCAGGCGCTCGTCACTCCTCGGGGACGCTGGGATGGACGGCGACCACGATGCGGTGCTCGCGCCCTCCCTCGGCCTGCTCGTCGTGGTACTTCGACACCAGCGTGGTGACCGCGTTCGCCAACTCCTCGGCGAAGGCGGCCCGATCGGCCGCCGAGGAGAAGCGCACCGTCCCGTCGATGGCGAACGTCGCCACGCGCTTCTGGGCCTTGGCCGCGCCGGTGATGAGGACGCCGACGTCGCGCACCAGCCGGGAGGCGACGGCCAGCAGCCAGCGGGCCGACAGCCGGTCGGGCGCGCGCGACGGATCGGGCTGCACGGCCCCGAGCGCGGCGGGCGAGATAACGTAGGAGGCGGCGGTGGCGCGCATGACGCGCTCGATGGCGTTGCCCTTGCGCCGCTCCTCCATCAGCTCGACCAGGCCGTGCTGCTCCAGGGTGCGCAGGTGGTAGTTGACCTTCTGCCGGGGCAGGCCGACCTTGGCGGCCAGCATGGTGGCCGAGCCCGGCTCGGCCAGCTCGGCCAGCAACCGGGCCCTGATCGGGTCCAGCGAGATCTCGGCCGCGGCCGGATCCTCGATCACTGCGACGTCGAACATACCTCTACGGTCGCACCGACAATTCACTTTGTCAAAGCAGACGAGCTTTGTCGGTGAACCCTTCACCGCCCTCCAGGCGGATCACCACCCAGGACGGCCCCGGCAGCCCCGACGACAGTGCCTGCGTCGCCGGATGACCCAGAGACGCGGATGACGCGAAAGGCTCGTCGACGTCGCAGGCGGCCATGCTGCGGGGTGAGTCATCGGCGTGATCAGGGCACGGGGAAGCGGTAGCACAGAACGCGGGCGCCCTGCCGGGAGAGGGCGTCGCTGCGCGCCATCAGCCGGGTGAGCGCGCGCAGCGGCTGCGGGAAGGACGCGACCTCGGGCGCGCGGGAGAGAAGCTGCTCGCCCGCCAGCGTGAGCCCGGCGCCCCAGCCCTCGGGTTCCCGCGCGTCGTCGAAGCCCTCGGCCCCGCGGATCCCGAGCGCCTTCATGGCCGGATGGAAGCGCATCGACCAGGCGGCGAAGCGCGTATAGCCGTTCAGCGCGAGCATGCCTTCAGGGAAGTGGCCGGTCAGACGACGAATCATGGCCTGGAACGTCGCGCCGGGCAGGAAGGGCAGCACCCCCTCGGCCACGATCATGGCCGGTCTGCCGCCTGGAATCGCGTCCCGCCAGCCCGGCTCGGCGAGGTCGGCGGCGACCGGGTGGATGCGGTCGCCGTGCGGGATCACCTTGGCGCGCAGGCCGATGACGTCGGGCAGGTCGATGTCGTACCAGTCGACGCCCTCGGGCCGCTCGCAGCGGAAGGCCCTGGTGTCCAGGCCGCAGCCGAGGTCGAGCACCACTCCGTGGGGATGGGCCGCGCAGAACGCGTTGACCGCCTCGTCAAGCTTTCTGGCGCGCAACGCCGTACCCGAGATGAGGCTGGGCGAGGACTTGATCCTGGTGAAGTCGTAGTCGAGCCGCCGCGCCAGGTCGTCCGACATCGTGTCGCGCAGGATCGAGGCTGGAAGCCGGCTGTCGAGGGCCCGGCAGTACAGGGTGAGAAAGAGCGTTTCCTGGATCGGCGGGAACGTCGGCACGGAGGTGAGGGACAGTGACATGACGCGGCGATCTCCTATGTGCTAGTTATTTCAGTTATGACTGAAATAACTAGCACAGTCAACCGGCCATGTGACGGCGGAGACGATGGAACGGGTGAGCCCGTGCTCAGCCCGCGCCGATCCCGTCGAGGACGCGCTCGAGGTCCGTAGGCGAACTGCTCGGCGAAGCTCGGGTGCCGCGCCTCCAGGACCTGCCTGGCGAAGTGAGGGTAGGTTCCGCCGGCGACGACCTCGCGGATGTACGGCGCCACGCCCGCGCGCCACATCAGGTCGAGCAGCTCGTCGCGGTTCTTGATGTAGCGGTACAGCGAGGTCGTGCCCGAGCCCAGCTCGGCCGCCACCCTGCGCATCGACAGGGCGTCGAGCCCCTCGGCGTCGGCAGGGTCAGCTCGTCGGCTGCGGGCCCTCGGCGAGAGAGCGCAGCGTGCGTGTGGATCACGGCTCCAGGGCGGGTCGGGTGCGACGTCGAGGGCGGGCCGCGTGGGGCTTCCGTTTCTCACGGACGGCCCACGTGAACGGCCCTCCCCCGACGCCGTCGAGAGGATGTGACGGCCCGGCGCCGGGCGATGCTCGCCTGATCGCTCGGCGGGCCACGGGAATCAGCGCTCGGTCAGGGCGAGGTTCCTTCGGCGATCCAGCGGGCGAAGAGGTCGACGTGCTCGGCGGGCCAGGCGCCGTCGCAGGGCATGCTGCCCTTGCGGAGCCGCGCCAGGATGGCGTCGGCGTGCCGTACGACGTCTTCGTGGGACCACAGGTCGAAGGCGAAGCTCATCGACCTGCGGTCCATCTCGCGGAACAGCGGCTTGATGTGGTCGGCGAAGCCGACGGCCTCGTCCGATGCGGGGATCTGCACCTCTGTCCTTTCGACGGGCGGGGCGAGGGCGGAGACGCGGGAGCCTGGTCTGGCCTCGCACACCCACCACCACTGCGGTACCGGCATGTGCGGCGGCGGGGTCGCGCCGGGCTGGGAGTTCTCCACCGCGATCCTGGAGCCCCATTCGACGTAGGCGGCGAACGCGGCGCGGAACTCGGGGTCGGTGGGCAGTCCGGCGTCGTCGGCGGCCCGGCTGATGAGCTGCGCCCAGCGGGATCGCCACTGTTCGGTCAGCGCCTTGCCGGCGTGCTCGGCGACCATGTGGTCGTAGCCGCCGTACTGCTCCGTGTAGAGCTTGGGTCCGCCGAAGGTCTCGGCGAGCCAGGCGGCGACGCGCTGGGGATGGTCCGGCGACATCCTGGCGAACAGCGGCCCGAGCAGGTCGTCATGCGGGACGTACTTCTCGTAGAAGATGCGTGTCATCCGCGTCAGCGCGGGCAGCCCGCCGGCCCACTCGAAGAGCGTGGGCTCCTCGGAGAGAGGCGGGTCGGTGAAGCCGACGTGCCAGTGCATGCCGCTGCAGATCGGCTTGTTCCGCGATTGTCCGCACCGGCACAGGCTGTAGTGCTCCCTGGAGGCGTCGCCGTCGAGCGGGATGCCGCCGGTGACCCGGTACGGGCCGTCCTTGGACACCTCGATCGCGGATTCGCGTCGGGGGGCGGGGGCCGTCCGGCCGTCGACCGCGTGGCCGAGAGCGCCGGACGGGCAGGCCCGTACGGCGCGCAGGATCTCATCCGCCCGGCCGCCGCTGGGCGCCACGAACGGTTCCTCGGCCACCCGGAACACGGTGGGCAGCCGGTCCGTGCAGAAGCCCGAGTGCGCGCAGATGCCGCGGTTGTCCAGCACGGTGACCTGCACGCCCTCGTAGGAGTCCTGGCGGTCGGGCACCCGGGCGGGATCCTTCTCCCCCTTGAACCCGACGCGGGCATGACTGCCGTCGCACAGCGGCTTGACGGCGGACTGGCCGCATCGGCACAGGGCCATCTGCGGAAACGTCTGGATCGGCTCGCCCAGCCAGTTGGTGATCTTCGTGGCGTTGGTGACCAGGTACGGCCCGTCGACCGCGACGTCGATCCGCGTCTCCAGATCACCCTGGATGCCGGCCAGCTCCGCGATCCTGGCCGTCATCGAGTCGGCGTCCTCGGCGAACAGGCAGGCCAGGTGCTGTAACGCGGCCGTCGCCTCGATCAGACCGTCCGGAGCTCCGGGCCTGGCACGAAGCCTCGTGGCGTCCTTGGCCAGCTCCCACAGCCGGTCCGCGGGCGAGCCGGTCTCGGTGACCTCCGGCTCCGGCCCTTCTTCGCTCTCGGCGACGGCGGCGGCCAGCGGCCGGACCACGATCTCGGCCAGCGGCTCGCCGGGCGCCAGATCCCGGTTGAGCAGGCGGGCCCGTGCCAGCAGTGCGGCCGTGCTCATCGCGCTCCGAACAGAGCCGTGTAGTGCTTCATCTCCTCGATCTGCGAGAAGAAGGGCTTCACCGCGGTGAAGAACTCGCCGAAGCGGGCGCTGCGCCGGAAACCCTGCTCGTGCCCCTCCACCGAGTCCCATTCGATCCGAACGGTGTAGTGCTCGGGCTCCTCGACACCTCGGGCGATCTCGTAGGCAAGGCAGTGCGGGTCGTCGTCGAGAACGCTCGACGCCGCCTTGTACGCCTGCTCGAACTCCTCTGCCCGGTCGGATGGAACGGTATAGCGGATGTACTCGATGACCACGATAGAACCTCTTCAGTACTGTGGTGCGAGACGAACTTTCATTACATTACAGCATTGTAATGAAACTAGGGGCTGGATCATGACACGAAGGACCGGGCGAGCGCGGGACACCTCCATCGACGACCGGATCCTGGCCGTCGCCCGGCGGCATCTGTCGGCGCACGGGTACGAGCGGATGTCGCTGGCCGCCGTCGCGCAGGAGGCGGGCACCACCCGTCCCGCCCTGTACCGCCGCTGGCCGGGCAAGGCCGAGCTCGCCGCCGCGGCGGTGGCGAGCATGGGAGAGGAGGAGCAGGCGAGCACGCCGGAGGATCCCTACGCCGCCCTGGTCGCCGAACTGGCCGACTTCGAGCGCGGCGTCTCCCGGCCCGGCCGGCTCTCGCTCGCCGGCAGCATGCTCCAGGACACCACCCAGCCCGAGGTGCTGGCCCGATACCGCGCCCGCGTCGTCGCCCCGCGACGCCGCCGGATCCTGGGCGTCCTCCAGACCGCGAGAGAGAGCGGCCTCATCGACGCCGACGCCGACCTGGAGGTGGCCGTCACCATGTGCACTGGAAGCTGGTACGGCCGCGCGCTCGCGGAGTCCACTCCGCCGCCTCGCTGGCCGGAGCGGACCGCGGCCCTCGTCTGGCGCGCTCTCGGCGGCCGCTGAACCGGCCGCGGACGTCCACGGGACGGGCCACAGGAACCGCGCCCGCTCTCCGGGTCGGGCCGGGACGATGGCCGCGCGTCGCATGGACGATCATCGCGTCACCCAGGGGAGCCGGTGGCGGCCGGCTCCCCTTCGACGCGGTGGATCAGTACTCGAAGGCCCCCGCTTCGATGGCGCCGTCCTTGCCCACGGTGACTCCGGCCAGGTCGAGGTCGTTGTACTTGGTGACACCGAGCCCGATGGCCGGGCTGCCTGCGCGCAGCCGCAGCGGATTGGCGGGGTCGAACAGCGGGTCCTTGCGGACGTTGTTCGACCCGGCCGACATCTGGTACTGGCCGCCGAAGAAGACGTTGTGGTGGTTGTCGGTGAAACCCGCGTCGGCGTAGCCGCTCTTCTTCGCGGCGACGACGACGTTCTGCGCCAGCGACAGGTGCTCGTTGGTGCAGCTCGCGTCGCAGACGACGCCTTCGGCCTGCGCGTTCGGCAGGTTGATCGAGTTGTTGCGGAAGACCGTGCCGAACACCGGCCCGTTGCCCTCGATGCGGCCGTCGTCGTGCCGCGGCCCGCGGGTGATCAGGCCCGCCCTGCCCTTGGAGCCGTAGATCGCGTTGTACTCGAAGACGTTGCCGGAGGTACCGTCGGGGTCGTTGGTGCTGCCGTCCTCGTTGGTGGAGGTCCCGAGCTCGGTGAAGGTGTCGTTGTCCAGCGCGACGTTGTGGTGGACGCGGTTGCGCGAGCCGAGGAAGATCTCCACCGCCGCGCCGTCCAGCTCGTAGTCGTAGCTGAAGGTGATGGAGCCCTTGATGGTGTTCCAGCCGATGTTGGAGTCGTCGCCCTGCACCAGGATCGCGAAGGCGCCCGAGTCGTCGTTGGGGTCCTGCTCCCGGGGGGTGAGCGTGCTCATGTGGTTGTTGTTCACGAAGTCGTTGCCGGTCACCGCGGTGTACTTGGCGGAGGTCTCGATATACACGCCGGCGGCCGCGCCGGTGATGTAGTTCTTCTCGATCACGTTGTCGTTGCCGGTGACCTTGACCCCGGCCCAGGAACACCGCCCGGCGTCCTGGTCGACGCCGATCTGCAGGTTGTAGACCTCGAGGTAGCTGCCCTGGAGGTGGACGCACGCCTCGGAGTCGCCCTTGACGATCGGCCTGGCGCCGGTGCCGTAGGCGTCGACGACGATCGGGGTGGTCGAGTCGCCCGACTCCGTGATGGACAGCTGCCCCGACCAGGAGCCGCCCCGCCGCAGCAGCAGCTTGGCTCCGGGGGGCAGCACCGCGGCGGAGGCCTTGGCCAGGGTCTTCCATGCGGTGGTCTGGGAGGTGCCCGCGGCCGCGTCGTTGCCGCTGACGCTGTCGAGGTAGTACACAGGGGCGGCGGCCGCTGACGCGGTGCCCGCCCCGAGTCCCGCGGTCGCGAGAGCGAGTGCCACCGCACCCGCCGCGAATGTCCTTAACACTGACTTCCTCACCTCACAACGAAGATCAACTGGGCTTGCGGCAATCACATTAATCGAGGGGATGCCCGATTGACAGAGGAAGATGGGAGCGCTCCCACTTGCATCGGTCCATCATCACCCGAGGGCCGTACGGCGCCGCCGAAGCGGCCGTCAGGCCTCGAAGGCGCCGCGGCACGCGGCGCCCGCGAGCCCGCTGGAGGCGAGGAATTGGGTGCCCAGGTCGACGCCCTGGGCACCCGGCCCTCACCCGGCTCCCGCGCTACTTCCAGAAGCCCAGCCGGTGTTCGGCGGCGTAGTCGATCGGCCGGATCGCGCCCGGTGCGAGCGACTGCGTGCCTCGGCCGAGCCGCCGCCACGCGGGCAGCCCGGGTCCGTTGGGCGAGCCGGTACGGGCGAAGTTCGTCCAGTAGCCGATCATCTGCTCCGACAGCTTCTGCTGGGCGGGGCTCAGCAGCGCCTTCTTCTCAGGGAAGAGGTACGGCAGGTCGCCGGCGTGGAAGGCGCCCCAGTCGAAGTCCGCCTCCAGCGGCAGGAACATCGGCGCCTTACGGTCGGCGAACTCATAGCCGTAGACGGGAGCGTGTCTGGCCAGCAGCGTGTTCTGCTCGTGCGTCCCCCGCGCCCAGAGCCGGTCCGTCATCACGGCCGCCCACGCCAGGCTGGGAGAGGCGTAGGAGGAGAGCGGATACTCGCGCATGACCCGTCCCGCGTCGTCGCCGAACGCTTCCTTGATCAGCGTGCCGTACTGCTCGGCGGTGACCGGCTTGCCTGCCACGTCGTAGGACATCCCGACGAAGATCCGGTGCTCGTCGCGCGTGGCGCCCGCCAGCACGGGCAGCCGGTGGAAGCGGCCCTCGCGGATCGCCTTCGAGGGCAGTTCGGGCAGCACCCGGTTGCCGTAGGCGTACACCTGGAAGGCGTTCATGATCTGCGGCACCTCGAGGATCTTCTTCACCGGAAGCGCGCGCAGGCATGCCAGGTCGGCGCAGCCGAGTTTCTCGGCGTACACCTGGCCCACCGCCTCGGCGTCCTTGGCGCTGCGCCAGGCGAACGTCGGGGCGGCCGGCAGGCCGGGGACCATGCTGCCGGCCGGCATGTCCATCATCGTCTCGCCGCTCTGCATGGCGACTCGCTGGAACAACCCCTCCGCGCCGGGGGAGGTGAGATGGCCGCCGATGGCCAGAGCGCCGAAGGAGACGCCGAACGCGGTGACGTTCGACGGGTCACCGCCGAAGGCCCGCGCGTTGCGCTTCACCCAGCGCAGCGCCTCCTGCTGGTCCTGCAGGCCGTACGTGCCGGAGTTCTTCAGGCCCGGGTAGCCGAACCCGCTGAACACGCCGAGGCGGTAGTTGATCGTCACGACCACCACGCCGCGGGAGGCGAGCTTGCGCGCGTCGGAGAAGTGGCCCGCGCCAACCGCGCCGTCGCCGTGGATCCACACCATGACCGGGCGCTTGCCGCCCGGCTCGCTCGGGGTGGTGACGTTGAGGACCAGGCAGTCCTCGTTCGTGCTGGAGATCGGGGCGTAGACGGAGCCGACCTGGGGGCACATGGCGCCCGGCTTGGTCGCGTCCTTGACACCGGTCCAGCTCTTCGCGGGTCTGGGGCTCTCCCACCGGCCCGCGGTGGCGTAGGGGATCCCCTGGAAGAGCCGGTGCTGGCCGGTCACCACGCCGCGCACGGCTCCCGTGTCGGTCCTGACGACCGCGGGATCCGGTGGCCGCCGCTCCGTGACGTGGCCCGTGAGCAGGCCGGCGGCCGCGAGTGTCGCAAGAAGGATTCGCATGCCTCCACGCTGCTGGATCCGCCCTCAGGTCAGAAGGTCCATCGATCCACGATGACCCAGGACGAGAATCCCGGTCCTGCGGGCGCGCGCGGTGCCCCATGCCGGGTCTGCGCCGACGTGGGCGTGGGGCGCCGCGACGCGCCGACGGAGTCATGCCCCGCCTGGCGCCGCCGGGGTCTCAGGCGAGTGCGGGTTCCTCGACGAGGGCGACGCGGACGGCCGTGGGGTCGTCGCCGGAGAGCGGGATGGCGAAGATCGCCGTCCGGTCGCCTGCCGCGTAGCTCGCGAACCGATGGACGTCCTCGTCCCACACGTCCTGGACGTCCGAGGTCAGGTGCGCGGAGGCCGTGCAGTACGCGGGGCTGAGGTAGAGCAGGCGCAGCGAGGCCTCCAGCGGGACCTCCCGCGGAGACGGTACGGCCAGCGGCTTGCGCAGCCGTACGAGGAGTTGGCGCAGGGGCCGCAGCCAGTGGCGGTCCAGCTCGGGCGACAGGCCGAGAAGGACGACGGCTTCCGCCGCTCCCAGGAGGACGAGCGGGGTGTCGGGCCGGAGCGGCGTCGCCCAGACGGCGGTGACGCTCATGGCGAGCAGCAGGCCCGCGCGGGTGAAGGCGCGCCAGTTCACGGGCTGGGAGTGCGCGCCGAGGCAGCCGCAGGAGGACGTGGGTGTGGCCAGGGAGGAGTAGGTGAGGTAGGCGAGGAATCCGGTGGAGAGCGCGGCGGCGGCCGTACCCTCCACGGGTAAGGCAGGCGGCGCCAGCAGTGCCGCCGCCACGACCAGTTCCACCAGGCCGACGAGCCGGAGCGTCGGGATCGCGCGCGCCGAGCCGACCAGCCGGGCCAGGGCGGTCTGCCCGGCCTGCGATCGCATCCGCCGGTCCAGGAGTTTCAGCAGGGCCGCCCACACGAGGAAGGCGGCGATCACGTACGGCTGCAGCGCGGCGATCCCTTGCATGTGTCGCTCCTAGTGAGGGGAGAAGACGGTGGCGATGTCGACCTCGTTGGTGTCCGGCCGCCAGGCGCCCAGGATCTGCACGTGCTGACCGACGCGCAGCATGGAGAGGTCCGCGGTGGGCGGCGCGTCCGAGTGGATGGCGACCGACCTACCGGGCACGACGTGGCAGAGGACCTCCTTGCCGTTGTGGTCGAGGTGGATCTTCTCGCTGGTGATGTTCTGGACGTGGCCCTTGATGTTGACGATGTTGAGCCACACCGACTCGGCGGCGAGCACCCCGTCCGGCATGCGCACGCCTCTGGCGTAGAGCCCGTCACCGGGCTTGGCCTGGTCGAAGCCGACCGGGCCGAGCTTCCAGAGGCTCGTGCCGTCGACGACCCTGATGTTGTGGAACACCAGGTTCGAGCCCATGACGAGAAGGACGTTGTCCTTGATGGAACGGATCCGGCCCTCGGCGAAGTCGGGGTCGGGGGCTCCTGGCTCGGCCTGTGGCGCCGTGGCGCCGAAGGCCGCCTCGGCGCCGAGCGATCCCAGCGCGGTCGCGGCGACGACGCCGGCGCCGCCCCCGAGCACGGCTGACTTGAGCATCTGCCTTCTGGTGGTCATCCTCAGCCCCTCAGGCGGTCGAGATCTCGCACGGACGCAGCCCGGTGGAGAGGCTGGCGATCTTGCTGTAGGCCGCCGGGGTGAGGTCGATCAGGCGGTTGCTGGCGCAGGTCGAGCCGCAGCAGCTGCGCTCGCCGCAGAACAGGTCCGTCTGCGGGCCGCAGTCGGCGATGGCGGTGACGACGCTGGCGCCGCTGCACAGCGCCGTGGTCTTGTGGCGGAAGCCGCAGGTCCGCCGGGAGAGGGAGTCTCCGCACCTGTCCGGGCGGGTGATCGCCCAGCAGGCGTCGGAGGTGTTGGGCCATGCGTGCTGCATGCTGCCCGAGTTGCAGGTACCGCAGGCTCCTCTGCCGGTCGTGCTGCACGGGCCCCAGGCCGTCCCGCAGCAGAACCACGAGACTTCCCCGAGAACGGGGCCGAGTAAGTCGATGGGCGGGTCGGTGGGCTTGCTGCGCGCCATGCGCGTCCTCCTAAGGGTGGGCTTCTGGCGGTCCCCCGATGAAGGTGCAGCTGGTAATGAAACTTTCCGACTTGATCTATGAGTACCATGTAAGGAAGTTTCGTCAATGCCCAAATCCGGCCCGCCGGGATCATCCTCCTCGCACGGGAGGTGCCTCCGCCGCGGCGCGGGCCAGGGCGAGGGCGCCGAGCAGCGGGGCGTCGTCGGCGAACCCGGCCGGCCTGACCTCGGGCGGGAAGGGCACCACCCGGCGCAGCTCGGCCTCCAGGCGGGGCAGGATGAGGTCGGCCGCGCCCATCATGCCGCCGCCGACCACCAGGCGTTCAGGGTCGAGGGCGACGCAGAGGTTGGCCACGCTCATGGCGAGCGTGGCGAGCATCTCCTCCACCAGCTCGGCGGCGTCGAGCCGCCCGAACGGCTCGGCGTCGCGGTCGGGCGTCCCGATGCCGGCCAGCCCGAACAGACCGGCCGCGGTGACGGGGCGGCCGAGCTCGGCCGAACCCCTGCTGGCCAGCGCCCCGCCGGAGACGCGTTCCTCCAGGGGCGCGCGTCCCTGGGCGAAGGCCGGCTCGCCCGGGACCACCAGCTGGTAGCCGATCTCGCCGGCCGCGCCGTGCGCGCCCGCGACGACCCGCCCGCCGACCACCAGCGCCGCCGCCAGCCCGGTGCCCAGATTCAGGTAGACGCCCGTGGAGACGCCGCGCAGCGCGCCCCACCGCAACTCGGCCGCGGCGGCCGCGTTGACGTCGTTGTCGATCGCCACCGGTGTCCCGCCGTACGCGTGGCCCAGCAGCCTGGGCAGCTCCAGCCCGTCCCAGCCCGGCACGTTGGGCGCGAGCCGTACGCGGCCGTCCCTGATCACCCCGCACGTCGAGAACCCCACCGCGATGGGGGACCCGGCGAGGTCCCGCGCGGTCGCGAGCACGTGTTCCAGCAGATGGGCGCCGAGTGGCGAGCCGTTCAGCGCGTCGATCTCCAGGCGGACCCGCTCGGTGAGCTCCGGGCCGTCGGAGTCGGACAGGCCGATGGCGACCTTGGTTCCGCCCACGTCGATGCCGAGCACGCGGGTCACCGGGCGTTGCCCCTGCGCGCCATGGAGTCGATCGCCACCGCCAGGGCCAGCACCCCCGCCGTCACCATGAACCGCACCGAGGAGTCCACGTTCAGCAGCAGCATCCCGTTGGTGATCGACTGGATGACCAGGATGCCGAGCAGGGCCGCGTACGGCCGGCCGCGCCCTCCGAACAGCGACGTCCCGCCGATCACCGCCGCCGCGATCGCCATCAGCAGGATGTCGCTACCGCCCGAGGCCTGGTTGACCGCCGACAGCCTGCTCGCCGCCAGGATGCCGCCGAACCCGGCCAGCACCGAGGCGAGCACGAACGCCAGCACCCTGATGCGCGTCACGTTGATGCCCGCCCGCCTGGCCGCCTCGGCGTTGCCGCCCACGGCGTACATCCACCGGCCGAACACCGTGTGCCTGAGCACCAGGTCGAGCGCGACGACCAGGGCGCCGAAGATGACGAGCAGCAGCGGCACGCCGCGATCGGCGGACAGCACCGCGACCGCCGCCGCGAGCGCCACGGCCAGCCCGGCGATCTTCACCACCGTCCATGGGAGCGGCGCGGCAGGCAGCGCGGCCGCCATGCGGGCGCGCCTGGCGATCAGACCGGCGGCCGCGTAGCCGCCGACCAGCACCGCCACCAGCGTCCAGGCCAGCCACGGCGGCAGCCAGGTGTCGCTCAGCCGGGAGACGAACCCGTCGAACGGCAGATTGATCGTGCCGCCCCTGCCGAGCAGGTACAGCAGCAGGCCCTGCCAGCCGATCAGCCCCGCCAGCGTCACCACGAACGAGGGCATCCTGAGCTTGGTGTGCATGAGCCCGTGGAGCAGCCCGATCGCGAGCGCCGCCCCCAGCGCCACCGCGATGGCCGCCATCGGGTTCCAGCCCTGCTTGACGTACAGGATCGTCATCACGACGGCGCACAGGCCGCTGACCGAGCCGGCCGACAGGTCGATCTCGCCGAGCAGCAGCACCATGATGATGCCGAGTGAGATCGTCCCCGTGGCCGCGAGCTGCAGCGCCAGGTTGGTGAGGTTCTCCGCCGACAGGAAGTGCTCGTTGAGCGTCCCGAAGACGATGGCGATCGCGAGCAGCCCGCCCACCACGGGCCAGGCTCCGAGATCGCCCCTGCGCAGCAGCCCGCCGGGGGCGAACGGCTTGCGGGCGAGCGTGTCGGTGCTCATGAGGAGGCTCCCGTGATCGCGGCGACGATGTCTTCCTGTGTGGCCTCGGCCGTGACGAACTCGCCGGCGTTGCGGCCGAGCCGCAGCACCACCACCCGGTCGCTCACCGCGCACACGTCGGCCAGGTTGTGCGAGATGACCAGGACCGCGAGCCCCCGCTCCCTCAGCCGTCTGATCAGGGACAGCACCTGCGCGGTCTGCTCCACGCCGAGCGCGGCGGTCGGTTCGTCCAGGATGACCAGGCGCGGCTCGCCGACCAGCGCCCTGGCGATCGCCACCGACTGCCGCTGGCCGCCCGAGAGCGCGGCGACCTGCACCCTGATGTCCTTGATCCGCACGTCGAGCGAGGTCAGCAGGTCGCGCGCGGTGCGTTCCATCTTCAGGTGGCTGAGCACCGACCAGCGGCGCCGCTCGGCGCCGAGGAACAGGTTGGCGACCACGTCGAGGTTCTCGCAGAGCGCGAGGTCCTGGTACACGGTCGACACGCCGAGCGCCTGGGCGACGCGCGGGGTGGCGACGCGGACCGGGCGGCCGTCCACGGTGATCGTGCCCGCGTCCGGGGTGACGACCCCGGCGATGGCCTTGACCAGCGTGGACTTGCCCGCCCCGTTGTCGCCCATGAGCGCGACGACCTCGCCCGGGCGCAGGTCGAGGTGCACCCCGTCGAGCGCCTGGACCGCGCCGTAGGCCTTGGAGATACCGGTGACGGTGAGCATCTACTGGAGTCCCGCCTTCGCGCAGGCGTCCTTGACCTCT
Organism: Nonomuraea sp. NPDC049152; assembly: GCF_040648355.1. Lineage (NCBI taxonomy): Bacteria > Bacillati > Actinomycetota > Actinomycetes > Streptosporangiales > Streptosporangiaceae > Nonomuraea > Nonomuraea sp. NPDC049152. Next base: position 317,972 of record NZ_JBEZDO010000004.1, on the reverse strand, counting down.
GCCGTGCAGATCTCCCCGACCTTGTAGAAGCCGTCCTTCACGATCGTGTCCTTGATCTTGTCCTTGGTGACGGCGATCGGGTCGAGGAGGAAGGCCGGGATGTCGGCGGTGCCGTTGTTCACCTTGGCCGGCGCCGCGGGCCCCTGGCCCTTGGTGAGCGCGACGGCCAACTCGGCGGACTTCTCCGCCTCCGCCCTGATGTTCAGGTAGATGGTCATGTACTGCTCGCCGGTGAGGATGCGCTGGACCGCGGCCAGCTCGGCGTCCTGTCCGGTGATCGGCGGGAGCTCGGTGTAGCCCGCGCGCTTCATCGCCGCGATGGCGCCGCCGGCCATGCCGTCGTTGGCCGACAGCACGCCCACGATCTTGTCCCGGCCGAGGGCGGTGATCGCCTGCTCCATCTCCTGCTGGGCCTTGTCAGGGCTCCAGTCGGGGGTGTCGAACTCGCGGCCCACCTTGACCTTGCCGTCGAGGACGTTGTGCGCCCCCTTCTTGTAGTCGGCCGAGCTCGGGTCGGTGGTCGCGCCGTGGATCATCACGATCTCGCCCTTGTTTGCCGTCCCCTTGGCCGTGAGCGCGTCGAGCAGCGCCTGGCCCTGCATCTCGCCGACCCTGACGTTGTTGAAGGAGACGAAGTAGTCGTAGCCGATACCGGAGATCAGCCGGTCGTAGGCGATCACCGGCACCTTCTTCTGCTTGGCCTGGTTCACCAGCGGGGCCACCGCGGCGGCGTCGACCGCGTCGAGGACGAGCACGTCGGCGCCCTGGGTGAGCGCGGCCTCGACCTGCTGCTGCTGTTTGGCCGCGTCCTGGTCGGCGTTGCTGTAAAGGATCTTGCAGGTGGCACAGAGCTCCTTGACCTTGGCCTCGAACAGCGGCCGGTCGAAGGCTTCGTACCTGGTGGTCTTCGATTCGGGGAGGAAGAGCGCGATGGTCGCGGCTTCCTCGGTCTTCGGTGCGGCCGCGGCGTCACCGCTGCCGGTATTCGCGCCACAGGCGGCGGCCAGCAGGACCGCCGCGACGGGGATCGCTCGCCATGATCGTTGCATTGGTCATCATCCTCTCGGTGTCCCCCGAGGTGTCTCCCTAGTAAGAAAGGTTATTTACTACCATGGGAGTTGGCTAGCCTTTCGTTGGAGATCACTGAAGAGGAGGGCCGGAATTGCGGCGCGATCTGGGTAACCCCCGGCTGCTGCGGGTGATGAACGAGCGCAGGCTGCTCGACCGGCTGCACGATCACGGACCCGCCTCCCGCGCGGACCTGGCCAAGGTGACCGGCCTGTCCAAGCCCACGGTGTCGGCGGCGCTGGCGGGCCTGGAGGAGGACGGACTGGTCCATCTGGTCGGCGAGGTGTCGGGCAGGCCGGGGCCGGTGACCTCCCTGTACGACATGAACGCGAGGTCGGCCTACGTCGCGGGCGTCGACATCGGACGCGACTGGATCAGGGTGGCCCTCGCCGACCTGCGCGGCTCCTTCGTCGGCAGGCGCGATGGGCGCAACCTGGCCAGGAGCACCGCCGACCTGGCGCTGCAGGTCCGCGAGCTGGCGCTGGCCGCCGCCGACGACGCCGAGGTGCGCTGGCCGCAGGTCGCCTGCGTCGTCGTCGGCAGCCCAGGCGTCTACGACCCGGTGGGCGGGCGGCTGGAGTTCGCGCCGAACCTGCCGGGCGCGGACCTGGTCGCGCGGATCAGGGCGGCGCTGGAGCTCGACCCGGTCATCGAGAACGACATCAACCTGGCCACGGTGGGCGAGCACGCCTACGGCATGGGCAAGGGGAAGGCGAACTTCGCGCTGGTCTCGATCGGCACCGGCGTGGGCATGGGCATCGTGGTCAACGGCGAGCTGTACGTCGGGGCGCGCGGCGCTGCGGGAGAGGTGTCCTACCTGCCCGTTCCTGAGGATGTCGGCTCCGACCGCGAGGCGTTCGAACACGGCTCGACCGAGTCGGTGGCGTCCGCGCCCGGCGTGGTGCGGGCCGCGCGGGTCGCGGGGCTCCGGATGGAGACCGCCAAGGAGATCTTCGCCGCGGCGGCGCGCGGCGACGCGGTGGCGCGCGAGGTGGTCGAGGCGGAGGGACGGCGCATCGGCGGGCTGGTCGTCACCGTGGCCGCGATCCTCGACCCCGAGATCATCGTGCTCACCGGCGGCGTCGGGCGCAACCTCGAGCTGCTCGGGAGGGGCATCGAGCGGCGGATCGGCGAGCTGGGACCGCTGCGCCCCCAGGTCGTGGCGAGCACGCTGGGCGACAGCGGCGTCCTGCTCGGCGCCGTCGCCCGCGCGCGCCACAGGGCCTGGGATCTGATCTTCGAGGCCCGGCGCGGCTGAGGACGAACTCGGTCCACGAGACCGGCATAGCACCGACACCCGGTGAGCGTCTCTAGGACGACAACCGAACTGTGGAGGTGATCGTGGACGCCGCAGCAGAGCGACGTTTCCGCGACTTCGTGGCGGCGCGCTCCCCCGCGCTGATGCGCCTGGCCTTCCTGCTGACCGGTGGGGACCAGCACGCGGCGGAGGACCTGCTCCAGAGCGCGCTGGCCAAGACGGTCGCCAGGTGGCGCACGGTGGAGGAGCCGGAGGCCTACGTGCGCCAGGTGATGTACCGCGACCAGGTGTCCCTGTGGCGGCGGGCAGGGAGCAGGCGGGAGACCGCGGTCGCGCAGCCGCCGGACTGGGCCGTCCAGGACGCCACCCACGCCGTCGACGCGCGCATCGTCGTACGGCGTGCCCTGGCCAGGCTCACGCGGCGGCAGCGGGCCGTGCTGGTCCTGCGCTACTTCGAGGACCTCCCGGAGGCGGAGGTGGCGGCGGTGCTCGGCTGCTCGGTGGGGACCGTGCGCAGCACCGCCCATCGGTCGCTGGCCAGGCTCAGGACCCTCGCGCCCGAGCTGGCCGAGCCGTACAACATGATCGGGGAGGCGATGGCATGACGATCGACGATGTCGTGAGGGAGACCCTCGGCCAGTGGGGGGACGAGGCACGAGTGCCCGAGGGGCTCGCCGACCGGGCGCTCGGCAGGCGCAGGCGGAACCGGATCAGGACGTTCGCGGTGATCGCAGGGGCCACCGCGGCCGTCGTGGCGGCCGCCATGACCGTTCCAGCCGCGCTCCACGGGGGCGGCGGCGAGACCAGCGTGCTCCTCGCGGGCAGAGGGTTGACCGCCGACGGCCCGGCCATCGTGCTCCCTGAGCCCGGGGAGCTGTCGGCCGACCCTGACGCCTCCCCGCCCACCAAGCTGATAGCGACCCCTGAGGTCGCCATGTACGCCTACTTCGTCTGGGACCACGAGAAGATCTCCGACAAGCGGCAGATCGTCAAGCAGACGTGGTACCTCTACAACCCCGCCACGGCGACCTACGAGAAGACTCCATGGGCCGTGGTCGACGTCGCCCCCGGCGGATACGTCGCGGTGCTGGAGGAGCAGCAGGCCCGCAGGGTCGGCGTGCTGAGCCCGGACGGTCAGGTGAAGTGGGTCGACCTGGAACGGCCCGTCTCCTCTGTCGAGTGGTCTCCCGATGGGGGCAGGCTGCTGCTGTCCAGCTACGCCTCGAACCCCAACGAGCAGGGCGTGATCGACGAGAGCGGGTCGTCGGACGTCGTCCCCGCCCCCCGCACGGGCTTCACGGTCGTGGACCTGGCCGACGGTCAGGCCTCCTTCCACCCGCTGGCCTCGGGTGACGACATCCCCTGGCGCAACGACCTGCGCTGGAGCGACGACGGGACGCTGATCTGGGAGCAGAACAGCTCGGAGTCGCTCACCAAGCGGTTCTACGACCTGGAGGGCAGGCCGCACGAGGCCCCGCCGAAGGTGGCCGAGAGCCACGAGGAGGCAGGGCTGTCGCCGAGCGGCCGGTCGCTGGCGTCGGACGCCCCCGACAAGAGCGCGGTGGTGGCGCTGGCGGACGTGGCCACGGGGAGCGTCACGCAGCTCAAGCCCGTCGCGGGCCACTGGATCGAGCAGTCCGTCGCCTGGTCGGGCGATGACAAGGTGATCACCTGGGCCTGCGAGCTCAAGGGCATGGACGGCTGCCAGGGCAGCGAGTTCCGCAACCGCCTGCTGCTGGTCGACGCCGACGGCGGCCGGGCGGTGCCGCTCACCGGGTTCAGGGAGAACAGCCAGCAGCCGGGCTCGTGGGAGCCGCTCTTCGCCCGCCGCTGAGGCGTGCGGGAGGCCACCTACGAGCAGTGGACGCGCGGTGAAGGTCGATGACGTGGTTGTCTCCACTCCGGGCGGCACCCGGTCGGCACTGAATTCCCTTCCCGTTATGCCAAAGCCGTATCGAGGGCGGCGACCTGCGCTTTTCCCGCTTCGCGCGGCCCCGGGGAGGCCGATCGTGACTGACTCTTGGGGCTGGATGGAATAGCGACCACCGGATGTCCGTTAGAGTCGACAAGGCCGCTGTGGTCTGTGTCCCCCGGGCCGCAAATTACCGCCTTCACGGAATACCGTTCGGCTGGAGCCGTGTTGTGCATCTCGCCGAGGAGGCGACCGCCACAGCGGCCTTGATCGTCACGACGGCGCCCCACCCACCGGGTGGGGCGCCGTCGTCGTGCGAGGACCTAGGGTGGCGCGTGGCGCATTAGGGTTGGCTTCGCCGTCCACACGACCCAGGAGAGCCGTTGCTGTACCAGATGGTGAAGTTCGTCGCCGCGCCGATGGCGCACGTGATGTGGCGCCCGCACATCTCCGGCGCCTACCACGTCCCGGCCAAGGGCCCCGCCATCCTGGCGGCCAACCACCTCGCGGTGATCGACTCCTTCCTGCTGCCCGCTCTCCTGCCGCGCCACGTGACCTTCGCCGCCAAGAGCGAGTACTTCTCCGGCAACCCGCTCTCCCAATGGTTCATGCGCCTGGGCGGCAGCCTGCCGACCGACCGCGAGACCGCCACGGCCGCGCAGGCCATGCTCGACGGGGCGGCCGAGCTGCTGGAGCGGGGCGAGCTGTTCGGGATCCATCCGGAGGGCACCCGCTCCCCCGACGGCCGCCTCTACCGCGGCAAGATCGGCGTCGCGTGGCTGGCGCTGAAGACGGGCGCCCCTGTCCTGCCCGTGGCGCTGTCGGGCACGGAGAAGGTGCTGCCGACCGGCGCCAAAGTGCCGCGCTTCGCGAAGATCGGCATTAAGATCGGCGCGCCGATGACGTTCGAGGGCGACTACAGGAACGCCCGTGACCGGCGCAGGGTCACCGACGAGATCATGGTGGAGATCCAGAAGCTGTCGGGGCAGGAGTACGTCGCCGCTTACGCCGCGAGCGTCAAGGCTGGCATGTCGTGAATCGCCGCCGCTAAGCTCGGGGGCCAATCGAGGACATGGGGGATGACTCGTGGCGCGTGGCCGTACGATCGCGATCGTTTCGGGAGTCACGGTGCTGGCGGTGGGGGCCGCGGCGGGCGGCGCGTACTGGCTGCTGCACACCCGCGGCTCTCCTGAGGAGACCGCCAGGCGCTTCGCGGCGGCCTGGCAGGCCGACGACACGCTGAAGATGATGGCCGAGCTGGCCGCGCCGCAGTCGCTGGCCGCCTACGACCAGCAGCGCAAGGGCCTGAACGTGGAGCGCGCGACGATCGTCCTCGGGAAGGTCGTCGACCACGGCGACGACAGGGCCACGGCCGACTACACCGCCACGCTCGCGCTGAAGAACATCGGCGACTGGTCCTACACCGGGCAGATCGACCTCAAGGTCGCCGACCGCGCGTGGAAGGTCGACTGGTCGCCCAAGACGGTGCACCCCTCCATGACCGGCACCGCCGCCTTCAAGCTGAAGACCGACTGGCCGCAGCGGGGCGCCATCACCGACTCCTCCGGCGAGCGCATCGACACGGGGTCGGTCGGCGGCTCGGTGCAGCAGCTGGTCGGCTTCCTCGACAAGGCCACCGCCAAGGACGTCGCCAAGCTCGGCCCCTCCTACAAGGAGGGCGACGCGATCGGCCGCGGCGGCCTGCAGGAGAACTTCCAGAAGCGGCTGGCCGGCACCCCCGCCACCAAGATCCTTCTCGGCGACAAGGTCCTCACGACGATCAAGGGCGCGGCCGGCAAGCCGCTGGAGACCACGCTCGACCCGCAGGTGCAGGCCGCGGCCGTCGCCGCCGTCCGCGACCTGCCCAAGCCCACCTCCCTGGTCGCGGTACGGCACGGCACGGGCGAGATCCTCGCCGTCGTCAACAACCGCGGCGGCTTCAACAGGGCGCTCGACGGCCGCTACCCGCCCGGCTCGACGTTCAAGGCCGTCACCGCGCTCGGCCTGCTGTCGGAGGGCGTCTCCCCCACCGAGCGGGTGAGCTGCCCCAAGTTCGCCACCATCGGCGGGCTGAAGGTGCGCAACTCCGAGCACGCCGAGTACGGCTCGCTCACCTTCTCCGACTCCTTCGCCTACTCCTGCAACACCACCATCGCCCCGATGGCCGCCGAGCGGCTCGGCTCCGACAAGCTGCTGAAGGCCGCGGAGATGGTGGGCTTCAACCAGCCCCTCGCCATCGGCGTCCCCGCGGCCAAGGCCAGCTTCCCCAAGGCCCAGTCCGACGCCGAGCTCGCCGCCGAATCCTTCGGCCAGGCGAGGATCACCGCCAGCCCGCTGGTCATGGCCTCGGTGGCGGCCGCGCTGGCCGACGGCACCTGGCGACCGCCGACGCTGGTGCCCGACCTGAAGCAGAAGGCGGCGGAGGTGAAGCTGCCGGACGGCGTGGCCGAGAACCTGCGCGCGATGATGGAGGCCGTGGTGACCAAGGGCACCGCCAAGGCGGCGGGCCTGCCCGAGGGCACTCGCGGCAAGACCGGCACCGCCGAGTACGGCACCGGCCCCGAGCTGCCCTCCCACGCGTGGTTCATGGGCTACAGGGGCGAGGTGGCCTTCGCGGTGGTCGTGGAGGGCGGTGGCGGCGGCGGCAAGGTCGCCGCGCCCGTCGCGGCGTCTTTCCTGCGGGGGCTGACCTCCTCGCTGCCCTGATCCGCCAGGCCCGCCCCGATGTGCTATCGCTTGGCGGGGCATCGAGGGCCTTGCGGTAGTTCTCCCGTTTGCTGAGCACCGTCGACCGTGACAGGCCCGCCTGGGTGCCTTCGAGCAGCAGGAGCTCGAACAGGTGGGCGTCGTCGTGTGAGGGCCGGCCCCACTCCTCGTCGTGGTAGGCGGCCATGAGCGCGGACGACCGCGCCCACGGGCAGCGCTGATCGGTGCTCATGGCCGCTCCTTTACATCGCGGGGGTAGCGGGTGCGCATGGCCCGGCCCGCGGCGGGGCCCGAGGTGTAGACGAAGGCCTCGCTGTCGTCGAGCCTCCTGCCCGTGGCGGCGTCGACGACGACGGGCTCCACCTCCTCGCCCGTCGCGGCGTCGACCAGGATCATGCTGCGCTGGTCGGGGGCCAGGCGCGCATTGCCCCACGCGGCCAGCGCGACGATGACGGGGCGCAGCGAGCGGCCGAGGTCGGTCAGGACGTACTCGTGGCGCGCCGGGTTGGTCTGGTACGGCCTGCGCTCCAGCAGCCTGTCGCCGACCAGCGCCTTCAGCCTGGTGGTGAGCATGCTGGAGGAGATGCCGAGGTTCTCCTGGAACTGGTCGAAGCGGGTGTAGCCGTCGAAGCAGTCGTGGAGGATCAGCAGCGTCCACCACTCTCCGACGTGCGCCACGGTCGTCGACAGCGGGCACTCCCTGTCTTCGAGTCTGATCCGGCTCGCCATGTGCCGTCCTCCACCCAGTGACTGCTAGAGTCGAAGTTACTTGCTTCTATTTTAGCAGTCAGTCGACCGGGGCGCTCCACCGCCCCCGATCGCACAGAACGGACACCTCGCATGTCCACCTCGCTTCACGACGACCAGCCAGCCCCCTCAGGAAACCCGCCCGTCCCTGGCGAGAACCTGGCGGGCAGGCGGGCGCTGGTCACCGGCGGGACCAAGGGCGCGGGCCTGGCCATCGCCCGGCGGCTGGCCCAGGCGGGCGCCACGGTCATGGTGACCGCCCGTGGCAGGCCCGCGGACGCCGATCCCGAGCTGTTCGTCGCCGCCGACGTCGCCACGCCGGAAGGCGCGGCCACCGTCGTCGGCCAGGCGCTGGACCGCCTCGGCGGCATCGACGTCCTCGTCAACAACGTCGGCGGCTCCGACGCGCCCGCGGGCGGGTTCGCCGCGCTCACCGAGGAGGACTGGCTCGCCGAGCTCAACGTCAACCTGCTGGCCGCCGTGCGGCTGGACCGCGGCCTGCTGCCCGGGATGATCGAACGGGGTTCCGGCGCGATCGTGCACGTCAGCTCGATCCAGCGCCGGATGCCGCTGTTCAACGGCACGCTCGCCTACGCCGCCGCCAAGGCGGCGCTGACCACCTACAGCAAGGGGCTGGCCAATGAGGTCGCCCCGCACGGCGTCCGCGTCAACAGCGTGGCGCCCGGCTTCGTCCGGACGAGCGCGGCCGACGACCTGGTCGAACGCATCGCCGCAGAGGCCGGCATCGGCAGGGAGGAGGCGCTGCGGCGGCTCATGGACTCGCTCGGCGGGATCCCGCTCGGCCGTCCCGACCGGCCGGAGGAGGTGGCCGAACTCGTCGCCTTCCTCGTTTCCGACCGGGCCTCGGCGATCGTCGGGGCCGAGCACGTCATCGACGGCGGCACCGTCCCCACGGTGTGACCTTCCACAAGGCCCCATGAACGACATCCACCCCGCCGCGTCGCCCGAGTCGATCACCCGATACCTGGCGGCACACCGCGCGTAGGACGTGAGCGGGCGGCTTCAGGAGGACGCGCCACCTGGAACCCCCGCGAGGGACGCGAGCCGGGGCAGGGGTCGATGCCCGGCAGGTGGTCGCCGGGAGCTCAAGCCGTACATCCTCACCTGGTCATCAGGTCGCGCAGCGCCTTGACCACGTCGGCGGGCGCCTCCTCGGCCATGAAGTGCCCGCAGGACACCGTACGGTGGACCAGGTCGGGGGCCCACGCCCGCCATAGCGCCTCGGCGTCGAAGCCCAGCGCGGCGCCCCAGTCCTGCTGCAGCACGGTCACCGGCATCCGCAGCCGGTTCCCGGCCTCCCGGTCCGCGGTGTCGTGCTCGATGTCTACGGACGCCGACGCGCGGTAGTCCGCGACGATCGACGTGACCGCCTCACGGGAAGCGGCCAGGTAGGCCGCGCGGACGTCGGCGGGGATCGCGTCCTGGTCCCTGGTCCAGACGTCCAGGAAGTGGCCGAAGAACGCGTCGGCGCTGTTGCCGATCATCAGTTCGGGCAGGCCTGGCCGCTGAGCCATCAGGAAGAGGTGGAACCCGACGGCGGCCGAGGCACCCCGCATGACCTCCCACGTGTCCAGGGTCGGCAGCACGTCCAGGGACGCCAGGTGGGTGACGGCGTCCGGGTGGTCGAGACCGGCCCTGATGGCGACCAGCGCTCCCCTGTCGTGCCCGGCCAGCGCGAACCGCTCGTGTCCGAAGGCCTTCGCGACCGCCACGACGTCGGCGGCCATGGCGCGCTTGGCGTAGGTCTGCCCGTCGTGGTCGGCGGGCTTGTCGCTGTCACCGTAGCCGCGCAGGTCGGGCACGATCACGGTGTGGTCGGCGGCCAAATCGGCGGCCACGTGCCGCCACATGAGATGCGTCTGAGGGAAGCCGTGCAGCAGCACGATCGGGCGGCCCGAGCCGCCGACGGCCACGTTGACCGCCACTCCCTCGGCGACGGGGACGCGCTGGTAGTCGAATCCGGTGATCCTCGGTGCCACGGTGAAGCCCTTCTCAAGTCGGTTCCGGCCTGTACGGTGACCGGCTGCCACGAGCGTGCCAGCCGCGAATCAGCAACCGATCAGCACGCGCTGACCAGGGCGTTGTTGTCCACCGGCCGGGCTAGAGTCTGTGCCGGGAGGTGATCCGGCCGGTGGTGACGTTCGGCGTGCTCGGGCCACTGGTGGCCGAGGGCGGGCACGGACCGGTCCGGCTGCGGGGTCCACGGCACCGGGCGGTGCTGGCCCGGCTGTTGATCGCCAGGCGGCGGGTGGTCCCTGTCCGGCTGCTCGTGGACGATCTGTGGGAGGACCCGCCTCCGGGCGCGGTCGGCGCGATCCAGACATTCGTCGCCGCGTTGCGCCAGGCCATCGAGCCGGACCGGCCACCGAGGACACCCGCCCGCCTGCTGGTGACCGAGGCCCCCGGCTACGCGCTGCGGGCCGCGCCCGACGCGGTGGACGCCTGGCGGTTCGAGTCGGCGCTGACCGAGGCAGGGGAACTGCTGGCGGCCGGGCGATCCGGGGAGACGCTGACCAGGCTGGACACCGCGCTCACCCTGTGGCGGGGGCCCGCCTACTCGGAGTTCGCCGAGGAGCACTGGGCCCGTGGCGAGATCACCCGCCTGCACGAGCTGCGACTGCTCGCCGTGGAGCGGCGCGCGGAGGCGGCGCTCGCGCTGGGGCGGGCCGCCGCCGTGGCCGCCGACCTGCTGGCTCACGTGGCGGACCACCCGTGGCGCGAGCACGCCTGGCGGTTGCTAGCGCTCGCCCTGTATCGGGCGGGCAGGCAGGGCGACGCCCTTGACGCCCTGCGCAGGGCCAGGGCGGCCCTGGTCTCCGACCTCGGCGTGGACCCAGGGCCCGAGCTGCGGCAACTGGAGGCGGACATCCTCGCCCATGCCCCCGGGCTCACCGCGCCGGTTCCTGGCCCGCCGCCCGTACGCGCCGAACCGGCCGAGGCCCCGGTCCGTCCCCTGCTGGTCGGGCGCGAGTCCGAACTCGCACAGCTGACCTCGGCCGCGGCGACCGTACTGGCCGGGCGCAGGCTCGGGCTGGCCCTGGTGTCCGGCGACGCGGGCGCGGGCAAGACCGCCCTCGCCGAGGCGCTGACCGCGACCTTGGCGGACCGGGGCTGGACCACGGCATGGGGCCGCAACCCCGAGCACGAGGGGGCGCCCGCCGCCTGGCCGTGGACCCAGATCCTCAGCAGGCTCACCGAGGCGGGCCATCCTCAGGCCCCGGCGACGAACGGTCCGCCGACCGGCCCTGACGACCCCGCGGCGGCCCGGTTCCTGGTGCACCGCGCTGTCATGTCCTATCTCGGCGGTGTGGCCGGGCGTGGCCCGCTGTTGCTGGTCCTCGACGACCTGCACCGGTCGGGCGAGGAGACGCTGGCGCTGCTCACCACACTGGTCACCGAGCCCGTGGCCCAGCCAATGCTGATCGTGGGGACGTTCAGGACCACCGAGATCTCCTCCGGGCTCGCCGAACTGCTCGGCCGCGCGGCTCGCGCCGAGCCCGCCAGGGTCTACCTCGGCGGGCTGCCGGAGACGGCGGTGGCCGACCTGGTCCGCGCGACCGCTCACCGGGACGTGGCCGAGGACACCGTGCGGGTGATCCACGAACGCAGCGGCGGCAACCCATTCTTCGTGCGTGAGCTGGCCCGGCTGTTCGACACCGAGGGGGGCACGGCGCTGTCCGCCGTACCGGCTGGAGTCCGGGACGTCATCCGGCACCGGCTCGCGGCCCTGCCCGAGGCCACTCGCACGGTCCTGCGGCAGGCCGCGGTGATCGGCAGGGACGTCGATCTCGATCTGCTGATCCCGTTGGCGGGCGACGAGGACCTCGTCCTGGACACGGTGGACTCCGCGCTGCTCATGGGGTTCCTGGTCGAGTGCGGGCCGGACCGGTCGCGGTTCGCGCACGCCCTGGTACGGGACACCCTGTACGAGGAGGTGTCCATGGCGCGCAGGGCGCGCTGGCACGCCACGGTCGCCGAGACCGTCGAACGGCTGCGGCCCGCGGACGTGGCGACCCTCGCGCACCACTTCCTGCTGGCGGACAGCCGGTCGGCGGCGGCCCGCGCGGCCCGCTACGCGGGGGCGGCGGCCGAGCAGGCGGAACGCCGGTTCGCGCCACGCGAGGCCGTCCGGCTGTGGCGGGCGGCGATCGCCGCGCACGACCGTTCGGCCGCCGGTGACGTGCGGATCAGGCTGGAACTGGTCATGGGCCTGGTGCGGGCACTCGCGGTGACCGGTGACCTGGAGAGCGCCAGGAGGCACCGCGCCGACGCGATCACCGTGGCCGAGGAACTCGGTGACCCCGAGCTGACCGCCAGGGTGATCGGGGCGTTCGACGTGCCGGGAATCTGGACGGCGAACGACGACCCCACGATGGCCGAACAGGTCGTCGCGGTCACCGAACGCACGCTCACCGCCCTGCCGGACCACCTGACCGCCGAACGTGGACGCCTGCTGAGCACGCTCGCCATGGAACTGCGCGGCACCGGATCCGCGCGGGGCCCCGAGGCGGCAGGGGAAGCGGAGTCCATCGCCCGTCGCCTGGGTGATCCGGCGTTGCTGGCGTTCGCCCTGAACGGGCGGTTCATGCACACCTTCGGCCGCGCCGGGCTCGCGCGGGAACGCGCCGCGATCGGCAGAGAACTGGTCGCGCTGGCCGCCGAACACGACCTGGTGACGTTCGAGGTGCTCGGCCACCTCATCCTGATCCAGGCGCACGCGGCGCCGGCCGAGTTCGACACGGCCGACGAGCACGCGGCGGCGGCCGACCGGCTCGCCGAACGCCACGAGCTCCCGCTGGTCGGGGTGTTCACCGACTGGTACGCGGCGCTCCGGCTGGCGGCGGCCGGGCGCACCGTGGAGGCCGAGACCGGATACCGGACCGCGGCGGCCCGGCTCGGCGGCACCGGCATGTGGGGCATGGAGAAGGGAATCCTGCAGCTTGCCCTGCTGTGCCTGCGCATCCAGGAACGCCGACCGGCCGAAGTGGACCTGGGCGCGGACTGGGGGCCCTACCTGGACTGGGTACGGCCGCTCGGCCTGCTCACCGCCGGCGATCACGCGGGGGCACTGGTCGCGGCACAGGCCGTGCCGGAGTCGCCCCACGACCTGCTCTACGAGGCGCGGACCTGCCTGACGGCGATGACCGCCATCGGCGTGCGGGACCGGCCGACGATGGAGCGGGTCTACGCCGACCTGCTGCCCGCCGCCGGGGAACTCGCCGGTGCGGGCAGCGGCCTGCTCACCCTTGGCCCCGTGGCAGGCTACCTCGGCCGCCTCGCCACCGCTCTGGGCCGGTCGGCGGAGGCCCGGGAGCACCACCGCCAGGCGGCGGTGGTCGCCGAGAAGGCCGCACCGCTTCGCCGTCCTCCGGCGCCGTCCGCACGCTAGAACGCGGGCACGGCGGCCTCGTGACGCAGGACCAGCACACTAGAAGGCCAGCGCGGCAGCCTCGTGACGCAGGACCAGCACGAGCAGCGTGGCCACCAGGGTGGCGATCAGCAGCCAGCTGATCACGATGATGATGGTCGAGCGGCGCGGGCGTTGCTTGGGGAGCTGCTCGCCGTTGGCCTTGGCTGCGCGGCGGCGCTCGGACTCCTCGCCGCGCCGTACGCGGTCGTTGAACGACTCCAGCCGCGCGACGAGTCGCGGATCCTCGTCGACGAGGTGGCGCTCGATCTGTGCGAGCATCCGCTCCTCGTCCTGCGACCAGGCCATAGAGCACCTCCGAACGCAAGCTCCGTGTCCCGTTTCCTGCCCAACCGTGAAGATCATTATCCGTTCCAAGGGCTGCGAATTACAGCCTCTTTCCAGTTGCGATCATTATCGAATGCGCGTTCTAATCATGTCATGCGCTGGGACAACCTGCGTCTGACCGACGCCGGCGACGACGATTCCGCCGTGCCGCTGTTCGCTCGCGGCGCGGTGGCCCGCACCTTCGACACCCCCGAGTTCAAGGGGATGACGTTCTACGAGATCCAGGCGAAATCCATCATCAACAAGGTCCCGGCGGCCAGCCGGGTTCCCTTCTCGTACACCATCAACCCCTACAGGGGATGCAGCCACTCCTGCACCTACTGCCTGGTGGGCGACACTCCCGTGCTCATGGCCGACGGGGACACCAAGCCCATCGCCGACCTGCGGCCAGGCGACCTGATCATCGGTACGGCGGAGACCGGCGGGGTACGGCGCTACGTCGTCACCGAGGTCCTCGCCCACTGGCCGACTGTCAAGCCCGCCTACCGGATCACCCTCGCCGACGGCACCACCTTGGTGGCCAGCGGCGACCACCGCTTCCTCGCCGCCGCGCGCCGAGGCCGGCGCCACGTGGCCACGGACGACCGGACCCACGTGGCCACGAACGACCTGGGACACGTGGCCACGGACGGCTCGCGCCACACGGCCACGAACGACCCGACACACGACGCCACAGACCGCTCGCGCCGCACGGCCACGAACGACCCGACCCATGACGGCACGGACGGCTGGCGCCACGTGGCCGCGAACGGCGCCCGGCCAGTCCTCACCAGCGAGGACACCCTGGTCGGCATGGGGCGCTTCGCCGAGCCGCCGAAGCGGGACGACGACTACCGTCGCGGCCACTTGGCGGCGATGGGGCGCGACGCCGGGAGACCGGGAGGCCGCGAAGAACCGACGGCGGGCGTGGGAGCGACGAACGGCCAGGAGAGGGCAGCCGGTCCCTGGATCGCGGAGGGGACCGCTGGTTCGCGGGTCGCGGAGGGGGCGGGGATTCCCTCGCGTGAATGGGCCAAGGGGTTTCTGGCGGGCGCCTTCGACAGGCACGGCCCCGGGCTCGGGTTCAGCGGTGGCGACAGCGGGTTGATCACACGCTGCCTGGATGAGCTCGGTCTCATGCTCGGCGGCGGGCCCGGCGAGCGGCTGCGCTTCCTTCACACCGTCGGCCCCACGAGCGCGTGGGAGCCCGGCCTCGAGGGCGCGGGTGTGACGACCACGGCCGATCTGCGGGTGGTGTCGATCGAGCCGCTGGGTGTCGATCTGCCGATGTACGACATCACGACCGGTACCGGCGACTTCATCGCCGACGGGGTCGTGTCGCACAACTGCTTCGCCCGTAAGACCCACGAATACCTCGACCTCGACGCGGGTCACGACTTCGACTCCAAGATCGTGGTGAAGGTCAACGCCGCCGAACTGGCCCGCAAGGAGCTGGCCGCGCCGCGCTGGGGCGGCGAGCACGTGGCGATGGGCACCAACGTCGACTGCTACCAGCGCGCCGAGGGCCGCTACCGGCTGATGCCCGGCATCCTGTCGGCGCTGACCGAGGCGGCCAACCCCTTCTCCATCCTCACCAAGGGCACGCTCATCCTGCGCGACCTGCCGCTGCTGGTGGAGGCGGCGCGGGTGACCGAGGTGAGCGGGGCGGTGTCGGTGGGCTTCCTCGACGAGGGGCTCTGGCGGGCGGTGGAGCCCGGAACTCCCAACCCGAGGCGGCGGCTGGAGGTGTGCAGGCGGCTCAACGACAGCGGCATCGCCTGCGGTGTGCTGATGGCGCCGATCCTGCCCTACCTGTCCGACGCGCCGGAGCAGTTGGAGGAGACGGTCGGCCAGATCGCGGCGGCGGGCGCGACCCACGTCTCGCCGATCGTGCTGCACCTGCGCCCGGGGGCGCGCGAGTGGTTCCTCGGTTGGCTCTCGCGCGAGCATCCGCGCCTGGTTCCGCGCTACCTGGAGCTGTACGGCAGGGGCGCCTACGCGCCCAAGGCCTACCAGGACAGGGTGTCGGCGCACGTCAGACAGCTGGCCGAGCATTTCGGGATCGGGCGCTCCCCCGGCTGGCGGATAAAGCCGGACAAGGCACCCGAGCCAGAGCAACTGTCCCTTTTGTGAGATTAACTAGCCATTTGGGTACTAACGCCGGTGATGCCCGAATAATGGGCGATACGACGTGAGTAAGAGCAGTCGGGGGTAAAGAGCAATGGCAGAGCCGCGCAAGAAACCCGCCGCCAAGACCGGCAAGGCGAAGAAGGCGACCATCAAGGCCACACGGGCGTCGAAGAACGCCAAACGCGAGGCCAACAAGAAAACGGAAGGCCAGTAGTTTCCGCCCGCCACGACGGTGCGATCATGATCAGGCAGCCGGGCGCCCGCCCGGCTGCCTGATCACGGAGCGATCATGACGGCCTACCTGCGTTTCCCAGCGATCTTCAAAGACGTCGTCGTCTTCGCCGCCGAGGACGACCTGTGGATGGTCCCCGCCCAGGGAGGCAGGGCCTTCCGGCTGACGGCGGGGCTGGCCGAGGCCGGCTACCCGCGCTTCTCTCCGCGCGGCGACCAGCTCGCCTTCGTCGGCAGGGAGGAGGGCCCGGAGGAGGTCTACGTCATGCCCGCGGGCGGCGGGGCGGCCAGGCGGGTCACCTTCCACGGCGCGCGCTGCACGGTCACGGGCTGGGACCCGCACGACAGGGTGCTGTACGCCAGCGACGGCCAGCAGCCGTTCGAGGGGCAGAAGTGGCTGCACAGGGTACGGCCCGGCGGGATGCCGGAGCGGCTGCCGTACGGGCCCGCCACCAGCATCAGCCACGGACCGCGGGACATGATCGTGCTGGGCCGCAACACCGCCGACCCTGCGAGGTGGAAGCGCTACAGGGGCGGCACGGTCGGCGACCTGTGGATCGACCCGACCGGGCAGGGCGACTGGCGGCGGCTGATCAGCCTGCCGGGCAACCTGGCCTCGCCGTGCTGGAGCGGCGAGCGGGTCTGCTTCCTGTCCGACCACGAGGGCACCGGCAACGTCTACTCCTGCGCGCCCGACGGCTCCGACCTGCGCAAGCACACCCATCACCGCGACTACTACGCGCGCAACCTGTCCAGCGACGGTCACACGCTCGTCTACCACGCGGCGGGCGACCTCTACGTCCTGGAGCCGGAGGGTGAGGCCAGGCAGGTGGAGGTGCTGCTGGCCAGCTCCCGCACCCAGCGCAACAGGCGCTTCGTCGATGCCGCCGACTACCTCGACAGCGCGAGCCCGAGCCCGGACGGCAGCGCGCTGGCCATCACCACCCGCGGCAAGGCCTACACCTTCGCCGGCTGGGAGGGGCCCGTCCACCAGCATGGGAAGGTCGACGGCGCCCGTTACCGCTTCCTCACCTGGTCCAGCGGGGGCGGACTGGTGGCCGCGGTCAGCGACGACGGCGACCGCGAGGTACTCGTCCTGCTCGACGGCAGGAGCCAGACCCGCCTCGACGAGCTGGACACCGGACGCGTCACAGACCTCGTCGCCGCGCCCGCCGGCGAGCTGATCGCGCTGACCAACCACCGCCACGAGCTCCACGTCGTCGACCTCGCCCAGCGCACCACCACACTCGTCGAAGTCAACCAGCACGCCGCGATCGAGGACCCCGCCTGGTCGCCCGACGGCCGCTGGCTCGCCTACACCTCGCCCACCAGCGCCCAGCACACCGCCATCAAGCTGCACCACGTGCCCTCGGGCCGCACGGTGGCCGCCACCCAGCCTGTGCTCAAGGACTTCGGTCCCGCCTTCGATCCCGGGGGCGACTACCTCTACTTCATCGGCCAGCGCGTCTTCAACCCCGTCTACGACGCGCTGCAGTTCGACCTCGGCTTCCCTCTCGGCACCAGGCCCTACGCCATCGCCCTGCGCGACGACGTGCCCTCGCCGTTCGTGCCCCGGCCACGGCCGCTCTCCGCGAAGGAGGACGACGAGGACGAGGAGGACGGCGACGAGCCCGGCGAGCTGGTCGTGGACGTCGAGCGCCTGCCGTACCGGATCACCTCCTTTCCGCTGCCCGAGGGCCGCTACGAGCGGCTGGCGGGGCTCAAGGGCAAGGTGCTGATCCTGTCCAGCCCGATCGAGGCCGACGACGGCACGCTGCACCTGTTCGACTTCGACAAGCAGAAGAACGAGACCTTCGCCGAGGACGTCAGCGACTTCGTGCTGGCCGCCGACCACAAGAGCCTGCTGTACCGCGCGGGCGACCGGCTGCGGCTGCTCAAGGCGACCGAGGTCCCCGACGACGACGAGGGGCACTCCAGGCGGAGCGGATGGATCGACCTGTCCCGCGTCAAGGTCTCCCTGAGCCCCGAGGCCGAGTGGCGGCAGATGTTCCGCGAGGCGTGGCGACTGCAGCGGGAGAACTTCTGGTCCGCCGACATGGCGGGGCTCGACTGGCAGGCCGTCTACGACCGCTACCTGCCGCTGGTCGACCGCGTCACCACCCGGGGCGAGTTCTCCGACCTGCTGTGGGAGCTACAGGGTGAGCTGGGCACCAGCCATGCTTACGAGAGCGGCGGCGAGTACCGGCCCGGCCCCGACTACACCCAGGGCAAGCTCGGCGTGGACTGGGACTACCACGACGGCGCCTACGTCATCGGCCACATCGTCCACGGCGACCCGTGGGATCCGCAGGCCACCTCGCCGCTCAACAGGCTCGGTGTCGACGTACGGCAGGGCGACGCGCTCCTGGCCGTCAACGGCATCCCCGTCGGCGAGACCATGACCCCCAACCAGGCGCTGGTCAACCAGGCAGGCCAGGAGGTGGAGCTCACGCTCGCCAGGCAGGGCCGTACCTTCACCGCGACCGTCCGCGCCATCGCCGACGAGCAGCCCGGCCGCTACCGCGACTGGGTCAACCTCAACCGCGCCCGCTGTCACCACCGCAGCGCGGGCCGCGTCGGCTACGTCCACATCCCCGACATGGGCACCGCGGGCTTCGGCGAGTTCCACCGCGCCTACCTGGCCGAGTATGACCGCCAGGCCCTCATCGTGGATGTCAGGTTCAACGCGGGAGGCAACGTCTCCGCGCTCCTGCTCGACAAGCTCGCCCGCCGCCGCCTCGGCTACGAGCATCCGCGCCACGGCGACCCCGAGCCCTATCCGCCGGAGTCGCCGCGCGGCCCGCTGGTGGCCATCACCAACGAGTGGGCGGGTTCCGACGGCGACATCTTCAGCCACACCTTCAAGCTGCTCGGCCTCGGCCCGCTGATCGGCAAGCGCACGTGGGGCGGCGTCATCGGCATCTGGCCCCGCCACCGCCTGGCCGACGGCACGCTCACCACCCAGCCGGAATATTCCTTCACCTTCATCGAAGGAGACAGGAGGGTAGAGAATTATGGAACAGATCCGGACCTAGAGGTCGATATCACCCCACAGGACTATGCCCGGGGGATCGACACGCAACTAGAGAAAGCCATCGATCTCGCGATGGAACGGATCTTTCACAGCTGATGTTCAGAGTTTGCAACCTTCCACCTCATTGGAGCGTCTAAAGGGCGAAAGCGGGGGAACGCGCCACGGGGACAGACAAGCGCGTGAGCCCGGAGGCGTACGAGAAGGGGACTCTCACAGGTGCGTGCACTGGCAGGCAAGGGCAAGGCGGCCGTCTACCGGCTGCTCGAGGCCAACAACCGCAGGCGCGAACGCGCCGCGCCACCCCCGTCCACGCACCAGATCAGGATCCTGCTCCTGCACGCGTACGGCATGGGCGGCACCATCAGGACGGTCTTCAACCTGGCCAGCTACCTGGCCTCCACCGGGCACGACGTGGAGATCGTCTCCATCCTCAAGGAGGCGGAGGAGCCGTTCTTCCCCATCGACCCGAGGGTGAAGTTCCGCTTCCTCGACGACAGGCTCGTGCCGCGGACCGGCCTGCGCGGCCGGCTGTCGAAGATGCCGAGCAAGCTCATCCCGCCGCAGGAGGCGGCCTACCACCGCTTCAACGTGTGGACCGACGTGCAGCTCGCCAGATGGATCCGCTCGGTGGACACCGGCGTCATCATGGCCACCAGGCCGGGGCTCAACCTTGCCCTCGCCCAGCTGGCCCTGCCGAGCGTCATCACGATCGGCCAGGAGCACGTGGCCCTGCAGGGCCAGCCGGAGGAGGTGCAGGCGCTCATCAAGCGCCGCTACCGCAACTTCGACGCGCTGGTCACCCTCACCAAGGCCGACCTGCGCGACTACCGCGAGACGCTGCGGCGCAAGCCCAGGAAGCTGGCCCGCATCCCCAACGCCGTGCCGCCCATGACGGGCCAGATCTCCAAGCTGGAGAACAAGGTCGTGGTCGCCGTCGGCAGGATGACCAGGCTCAAGGGCTTCCACCGCCTGATCACCGCGTGGGAGACCGTGGCCGCCGCCCACCCCGACTGGACCCTGCGCATCTTCGGCGCCGGACCGCAGGAGGACAACCTGCGCGCCCAGATCGTCGAGGCGGGGCTGCAGGACAAGGTCGAGCTGCCGGGGCCCACCAACGACGTCGGCGCCGAACTGGAGAGGGCCTCGATCTTCGCGCTCAGCTCCCGACACGAGGGCTTCCCCATGACCATCCTGGAGGCCATGGCCAAGGGGCTGGCGATCGTCAGCTTCAACAGCCCGCACGGCCCCAAGGAGATGATCACCAACGAGGTCGACGGGCTGCTGGTCAAACCGCGCACCAACGCCAACCTCGCCGCCGCCCTCATCCGCGTCATCGAGGACGAGGAGCTGCGCCACCGGCTGGCCGAGGGCGCTCTGGCCACCGCCGCCACCTACGACGTGGAGTCGATCGGCGCCAAGTGGGACGCCTTGCTGGAGGAACTGCTGGCCCGCCGCAACGGCACCTACGTCAAGCCGGCTCCCGCCGTACCGGCTCAGACCGCGGAATCCGCGGAATCCGCCCAGGCCGCGGAGTCCACGCAGGCCGGCGCATCCGCTCAGGCCGGCGCATAACGCTCAGGCCGGCGAACCGGTTCCGGCCCTCAGACCGTCTCCAGCTCGACCGGTTCAGCGATGACATCCACCAGCGCGCCGTTGCGGAACACCGTGATCGGCAACGGCCGCCCGATCGCCTCGGCGAACATCAGCCGCTGAAGGCTCTGCGCGTCACCCACGGGGCTGCGTCCGGCGCTCAACACCAGGTCGCCGGGCCGCAGCCCCGCCCGCGCCGCGGGTGAGCCCGACACCACTTCCATCACCCGCAGGGCCTGCCGTTGCCCCGTCCGCGCCCGCAGCGCCTCGGGCAGCGGCGCGGGCGAGGTCACCAGCCCGAGGAAGGCGCGGCGCACCCTGCCGTCACTGATGAGCGCGGCGATGATCGACCGCGTGGTGGAGTTCATGGGTACGGCCAGGCCCACCCCGACCCCCGCCACGGCCGTGTTGATGCCCACCACCCTGGCCTGCGAGTCGGCCAGCGCCCCGCCGGAGTTGCCGGGATTGAGCGCGGCGTCGGTCTGGATGACGTCCTCGATGAGCCGCCCGCCCACCGGCAGCGACCGGCCGAGCCCCGAGACCACGCCCGCGGTCACCGAACCCGCCAGGCCCAGCGGGTTGCCCACCGCCACCACGAGCTGGCCCACCACCAGGCCGTCGCTGTCGCCCAGAGCGGCGGGAGGCGGCGTCGCCACCTGCGCCCTGATCACCGCCAGATCCGAGAGCGGATCGCGGCCCACCAGCACGAAGTCACCGGCCGAGCCGTCGCCGAAGGCCACGGTCCCCGCCCTGGATGAGCCCACCACGTGCGCGTTCGTCAGCAGGAACCCGTCGGCGGTGAACACGACCGCCGAGCCGCTGCCCCTGCCCGCGCGCACGCTGGCCACCTTCGGCATCAGCTCGGCGGCGACGGAGGAGACGGCGCGGGAGTAGGCGTCGAGGGGATCGGACATACGAGACCTCCCGAGTGAATTACACGATTACACGGTAACTCGTGCTTCACCCGATTGCGATCGCCATCGCCCCACCGACCACCGCGGCCCCCAGCCCCGCCAGGACGCTGACGACCACGTTGGCCACCGCCTGCGGGCGCATCCCCTCCTCGGCCAGCCGTACCGTCTCGTACCCCATCGTCGACCAGGTCGTCAGCGCGCCACAGAAACCCGTGCCCGCCAGGGCCATCACCCCCGACGACACCTGCGCCGCCGCCAGGAAACCGAGCACCGCGGACCCCGCGACGTTCACCGCGAGCGTCCCCCACGGGAAGGCCGACGTGTGCCGTGCCTGCACCCATCGGTCCGCGAGATAACGCAGCGGCGCGCCCACCGCGGCCCCCACCGCCACCAGCAGCACGCTCACCGCACCACCACCCACGCCGGCCGGACGCCCGCGCGCAGGCCGCTCATCTGAGCACCGCCTGCGCCAGGCGGATCCCCACCAGCACCGCCGTCACCGCCGTGAGCACCGTGGCCACCAGATAGACCAGCGCCACGACGACGGCGCCCGAGGCGATCAACCGGTGCGCTTCCACCACATACGTCGAGAACGTGGTGAACCCGCCCAGCACCCCCACGCCCAGCAGCGGACGCGTCAGCGGATGCACACCCGGCCGTTCGGTCACCACGACCATGAGGGCCCCGATCAACAGGCACCCCAGCACGTTTATCGCGAACGTCGTCCAGGGGAACCCGCCCGCCGCCGAGGGAAACGCCACTCCCAGCCCGTACCGTGCCAGCGCCCCCGCCATCCCGCCCACGGCGATCGCCGCCGGCACCCGCCATCGCGGCGGCCCCGCCTTGTCACCGAGCCCGGGGTCGTTCGGCCCCATCCCACACCTCCCGCACACTCTCGCCGCCACCCGGGGAAGTCCGCTCTCGTCACAAGCCGACGCCCGCGAGCTCCCATCCTCGCCGCCGGGGCCCCTCGCACCACCCGAGACGGCCCCCCCTCACCTCATCACCCGCCACATCTCTCACGTCATCACCCGCTTCATCCCGAGACCGCCGCTCCTGTGTCAAATCCCGGTGAAGTGGGAATTTACTCAGCCTGTGCCCATGGATGGCCGGGAGGCGCCACTTGAGCACTCGGGACGCGGTCGCCGTGCTGGCCGCCGCCGTACTCGTCGCCGCGCTTCTGGGCAGGCACCCCGGTCAACCCGGGCAACCGGCCACGGCCGCGGCCATCCCGCTCGACAACCCCGACGGCACCCGCCCAGGCCTGGCCCCCATCACCCGCGAGGGCGACAGGACCGACGCCAGAAACCTCATCAGCCGGTTACGTGTCAGGGGCATGGGCCCCAAGACCGGCTACAGCCGCGGCCGCTACGGCGACAACTGGGCCGACACCGCCGCCGACCTGCCGTACGCGGGCAACGGCTGCCGTACCCGCGACGACCTGCTCGCCCGCGACGGCCACGACCTGTCCTACCGCAAGGGCTCCTCCTGCGACGTCGTCGCGCTCAACCTCGACGACCCCTATACCGGGCGCACCATCGTCTGGCGCAAGAAACGCGCCGACGACATCCAGGTCGACCACGTCGTCCCGCTGTCCTACGGCTGGCGCATGGGCGCCGCCCGCTGGCCGGCCGCCAAACGGCTGCGTTTCGCCAACGACCCGCTCAACCTGCTGCCCGTCGACGGCGACACCAACGAGGCCAAGGGCGGTTCGGGCCCGGCCTCGTGGCTGCCGCCCCAGCGCCGCGTCCGCTGCGCCTATGCCGTCCGCTTCGCCCAGGTCGTGCTGAGGTACGGCCTGGCAGTCACCAGAGCCGACAAGGCCACCATGCTCAGAGTGTGTCGTCAGACCAGTCGAACCCGTTCTTGAACGTGATGTCGGACAGCACCCGCTGCCCGTCGGCGTTCGGATGGAAGTAGTCCCACCTGCTCACCAGATCCAGCGCGAACGGATAGGAGAACACCGCTCCCCCGTCCGTACGGCACTGCGGGCCGTACGCCTCGCACGCCCGCTCCCACTCGTCGTTGAACTCCATCACCCTGGCCCGCACGTGCGCCCGCCGCCGCACATCGGCCCGCTTGGTCGACGTCGGGTTGGCGAGCATCGTCTGGCAGATCCTTCCCAGCCCCCAGAACGTCCGCGCGAGCGCGTTGTCCTTGCCCACCCTCCACAACCTGCGCAGGTCGGGGATGCTCGCCACGAACACCCGCGCCTGCGGCAGTTCCGCGCGCAGCCTGCCCAGCGCCGCCTGCACCCGCTGCCTGAAGACGGCGACGGGCGTCATCGCCTCCTCCGTGCGCACGCACGCGTCCTGGGCGCCCAGCAGGATCGTCACGTATCCGGCCTTGGCCGCGATCGCCTTGTCCACCTGGCCCATCAGGTCGGCGCTGGTCGAGCCTGGCGAGGCGAAGTTGCGGTTGTGGCCCCGCAGCGCCGGGCCGCGCTCGGCCAGCCGTACGTAATGACTGCGCACCTGCGCGTTGTCGCCCGCCGACCACGAGCGCGACGTGCACGAGACGTACCAGCCGCAGGCGTTGAACCCCGCGCTCACCGAATCGCCCAGCGCCGCCATCACCTCGGGGACCGGCTCCGCTGCCACAGGCCCGGACCCGGAGACCAGAATCACAGCGGCGAGGACACGAAGGATCATGGTCACCAAGGTAGGGATCGCCGCCAGGCCAGGCCACGACCCGAACCCACTTCCTATCGAGGCTTGACACAACCAGGTTGAGCCCTATACCACTGGGTGTCCGAATTTTCCCCCAAGGCAGGGCATGATGGGGGGCCTGAATCGAACACGTTCAGTTCCGGCATAGCATGTCTTGAGTGAGTGTCGCGCTCGGAATAACCCGCCCTCTGCCGGTTCGCACCATCCCGATCGGGGACCCCGGCAATCTGCTCTCCAGGCTGCCCTCCACCACCCCCTACGCGTGGATCCGGCACGGCGAGGGCCTCGCCGGATGGGGCGAAGCCGCCAAGGTCACGGTGCCCCCGGGCCCCGACCGCTTCGCATGGGCACGCCAGTGGCTCGCCTCCGTCTTCGGCGACGCCCACACCCGCGGCGGCATCGGCCCCGTCGCCTTCGGCACCTTCACCTTCGACGAGAACTCACCCGGCTCGACCCTCGTCATCCCCCGGACCGTGCTGGCCCGGCGCGGAGGGCAGGCCTGGGTCACCACCATCGGCGAGCCGGAACCCATGGAGCCGCCCACCCCCATCACCGACCCGGGGCGCATCAGCTACGGCGACGGCAGCCTCACCGCGCCCGCGTGGGAGACCATCGTCGCCCGCGCCTCCCAGCGCATCCGCGAGGGCGAGCTGGAGAAGGTCGTGCTCGCCCGCGACCTCACCGCCACCGCGCAGCGCCCCATCGACGTCCGCCTGCTGCTCACCCGCCTGGCCGACCGCTATCCCGACTGCTACACCTTCTCCGTGGCCGGACTCGTCGGCGCCACCCCCGAACTGCTCATCCGCCGCACCGGCCAGCAGATCGAATCACTCGTCCTCGCCGGCACCACCACCCGCGGAACCAACCCCGCCGACGACATCGCCCGCGGCGCGGCCCTGTTCGCCTCCAAGAAGGACCGGCACGAGCACGAGTGCGCCATCTCCTCCGTCCGGGAGGCGCTCACCCCGCTGGCCGCCAGGCTCAACGTGCCCGACGAGCCGGAGCTCCTGGTCCTGCCCAACCTCCAGCACCTGGCCAGCCACGTCACCGGCACCCTCGCCGACGGCGCGTCCGTCCTCGACGTCGTCGCCGCCATGCACCCCACCGCCGCCGTCGGCGGCACCCCCACCGCCACCGCCATCAGACTCATCCGCGAGCTCGAAGGCATGGACCGGGCCGGCTACGCGGGCCCCGTCGGCTGGATCGACGCACACGGCGACGGCGAATGGGGCATCGCGCTGCGCTCGGGCATCGTCGAAGGCCGTCGCGCCCGCCTGTTCGCCGGCTGCGGCATCATGGGCACCTCCGACCCCGCCAGCGAGCTCGCCGAGGCGCAGACCAAGTTCCGCGTCATGCAGTACGCGCTGGAGGGCTGAGCCCCTCACTCCTCGGGAACGTGGATGGCCGACTCCACCGCGACCACGGCCCTGCCCGCGGTCAGCGTGGCCACCCAGTCGGTGAAGGAGGCCGCCTGGTCCTCCCCCACCGCCACGGAGAACGACACCTCGGCCCCGTAGCCGACCTCGCGCACCGGATACGCCGACGCGCGAAGGTCGTTCTCCAGCCGCCCTGCCTGCTCGTGGCCGGCCGACACCCGCACGAGCCTGGCGGGCACCATCCGCACGGGCTCCACCCTGTCGAGGGTCTCGGTCACGGCCGAGCCGTACGCCCTGACCAGGCCGCCCGCGCCGAGCAGCACGCCGCCGAAGTAGCGCGTCACCACCGCGACCACGTCGTTGAAGCCGCGCCCCACGAGCGCCTGCACCATCGGCGTGCCGGCGGTGCCGCCCGGCTCGCCGTCGTCGTCGCCCTTCTGCAGCCGCTGGCCGATGACGTAGGCGGTGCAGTTGTGGGTGGCGCCAGGGTGCAGCTTGCGCCGCTCGGCGATGAACTCCGCGGCCGCTTCCACGCTCTCCGCCGGCGCCATCGCGCAGATGAACCGTGACCTCTTGACCTCGGTCTCGTGCTCGGCGCGGGTTCTCAGGGTGAGGTAGGGAAGGGCCACCGGCTCAGGCTAGCGCCCCGGCCCTGGCTCGCGACCGGGTCAGGCGGGCGGGATGCTGATGCCGAGCATCCGGGCGCCCGTCTCCGTGCGCGGCCGGTGCGTGCTGCCAGGCCCGAACACCACGTAGCTGCCGGGGCCGAGCCGGTGCCCGTTGTCGATGAACTCCCCCGACACCACGTAGTAGCGTTCCTCCCCCTCGTGGAGGTCCACCTCCGGCCATTCGGTCCCCGGCGCGAAGTCGTACATCCAGCCGCGGGCTCGCTCGGTGGCCGGCAGCCGCCGCCTGACGATCCCAGGGACGACCTCGACGGCCTCCACCTCGTCCACGTGCAGCACCCGCATGTCATTGTCCGTGTGATCCATGCCGTCCATCCTCTCGGCCCCCGCTCCCCCGGCCCAGCGTCTGGATTGACACCTTGAGGTACTTTCCTGCCATGGGCCTTCACCGGGTCGTCGCGCTCGTCCTCCCCCCGCAGTCCACCTTCGAGCTGGCCTGCGCCGCCGAGGTGTTCGGGGTGCGGCGGCCGGGCCTGCCCGTCCACTACGACTTCGGCGTCTGCGCCGAGCGCCCCGGGCCCGTGCCGACCCTGGCCGGCTACGACATGCACGTGGCCGCGGGCCTGGCGGCACTGGACACCGCGGACACCGTCGTCGTCCCCGGCTGGCAGCGGCCCTGCGACCCTGTCTCCGCGGACGTCGTCGAGGCCCTCCTGCGGGCGCACGGGCGCGGGGCGCGGA
Source organism: Nonomuraea sp. NPDC049152 (assembly GCF_040648355.1). NCBI lineage: Bacteria > Bacillati > Actinomycetota > Actinomycetes > Streptosporangiales > Streptosporangiaceae > Nonomuraea > Nonomuraea sp. NPDC049152. The sequence goes on along the minus strand of NZ_JBEZDO010000004.1, from coordinate 291,215 downwards.
TCGTCTCGATCTGCTCGGGCGCCTTCCTGCTGGCCCAGGCCGGACTGCTCGACCATCGCAGGGCCACCACCCACTGGCGGATGGCCGCCGAGCTCGCGGCCCGCTTCCCCCTGGTCGAGGTCGACTCCGACATCCTGTACGTCGACCTGGGCGACATCGCCACCAGCGCGGGCACCGCCGCGGGCATCGACCTGTGCCTGCAACTGGTCCGCGCCGACCACGGCGCCGCCTACGCCGCGCAGGTGGCCAGGCACATGATCATGCCGCCGCACAGGGAGGGCGGGCAGCTGCAGTACGCCGCGACGAGCGTCACCGGCAGGGTCCCCGACTCGCTGGCACCCGTCCTCGACTGGGCGGCGGAACGGCTGCACGAGCCGCTCACGGTGGACGACCTGGCGGCCAGGGCGGGGATCTCCTCGCGCACCCTGGCCAGGAGGTTCGCCGAGCAGCTCGGCGCCAGCCCCGGCAGGTGGCTGCTCTCCCGTCGCGTGGCGGCGGCGCAGGCGCTGCTTGAGGAGACCGACCTGCCGGTCGAGACGATCGCGGCGCGGGTCGGCCTGTCGTCGGCGACGAACCTGCGAAGGCGCTTCCACGACGCCCTGCGCACCACTCCCGCCGCCTACCGCCGCTCCTTCCGCTGGTGACCGCCTCCTCACGTTGGCAGTGGCGACAAGGCGTGGCTCAGGCCCAGCCGTACCGACGCGACCGACACCGGCAACCTGGCGGGCCGGCTTCCGCGGCAACATCATCGAGACCGGCGCCGAGTCCTACCGGCCGGCCCAGGCCCGCGCCCAGGCCACCGCCTCCACCACCGCGAAGAAGGCCGCCGCCGGCAGCTGAGCATTGGCCTCTGTCACCTGTTGCAGGCGGCGGACCGGGCGTCCTGTGCAAATACGACGAATCCCCTTGAGAAGCACATACTGCGTATGCATACTTAGTATCCATGTCGCTCAGGCATGGGCTGCTCGCCCTGCTCAGCAGGGGGCCCCGGCATGGCTACCAATTGCGGGTGGAATTCGAGGCGTCGACTGGGGCGACCTGGCCGCTCAACATCGGCCAGGTCTACACGACGCTGTCCCGCATGGAGCGCGACGGCCTGGTCGAGCCGGGCGAGTCGGACGAGCAGGGCCGGGTCGTCTACACGATGGTTCAGCACCCCCGTCGTCCAGTCCGACCGGCCGCGGGACGAGCTGATCATCAAGCTGGCCATGGCCGTCGCCGCCAAGGAGGTGGACGTCGCCGAGGTCATCCGCAAGCAGCGTACTGCGACCATGCGCACCCTCCAGCAGCTGACCAGGGCCAAGCGCGCTGCCACGGAAGGCGCAGCCCAGCGGCTCGTGCTCGATTCCATGATCTTCCAGGCCGAGGCCGAGCAACGGTGGCTGGACCACTGCGAGGCCGTTCTCAAGGAGGAAAGATGACGGTCGTACGGCTGGCAGAGGTGGCCAGAGTCCATGGCGAAGGGGCGACAGCCGTACACGCTCTGAAGGGCGTGAACCTCGAGGTGGACTCGGGAGAGCTGGTCGCGGTCATGGGCCCGTCAGGGTCCGGCAAGTCGACCCTGCTCAACCTCGCGGGCGGGCTCGACCGGCCCACCTCAGGGACGGTGCACATTGACGAGCAAGACCTCGCCACCGTGCGCGACCTGGCGGCGCTGCGGCGCCGCAGCGCCGGCTACGTCTTCCAGGACCTCAACCCCATCCCGTCGCTGACGGCGGCCGAGAACGTCATGCTGCCGCGCGAGCTCGACGGCGTGCGGTCACGCCTCGCCCGCGAGGAGGCCATGGCAGTGCTGGCGGAGATCGACGTGGAATACCTGGCCGACCGCTTCCCCGACGAGCTGTCCGGCGGCCAGCGCCAGCGGGTCGCGATCGCCCGCGCCTTGGTCGGCGAGCGGCGCCTGCTGCTGGCCGACGAACCAACCGGCGCGCTCGACACGCGAACCGGCGACGAGATCCTGCAATTAGTACGCGCCCGCTGTGACGCGGGCGCGGCGGTCCTGCTCGTCACCCACGAGCCGCGCTACGCCGCCTGGGCCGATCGTGTGGTGTTCCTCCGCGACGGGATGATCACGGATTCCACGAACGTGTCGCTGGTGAGCGCCCGATGAGCGCCGCTCTCGCCGCGCTGCGCATCGCCCGCCGGAACGCGTGGCGTTCCCGGGGACGAAGCGCGCTCATCATGGTGATGATCGGCTTGCCCGTCTTGGTGATCACGGCGATTCTCACCCTCATCATGACCATGAACGTCACTCCGCAGGAGGGACTGGTGGCCGAGCTCGGCGCGGCCGACGCCCGCCTCATGCAGATACCCGAGGGTACGGTGCTCCGCCAGGGGCCGAACGGGGCGAGCTGGGGCCCGGGCGGCGACGGAGCGGCCGTGCCCAGGCTCGGCACCGCCGAGGTGGCGGCACTGCTCGGGCCGGGCGCCCGGTTGATCCCCTTCAGTACCGGGGTGCTCCGGCTGGGCGACGAGCGGGTCGAGGCGCTGGAGACCGACCTGCGCGATCCCCTTACCAGGGGGGTGCTGACGTTGAGTGAGGGCAGGTTTCCCTCCGCCCGGGAGGTGGCGGTGACACCGGCGTTCGGCCTGCGGCCCGGCGATCTCCTGCGGCCATCCGGTGCGGCGCCGTTGACGGTGGTGGGCGTGGTCGAGCACCCGCACCGGCCGTCGCTTCGAGAGGTCGTGGGGCCGGATCTCCCGCTGGCGCAGTCGGGTGACCTCTGGTCTCCGGGCGAGTACGGCACCGGATGGCTCGCCGACACCGCGAAGCCCGTGTCCTGGGCCGACGTGCCCGCGCTGAACCAGGCCGGCCTGTTCGCAACCTCCCGCGCCGTGATCACGGACCCGCGCACCCCGGTTCGTGCCTCAGCCTTCGACGTCCAGGGCACGGTCGGGATCGGCGCCATGGTGATCATGGTGGTGCTGGAGACCGTGCTGCTGGCTGGGCCCGCCTTCGCGGTCGGGCTCCGGAGACGGCGCCGGGAGCTGGCCGAGATCGCGGCGCAGGGCGGCTCTGCCGGGCACCTGCGGACGATCGTGCTGGCCGACGGGCTGGTCCTCGGAGGTGTGGCCACCCTCGTGGCGACGGTGCTGGGCATCGGGGCCGGAGCGCTGGGCGCCCAGGCCGTGGCGCGCTGGGGAGGGCAGGTCGGCCCGCCGGAGATACCGTGGTGGCCGGTTCTGGGCGTCGCCGCGCTGGGCCTGCTCACCGGGCTCGTGGCAGCGCTGGTGCCTGCCGTACAAGCGGGTCGGCAGAACACCGCGGCCGTGCTGGCCGGCCGCGCGCCCGCGGCCGCCGATCGGCCGGGATGGCCCCTGGTGGGGGTCGTGCTGGTGCTGGCAGGACTGGCGGCGACCGTGGTGGCGCGCCGCCAGTCGGGCTCGGCGTGGGTGCTCGCCTCCGCGGTGCTGGTCCTGCTCGGGCTGGTGGTGTTGACGCCGTGGCTGGTCGGCTACACGGGACGGCTGGCCACGCGGCTGCGCCTCCCGCTGCGGATGTCCGTCCGCGACGCGGTCCGCCACCGATCCCGGACGGCGAGCGCCGTGGCGGCCGTCATGGCGGTCACGGCCACGGTCGTGGCGGTGGGCATCGGCGCCCACAGCGAATACCTGGACCGGCGCGACGCCTACACCTCGGCGCGCCCGACCGGCATGCTGGCGATCTGGGGCGGCACCATGGCCGACGCGACCTGGAACAAGCTGCGCGCCGAAACGGCCCGCCAGCTGCCGGGCGTGCCGCTGACCGCCGGCTACCAAGCGAAGGACGCCCAAGGCCACCGCTACGCGTTGCGGTACACGGTGCGATGGAACGGGACACGGACGCGTCGCACGGCGGCCATCGGCGACCAGGCTCTGCTCAGGCTCCTGCAAGGGCGCCACGACCCGCAGGCAGCCGCGGCGCTGGCGAGCGGCAAGGCCGTGGTGTTCGACGCGGCCGCGCTGCGGGACGGCAAGCTGGCGCTGCGGGCGAGCTCCACGTCCGGCCCCCCGCGCAAACTCGACGTGCCCGCGGTGCTTGCCACACCCGCCGACAAGCACCAGGGCGGTGCCCTGCTCCCGCGCGCCCTGGTCGAGCAGGCCGGCTTCTCGACGGCGGAGCGCCAGCTCTACGCCATGCACCGGCCGTCAGCCGACTCGACACTGTGGCGCGATCTCTCCAAGGTGACCTCCCGTGTCACGATCGCCTCCGAGGAGGGCTATCGCAACGTGCCCGACCCCGGCTTGTGGGGCTGGCTCGTCGGCGCTCTCGTCCTCGTCGTCGGCGGCACGCTGGCCGCCACCCGCCTGGCAGCCGCCGACATGCGGCCCGAGCGGGCGACGATGATGGCCATCGGCGCCCCGCCCGGGACGTTGCGGCTGGTCGTGGCCGGCCAGGCCCTCTACATCTCCTGGCTCGGCGCGCTGGTGGGGTTGTTCGCCGGAATGGTGACGGGCGTGGCGCTGAGCCGGCCGATGACGACGCACGGCGCAGGAGATCCCGCCACGATCGCCATACCGTGGCCGTTCGTGATCGCCGTGGTGGTGGGGCTGCCCGTTCTGGCAACTGTGGCGGCGCTGATCACCCGGACCAGACTGCCCGTCACCCGCCGGCTCCTATGACACGGATCGGACAGCGCGCGCTCGTCGACGGCTCGCCGGTCGGGGCCGTGATCACCCGATGAGGCCGGAAGCTTCGAGATCGCCCACGGGATCGTGGATCTCGTCACGCGGGGACGACCGGGCTGGTGTGATCGGAGCTCATGCGGGGAGCGGCCACCGGCATGGGAGGCGAAGGGATTCGCGTACCCACAGCCGGTCAGTGGAGATCGACGTGCGCCCGTCGCGCCATTTGGAGCTCAGTCGAGAGTCACCGCTCTTGGTCGAGAAATAGCAGGCTCCGAATGTATGCCGAGGGGAGGTGGTCTCCGCGCAGGAGATACCCGGCGAACCCTGCAATCACGGCGCTGCCGACTAGAAGCTGCTTGAGCATATGAATTCCCCGATTGATCTCGATCTGTTAAACCAGCCTTACCGCTCGAAGGCTGCCCGCTAGCTAGTAGACCTCCCTTTAGCGCCACGGACAATCGAATGGCGACAAAGGAGGATTAATCCCTCATCAACGCATTCTACGAGTGTCGAATCCGGCATTTAGGATATAAAAGATGAATATGAACATATTTCATCGTGGGCCCCTGGCGAAGTAGCTTGGAGGGCCCGAGTGACGCCTGCCCCTACACCATGCAATGGTCGCGTTCGGCGCGTCGACGGGTCGGACCGCGGTAAAGGTTTCCTTCTCTTGGGGGCATATGGCGGGAGCTTTATCATGCGGGGTCACGTTGATGGTGATCGCGCTGATAGAAAGAGGTGCGTGATCACCTTCTCCGGTTGATCAGTCTGTGAAGCGGGGTGCTCGGATCATCTACTCGGGCACCCCCCTTTACCGGATGCGATTCAGCTGACGGCCATCCGTTATTGTGCGTCCAGCGCCTGGCCGGACATCTTTCAGAGGTTGACGGTGACCCCGTACGCGCTCCCCTCGCGATGGTCCCGATGGTCGCCGTCCTCCTCGCGGGTGCGGGGAAGGGCGGAATCACCCCGCGCGACCTGCGCCGAGGACCACCCGAGGCGGGCGGGCCCCAACATAAGCTCGGCATCGTGAAGTATGTGCTGATGATCGGTTCGGACGCCTCGGCGCCGCCTGAAGTCCTCGACGCCCAGCGGGAGGCGGGCTGCGGCGGCTGGAGTGAGGAGATGGAGGCGCGGGGCGTGGTGCGTGGTGGGGCGGGGCTGCGGCCCAGCTCCGAGGCCACGACCGTGCGCGTTCGCGAGGGCCGTGTGCTGCGGTCGGACGGGCCGTTCGCGGAGACCAAGGAGCAGATCGGCGGCTTCGTCATCATCGAGTGCGCCGATCTGGACGAGGCCATCGAGATCGCCGCCAAGCACCCGTCGGCCCGCTTCGGGCAGATCGAGATCAGGCCCGTCTGGGAGCCATGACGGAGCCATGACACTGCCATGACCGGGACGGACGCCGCGGCGCGAAAGGCCACGATCGAGGCCGTCTTCCGCGCCGAATGGGGGCAGGTCGTCGCCACCCTCATCCGGGTGACGGGCGACTGGGATCTGGCGGAGGAGTGCGCCCAGGAGGCCTTCGCCACGGCCATGGAGCGCTGGCCAGGGGAAGGCGTCCCCGACAGGCCCGGCGCGTGGCTGACCGTGACCGCCCGTAACCGGGCCACCGACCGGCTGCGCAGGCAGGCCGTCGGCGCAGCCAAGCTCCGCGAGCTGGCCGCGACCGCGCCGGGGCCGCAGCCCGAGGTGGACGACTTCCCCGACGACAGGCTGCGGCTGATGTTCACCTGCTGCCATCCTGCACTGCCCTTCGAAGCGCAGGTCGCGCTCACCCTGCGCAGCCTGGCGGGGCTCGGCACCGAGGAGATCGCCCGCGCCTTCCTGGTGCCGGAGTCCACGATGTCGCAGCGCCTCGTCAGGGCCAAGCGCCGGATCCGCGAGGCGGCGATCCCGTTCGCCGTGCCGTCCCCCGATCTGCTGCCCGAACGGCTCGAGGCCGTCCTGGGCGTGCTGTACCTGCTGTTCAACCAGGGCTACACCGCGCACGGGCTGTGCGACGAGGCCATCGGTCTGGCCAGGTTGCTGGCCAGGCTCATGCCAGAGGAGCCCGAGGCGGGCGGGCTGCTGGCGCTGATGCTGCTGCACGACGCGAGGCGGGCGGCCAGGCTCGACGACGAGGGCGTGCTCGTCACGCTCGACCGCCAGGACCGCGGGCTGTGGGATCGCCCCCAGATCGAGGAGGGGGTCGCCGTCCTCGACGCGTGCCTGGCGCGCGGCCGCCCCGGGCCGTACCAGTTGCAGGCCGCCATCGCGGCCTGTCACGCCACCGCGGCCGGCGCCGACGAGACGGACTGGCGGCAGATCCTCCTGCTGTACGGCACGCTGGCGCGCGTGCTTCCCTCCCCCGTGGTGGAGCTCAACAGGGCGGTGGCGCTCGCCATGGTCGAGGGCCCGCGGGCGGGACTCGACCTGGTCGACACGCTCACCGGCCTGGACGGTTACCACCTGCTGCCGGCCACCCGCGCCGACCTGCTGCGCCGCCTCGGCAGGCGGGCCGAGGCCGCGGAGGCCTACCGGCGGGCGATCGAGCTGGCGGGTGAGGAGGCCGACCGCCGCTACCTGCGCGGGCGGCTGGCGGAGATCTCCGGCTGACGGCTCATCAGGTACGACCCGCGCGACTCCGGCCTGTCGACCGCCTATCCCGCGCAGGCCCCGCCGTACACGCTGAGGGACCTCGTCGCCGACGCGGCGGCCCTGCCCGCGGCGTTCGGCGCGAGCAGGGCGCACGCGGTCGGCCTCTCCACGGGCGGCTGGGTCGCTCAGCTGCTCGCGCTGGACCACCCCACCCTCGTCGCCTCGCTCACGCTGGTCGCCACCAGACCCACCGCGCCCGGACCTGCCGACCCCGACCTGCCCGAGCACGCCGAGCGGGTCATGGCCCGCGTCATGAACGGTCCCGACTGGTCGGATCGCGGGGCGGTGGTCGAGCATCTGGTCGGTTTCGAGCGGATCATGGCGGGCGAGAGCGCCTTCGACGAGGTCGCGGCCAGGCGGCGCGCCGAGCGCCATCGGGATCCGCACGCCGCCTCCGTCAACCTGGCCTTCATCGATCACGGCGAGCGGTGGCGCGAGCGGCTGGGTGAGATCCGCGTGCCCACGCTGGTCGTCCACGGCAGCGCCGACCCGTTCTTCCCGCTCGGCAACGGCGAGGCGCTGGCCAGGGAGATCCCGTCGGCCAGCCTACTGACCGTGGAAGGCGCGGGTCACGAGCTGCCCCGCCGGGCATGGGAGGCGATCTCTGCCCACTTGAAGAATGACTGACCGGTCATTCATAATCCACTCATGCCCAAGAGAGTCGACCGGGCCGCGCGCCGCGAGGAGATCCTGGCGGCCGCGGTGCGGGTGTTCGCGCGTAAGGGCTTCGCCGCCTCGCGCATCGACGACGTCGCCGCCGAGGCGGGCATCGCCAAAGGCAGCGTCTACCTCTACTTCGACAGCCGCGACGCCCTGCTGAGTGCCGCCTTCGAGTCCTACGCCGCCCTCTCCGCCGACGTGCTCGCCGACCTGGGGCAGGGCCCCGCGCTGGACAGGCTCGCGACGCTGGTGCGGCGGGTCGTCGCGATGCTGGCCGCCCACCCCGACCACGCCCGCGTCCTGGTGGATCTGTGGGCGTCGGGGCCGCCGCTCGACATGGCCGCCGTCTACCACGACTACCGCGCGGTGATCGAGGACCTGCTGCGGCAGGCGGGCGAGGAGGGCGCCCTGCGCGCGGGCATCGGCCCCGAGCACGCCGTGGTCGTCGTCGCCGCCATCGAGGGCTGCCTGCTGCAGTGGCTCGTCGACCCCAAGCTGCCGCTCGCCGGCCTGGCCGGACCCGTCATCGACATCTGCGTGGAAGGAATCAGGGAATGACGCTCACCGAACGCCTGATCGCCCCCGGCGCCACCCGGGGCGAGGCCGTGCTGTCGTTCGGCACCGCGTTCGCGGGCTGCGCGCTCTCGGTGGCGCTCGGGTCGGCCGCGGGCCTGCCGCCGCTCGCCGTCGTGGTGATCGCCGTCGTCGCCTTCGACCTGTACGGCGGAGCCGTCGTCAACGCCACCCACGCCGCCAAGCTCTGGTTCCACCGGCAGGGCCGTACGGCCAGGCACCACCTGGGCTTCGTGGCGATCCACGTGCAGCCGTTCGTCCTGGCCTGGGCGGTGCCGGGATTCACCTGGACGGCCGCGGCCGTGATCTACGCCTCCGCGCTGGCGGCGGCGCTGGTGGTGACGGCGGTTCCGCTGCCTCTGCGCAGGCCCGCCGCCTTCGCCGCCACCGCGCTCGCGCTCGTCTGGACCACCGCGATGGTGGCCGTGCCCGGCGCGCTGGCCTGGTTCGCCCCCGTCCTGCTGATCAAGCTGCTGCTCGCCCACCTGCTGCCCGAGGAGGCGGCGCGGTGATCGCCGTCACGCCTCGCTGATCGCCTCGATCCTGGCCAGGTGGCCGGTCTCCAGCGCGGCCCACAGGAAACCGTCGGCCCCCACGGCGATGCCGTGCGGCTCCGACGCGGGTGTGGGCAGTTCGTAGGTGGTGATGTGTCCTTCGGCCGTGACGCGGCCGACGCGGTTGCCGCCCCACTCGGTGAACCAGCAGGCGCCGTCGGGGCCCAGGGTGATCGCGTGCGGGCGGGCCGCCCTGTCGGGCAGCGGGAACTCGGTGATGTCACCGTCGACGGTGATCCTGCCGATCTGCCCCGCGCCGATCTCGACGAACCACAGCGCGCCGTCGCCGCCCGCGGTGATGCCCACGGGCGCCGCGGCCTCGGTTGGCAGCGGGTGGACGTCGATCCGGCCGTCCATCGTGATACGGCCGATGGCGTTGGCCTGGTTCATCGCGAACCACATCGCGCCGTCGGCACCGGCGGCGATCGCCGAGGGGAAGGCCCCCGGCGTCGGCAGCGGGTACTCGGTCACCTTGCCGTCGGTGGTGATCCGCCCGACCAGGCCGGCGTTGGTCCCGGTGAACCACAGCGCGCCGTCGGGGCCCTGCGCGATCCCGAACGGCCCCGCCTCGGCGGTGGGCAGCGCGAAGGAGCGGGCCTCGCCCTTGACGGTGATCCTGCCGATCGCGTGCCCTTGATACTCGGTGAACCACAGCGCGCCGTCCGGGCCCTGCGTGATCACCGTCGGTCCTGCCCCGACCGGGTAGGTCGTGACGACGCCGTCGGCCGCCCTGCGACCGATCGCACCCTGACCGACGAGCGTGAACCACAGCGCGTCGTCGGGTCCTGTGGTGATCGCGTACGGCCCTGCGGCGGGGACCGCGAACTCCCTGACCGGATCGGCGATCCACGCGGCGGCCCTGGCGACCATGGACGCCCGATCCTGGAGGGCCTCCACGCGAACGCTACCCCCGGCGATCGCGGGGGCGGTCGCGGGGGTGTCGGCACCGGCCGTGAGGATCAGGAGGGGCGGGAGGTCGGCAGGCGGCGGGGAGACCTCGGGGGGTGAGAGCAGGACCACCCCCGCAGGCGACGCGGCGAGCAGCGGGAGCGCCTCCAGCGCGAGCGCCGCGCCCGGACCCTCGCCCGCCAGCGTGATCCGCGAGGCGGGCGTGCCCTCGTCGAGCAGCGCCTGGTAGGCGGCGGCCACGTCGCTCGGCCCGGCGGGGCCGACCTCCACCACGCCGCAGCCGAGGTCGGCGGCTCCCCGCTCGTCGTGGCCGTGGATGTAGAGGACGGTTCGCATGCTTCTCCTCGTGACGTTCAGTGGTTGTCCATCGTGAGCTGGTACTCGTGGGTACGCCGATGGGCGACGAAGCCCAGGCGCTCGTCGACCGCGAGCATGTGCGCGTTGCCGTCGGCGTTGTCGGTCTCGATCTCGGCGATCGACGGGTGCCGGGCGCGCGGCGACCTGACCGTCGCCGACTTCGGCCACAGGCCGACCCCATGGCCTCGATGCGGCGTCTCCTGTGGCAGGTCGCGGGCGATCGAGGCGACGGCGGCGGCGGCGGGCCAAGCGGCCGACTGCTCGGCCGACACCGAGGCGACCTGGGTGATACGGATCATGACGTCCACCCTAGGCGGCCCGCCGGGCCGCTTGCGACCTCCAACCGTATGATGTACGGTACAGCGTACCGAACATCGGAGGAGAGCGTCTTGCGACAGAACGACATCCGGCCCTTCCGCCTCGACATCGCCCAGGCCGACCTGGACGACCTGCGCGAGCGGCTCGACAGGGTCCGCTGGCCCGACGAGGTCCCCGGGCTCGGCTGGCAGTACGGCGTGCCCCTCGACCACCTGCGCGAGCTCGTGGAGCACTGGCGTACCGGCTACTCCTGGCGCGCCGCCGAGGCCGAGCTGAACACCCACCCGCAGTTCACCACCGAGATCGACGGGCAGAACGTCCACTTCCTGCACGTCCGATCCGCCAACCCCGACGCGTTGCCCCTCCTGATCACGCATGGCTGGCCCAGCTCCCCCGTGGAGTACCTCGACGTGATCGAGCGCCTGTCGGCCGACTTCACGCTGGTGATCCCGTCGCTGCCCGGCTACGGCCTCTCGGGCGGGACCAGGGAGATCGGCTGGGGCTCCACCCGGATCGCCCGGGCATGGCTCGAGCTGATGACGAGGCTCGGCCACGACCGCTTCGGCGTGCAGGGCGGCGACTGGGGCACCTGGATCTCCCGCGAGATCGGCGTCCTGGCCCCCGAACGCGTGGTCGGCATGCACGGCAACGGCATCATCTGCTTCCCCCTGGGGCTGCCGGGCGAGCTCGACGGGCTCACCGAGGTCGAGCAGGAGCGGATGGCCTTCCGCGAGCGGTACATGACCGAGCAGTACGGCTACAAGCTGATCCAGTCCGCCCGCCCGCAGACCTTCGCGTACGGCATGGCCGACTCCCCCGTCGCCCTGCTGGCCTGGTTCGCCGGCGTCTTCCACGAGTGGAGCGACGGCGGGATCCCGCGCGACCGGCTACTGACGACCGTGATGCTGTACTGGCTGACAAACACCGCGGGCTCGGCAGCCCGCTCGTTCGTGGAGACGCCGGACACCTCGGAGGACACCTCGATGGAGTGGGAGGTGAAGCCGGCGACCGTGCCGACGGGCGTCTCGGTGTTCCCGAAGGACATCCTGCGCCCGATCCGCCGCTTCGCCGAGCGGGACAACAACGTGGTGAGCTGGGTCGAGCACGAGCGGGGCGGCACGTTCGCCGCGCTGGAGCAGCCGGACCTCTACGTGGAGGACGTTCGCGCCTTCTTCCAGCGGCTCTGATCTGCCCGACAGGCCGGGGCCCGTCCACACGCCGAGGACGGGCCCCAATTAGAACAAAGCATTCCGTTCTGATACTATGGATCCATCGAACGCCGAACGCGAAGGATGGACCCCATGGCAACGCAGTTTCCCCCCGCCCCCGAGGGCTACACCACCGTCACGCCCTGGATCGTCACCAAGGACACGGCGGGCCTGCTCGACTTCCTCAAGGCCGCGTTCGACGCGGAGGAGCTCGGCCGCGTCGAGGTGGAAGGCGGCGCGATCGGCCACGCCGAGGCGCGGATCGGCGACTCCATCGTGATGATGTTCGACTCGCCCTTCCCCGTCGAGACCCCCGGCCTCCTGCGACTGTACGTGGCCGACGCCGACGCCGTCATCGAGCGGGCCGTGCGGGCGGGCGCCACCGTGGTGACCCGGCCGACCGAGCTGTTCTGGGGCGAGAAGGTCGGCCGCCTGCGCGACCCGCTGGGAAACATCTGGTGGGTCCAGGAGCGCGTCGCCGACCTGAGCCCCGAGCAGATCGGCGAGCGGGCCCAGGACCCGAAATACACCGAGGCCATGACCTACCTCCAGTCCACTCTCGGCCCCGCCCTTCCCGCGCCCCGCTAGCCTGGACGGGCGGCGCTGCCGGAGAGGTCGTCCGATCAGAGCCGCACGAGCATCTTGCCGACGTTGCCACCGCGTGCCACGTCCAGGAGTGCCGCGGGCGCCCGCTCGATTCCCTCGGCCACGGTCACCTCCGCGCGCAGGGAGCCGTCGGCCAGCCAGCCCGAGGCCCCGCCGATCCACTCAGCGCCGGGGACCGCGGCCGGATCCCGGCCCGCGCCGTCACCCGCCCAGGTTCGCCGACATCCTGGTCAAGACGTCCACGGTGGACAGGTACTCCTCTGGACTGATCCCGTCGGTCACCTTCGCGCGGGTGGCCGAGACCCGGTCCAGCAGGGCCGCGTGCGCCCGCCGTCCTTCCTCGGTGAGGTCGACGGGCTCGGCCCGCACCAGCCAGCCCTTCTCGCGCAGCTCCTCGACGTACGGCAGCAGCGACGGCTCCTCCTCGCTGAGGAAGGGGCTGAGCTCGGTGTCGAGGTCGGCCACGCTGCGCGCCCGCTTGGACAGGACGTTCATCACCTGCCAGTGGCGGCGCGTCAGCCCCTGCGTCGTGAGCAGGTCGTCGAGCGAGCCCTCGAACAACTGGTGCAGGTGCTTGATCCAGTAGCCGATGGGCCTGTCCATGTTCCGCATGTCTCCTCCACTGGTGCATGTGTTATGACAACTATATGTACAAATACATGTAGAATGGCAAGCATGGATGAGCCTGTCGCCGCCGTCGAGCGGGCCATGGTCGAGATCCGCCGCCGCCAGAGCCGTCGCAGCCTGCACAGACTTGGCGGCGGCGGTCTCGACCCCGCGCTGTTCGGGGTGGTCGACGCGGTGGAGGAGGAACCGGGCGCCACCGTCACCTCGATCGCCGACCGGCTCGGCGTCGACCAGCCGCGGGCCAGCCGCCTGGTCGCCAGGGCCGTCGACGAGGGGTTGCTGCGCAGGGTCGCCGACCCCGCCGACGGCAGGCGCAGCACGCTGGAGCTCACCGAGCTGGGCGTCGAGCAGGCCGAGCAGGTGCACAGGCTGCGCCGCCAGGTGTTCGGCGACGCGATGAGCGAGTGGTCCGAGCGGGATCGCCGCGAGTTCGCCCGCCTGCTCACCGCCTTCGTCGCCGCGCTGCGTCCCGGCTAGGCGAGCACCGGATGGTTGCTGCGGAAGACCCCGTCCGGGTCACGGCGGCGTTTGATGTCGCGCAGCCGCGCAAGGACCTCGCAGGGGAAGGCCGAGGCGGCCTTCTCGCCGTACCCGAGGTAGTTGAACGGCTTGCGGCCGGTGGCGTACGGCGTCAGCGCCCGCGAGATCGCCGCATGCCGCTCCTTGACGGCCTCCCCGACCTCGGGCGAGACCACGTCCCCGACCATGACGAGCAGGTACGGCTCGGCGAGGTGTCCGCAGGCCCCCTCGTTCTCGGCCCGGACGCGAAGCGCGCCGCCGAGGTGGCGCACCTCGACCCGGACGAGGGGGTCGACGGTGCCCGACTCGATGGCCGCCGACAGCAGCGTCGTGGCGGCGGCGTCGTCGAGCCTGGTCAGCACCTCGCTGCGCCACAGCGCAGGTCCGGGCTCGGCCGGCTCGGTGGAGACGCTCCCGAGCGCGTCCACGGGAAGCGCTGCGCGGGTGTCGAGAATGACGTCCGGGATCCGCTCCAGCCGGTGCAGCAGAGCCCGTCCCTCGGCCGGGTCGCCGAGGTAGGCGGCGTCGATCGCCACCGCGGACCGGCCTCGCAACGGCCCGGGGAGTTCCGGGAGCGGCGGGAACCGCAGAAGCACGAACCACACGGTCAGCTCCTGCGGAGCAGCCGCCGAGATGTCACGGAAGGCCGAAAGGACCTCCTCCGCGCGCGCCACCGGCCAGAGGACGCGTCCGCCGTACAGCTGAGGCGCGGGGAAGAGGTCGAACTCGATCGCGGTCACGAGCGCGAAGTCGCCGCCGCCACCGCGCAGCGCCCAGAACAGGTCAGCGTCGGCGTCGGCCGTCACCCGGTTGCGGGCGCCTTCCGCGTCCACCACGTCCAGCGCCCGAACGCGGTTGGCGGCGTAGCCGTACCTGCGGCTGAACCAGCTCAGGCCGCCCCCCAGGGAATAGCCCGTGGCGCTCACCGCGGGGGAGCTCGCCGCGAGCCCCGCGAGTGCGTGCTTGCTCGACGCGGCGAGCACCTCACCCCACTGGACGCCCGCCTCGACGCGTGCCAGCCGTTCGTCGGGGCGGATCTCCAGTCCGCGCAGCCGGGCGGTGTGAATGAGGATCGTGCCGTCGAGTTCGGCCGACGCGCCATGCCCGCTGGGCTGCGGGGCGACGCTGAGTCCGGCGAGCCTGGCGCTGCGGATGACGGCGGCCGCGTCCGTGGCGTCCTCCACCTCCACGACGGCACGGACCCGCTGATTCATGGAGCGGGCCCAGGGCAGCCGCGCGGTCTCGGATCCTTCGTCGCCCGGCGTGAGAACCCGGCCGCGGACCGTACGCCGAAGGTCGTCCCCGATGGTTGTCATGACTCCTCCTGCCGTGGAGGCGCTCCTGATCAACGTCTTCGACGACACCGCCGAGGAAGGCCTCAAGCCGGTGGTTTCGCGTTCAGAACTCGACGCGGCGGGATCACCTTCGATATTACCTGGCCGCGTGCGGGACGGCCGTCTCATGAAGGGGACCGCCTCGCCGTGGGCGCGTGGCTAGCGGGATGGAAGGGCGTCGGCGTGCGCGAACGCGTCGAGCAGGCAGCCGGTGAGGTTGCCTCGCGCGCTGCGGTCCGGGTCGAGCGCCGGGTTGTAGATCGTCACGTCGAAACCCGCGACCCGCTCGTCGGCCAGCAGCGTCCCGGCCAGGACGGCGAACTCCCGCCTGGTGAACCCGCCGGGCAGGCGGTAGTCGACCGCAGGCATCAGGGCGTCGTCGAGCACGTCGGCGTCGACGTGCAGGAGGAACCCCTCGACGCCGGCGCCGTCCAGGTGGGCGAGGGCCTGCCGCGCCGTGCACTCGGCTCCCGTCTCGCGCATCTCGGCGAGGGAGATGACGAGGGCGTCGGTGGCACGCAGGGACGCGCCGGTGTCGCACTGTTCGTCCTGGTCGCGGTGGCCGATCACCGCCGTGGCGCGGCTCTGGACGAGCGGCCGCGAGCCGTCCGGTCCGGCGATCAGGTCCGCGCCGAATCCGAACGCGAGGTACAGCTCGGAGTCCGACGCCTCACCGGTCGGCGAGTCCCCGGGCGGGTAGAAGTCGGTGTGCGCGTCGAGGAACACCAGGCCGTAGGCCCCTCTGCGGCGCAGCGCGAGCAGGCTGCCGAAGATGACGCTGTCGTCTCCGCCGAGCACGACGGGGAACCCGCCCGCGTCGAGCGCGTCCGCCACGGCCTCGGCCTGGCGCAGCGCCACGTCGGCGATCGCGTCGGCGTTCAGCAGCCGGCTCGGATGGGTGCGGTCCCTCGAGTACGGCGGCGCCTCCACCACCGGCCCGAGGCTCGCGCCGAGCGCCTCGGCGAGGCCCGCGTCGAGCAGCGCGCCGCCGAGCCGCTCCACACCGGGAACCAGGCCCAGGTTGGTCCGCACGTGGATGATCATCGGACGGTCAGGGCGCGACATCCCGCCTCCTCTCCCCTGCCCCCTACCCGCACCCGGCGGCCCGACTCCGGTCTCCCGAGCGGAGCGGCCGAACCCGACAGGGCCTGGGCCACGCAGGCGACCGGGGAGCGATCACCCGCGCAGCGACTCCAGCAGCCGCGACAGCGCGGCCTGGGTGTCGGCCAGGTCGCTGGGGTCGGCGGTGGAGGCCAGCCACAGCGCCGCCTCGTTCATCGCTCCCGACAACA
This sequence comes from Nonomuraea sp. NPDC049152, assembly GCF_040648355.1. Classification (NCBI taxonomy): domain Bacteria; kingdom Bacillati; phylum Actinomycetota; class Actinomycetes; order Streptosporangiales; family Streptosporangiaceae; genus Nonomuraea; species Nonomuraea sp. NPDC049152. The sequence goes on along the minus strand of NZ_JBEZDO010000004.1, from coordinate 275,013 downwards.
GCCTGGTCAGCGGCGCGACCGGCTGCGCGACGATCACCCCCGCCGCCATCAGCTCGGTCAGCGCCTCGGCCAGGTGGCGGGCGGAGGCGGCCTCGTCCAGCGCCCGCCACTCGTTCCAGCCGAGCACGGCGGGGCCGTCGACGAGCATGATCTGCTGCACGTCGGGGTCGGCGCTGGCGGCGAGGAAGGCCTGGCAGCCTGCCACGAGCTGCGTCCACGGGTCCTCCTCGGCGTCGGCGGTGGCGGCCACGCGCTCGCCCACCTCCTGCTGCACCTGCTCGAGCACCGCGCGGAACAGCTCGGCCTTGCTGTCGAAGTGATGGTAGAGCGCGCCCTTGGTGACGCCCGCGGCGCGCACGATCTCCGACAGCCCGACGGCCGCGTAGCCGCGGGAGGCGAACAGCCGCCTGCTCTCGCGGAGCAGGGTCCGCCTGGTCTGCTCGCGCTGTGCCGCCCTGACGCTCTGCGTCGTCATCGTCTCGAACCCCTTTGACGTACCGCCGGTACGCGAACTAGGGTACTTCACCTACCAACGGTATGCGAAAGGGCCACCATGAAGGTCAGCAGCTTCTACCCCGTCCTCTGCACCAACCGCCTCCAGGAGTCGCGCGACTACTACACAGGGCTGTTCGGCTTCGAGATCACCTTCGAGGCCGACTGGTACGTCAGCCTGCGCCGCGAGCAGCACGAGCTGGCGCTGCTCGACCCTGCCCACCCGACCATCCCCGCCGGCTTCCGCGGCTCGGCGGCGCAGGGCCTGCTGCTCAACTTCGAGGTCGACGACGTCGACGCCGAGTGGGAGCGCCTCGTGGTGCGCGGCGGGCAGCGCGCCGAGCTGGAGCTGCGCACCGAGGACTTCGGCCAGCGCCACTTCATCGTCGCCGACCCCAACGGCGTGCTCATCGACGTGATCACCAACGTCCCGCCCGTGGGCGAGTACGCCGAGCAGTACCTCAGCTGAGCCCCGGCAGCATGGCGAGCTCGTCCGTGCCGAGCTCCAGGTCGGCGGCCGTCGCCGAGTCGCGGATGGAGCCGGGCCTGCTGGCCCCGGGGATCGGGACGACCCCTGGCGACAGGGACAGGTGCCAGGCCAGGCACACCTGCTGCGGGCTCACCCCGCGCTCCTTCGCGACGGTGTGGAAGGGCGTCTCGCCCGCCGGGCCCTCCTCCTCCAGCGCGCTGCGCGAGATGCCGCCCAGCGGGCTCCACGGCAGGAAGGCGATGCCGAGCTCCGCGCAGAGCAGCAGCTCGCGCGCGCTCTGCCGTACGGCGGGCGAGAACCGGTTCTGGACGGAGACCAGCCGCGCGCCGAGCTCGCGGCGCGCCAGCAGGATCTGGTCCGCGTCGACGTTCGAGATCCCCGCCATCCGGATCTTGCCCTCGTCGAGCAGGTCGCGCAGCGCGCCGACGGACTCGGTGAAGGGCACATGGGGATCGGGTTTGTGCAGCTGGTAGAGGCCGATGGCCTCCACGCCGAGCCGCTGGAGCGACGCCTCGCACGCCCGCCTGAGGTGGCGGGGATCGCCGTCGACGCTCCACGAGCCGTCGCCGGGACGCCCGCGTCCGCCTTTGGTGGCGATCAACACGTCGCGGCCGCGGGTGGCGCGGGCCACCAGGCGCTCGTTGTGCCCGACCTCACCGGCGTGCCAGTGGTAGGAGTCTGCGGTGTCGATGAGCGTGACGCCCGCGTCGAGGGCGGCGTGGACGGTGGCGATCGCGCGGGCCTCGTCGGGGCGGCCCTCGATGGACAGCGGCATCGCGCCCATGCCGACGGCCCCGACCTCCACGTCGCCGATCAGACGGCGGCGCATGCCACGGCCTCCTCGACGACGCCCGGGAGCCAGTCGCCGACCTGGGAGAAGGCGAATCCCAGGCCGGTCGCGCGGCTCGTGTCCATGGTGAAGGCCCGCTCGAAGGAGTACGGCGAGACGTCCTCGCCCGTGGTGTACGCGGCCCGGCCGATGGCCGCGCACAGCCGCCACACGTCCAGGTCGCCGTGCGAGGCGGCGTTGACGGGTCCGGTGAAGTCGGCGCGCGCGGCCCATGCGAGGAAGCGGGCGATCTCCGGTTCGTGGATGAACGACGACGGTTTCGGGTTCTCGTGCACGATCACCGGCAGGCCCTCGGCGATCCGCCTGACGTAGTGCTCCAGCCGCCCGGTGAAGTCCTCGCCGCCCAGCACGTGACCGCTGCGCACGCTGACGAAACCGAAGTCGCGCTGGGCGGCCAGCACCGCCTCGGCCTGGCGCTTGGCGCCGCCGTAACTCGCGTCGGGCGCCCCCTGCGCGGCCAGGTCGACCGCGTCCTCGGCGAACGGCGCGCCTTCGAGGCCTGCGTAGACCTCGATGGTGGAGGTCATCACATAGCGCGCCGTCCTGCCCGCGAAGACGCGCGCGGCGATCGCCGCCTGCCGCGGCGTGTAGCAGATCTGGTCGACGACGGCGTCGAAGCTCCTGCCCGCCAGCGCGCGGCGCAGCGCCTCCTCGTCGTCCCTGTCGGCCACCAGGTGGGTCACACCCTCGGGCGCGGGCGACGACCCCCTGTTGATCACGGTGACGGCGACTCCCTCGTCCCTGAGGTTCTCGACCATCCGCCTGCCGAAGTACCTGCTGCCGCCGATGACGCACAACTCGTTCATGCCGGCCAGCGTGCCCGTCCTATAGTCATCACCGGTAGTGGCGACTTCCTTAACCGGTCATAAGGAGAGCTGTTGATCGACGTGCATCGCCTCGGCATCCTGCGCGAGGTGGCGGGCCATGGCAGCTTCAACCGTGCCGCGACCGCCCTGCGCCTGACGCCCTCGGCCGTCTCCCAGCAGATCGCCGCGCTCGAACGCACCCTCGGCACCCCTGTCGTCGAACGGAGCACCCGCGGCGTCATCCTCACCGAGCCGGGCCGCCTGCTGGTGGAGGCGGCCGAGGCCATCGCCGCCGAACTGAGCGACGCCCAGGCGCGCATCGACCGGCTGGCCGCGGGCCGCGCCCAGCTCACCATCGCCTCCTTCGCCAGCGGCGGCCGTCCGCTGCTGCCGCCCGCGCTGGAGCGCTTCGTCGCCGACCACCCCTCCGTCGAGCTGACCATCCTCGAGCGCGAGCCGGAGGACAGCCTCCCGCTGGTCCGGCAGGGCAATGCCGACCTGGCTCTGGCCTACCACTTCGACGGACCGCCACCCGCCAGGCCCGGCGACCGTTCGGGCATGGACTGGAGGCCGCTGAGAGACGATCCGTTCCGCGTCGTCCTCCCGCGTGCCCATCGGCTGGCGGAACGGGCGAGCGTGCACCTGGCCGAGCTGGCGGGCGAGCGCTGGGTGCTCGGCTGCCTGAAGACCGTGGACCTGCTGCGGCACTACACCGACCTGGCGAGCTTCGAGCTGCGCGTCTCGTGCAGCGCCACCGACTACTTCTTCGCCCAGTCGCTGGTCACGGCCGGGGTCGGCGTCGCCCTCATTCCCGAGATCGCGCTGTTGCGCTCCCCCGACCTGGTCGCCATCCCCCTGGAGGCGCCCAGCCCGTCCCGCTTCATCGGAATCGCCACCTCTCGCCGCCACCGCGGGGCGGCGCAGCCGTACGTGGACATCCTCGTCGAGCTCCTGACTGCGGCTTGACGGGCCGCCTCGATCGCCACTCGTCGCTCTACCGCCGCGTGTCCGGCAGGACGCGCTGGTCACCGTGGCTGGAGACGGCCGTCCTGCTGGTCGACACGGTCGTGGACTGGCAGCCGACGTACAGGCGACAGGCGAGCGCATCGGGCGCAGTCGCGAGCTGCTGTGCGCGTCGTGGTCGAGCGAGCGGGCCGACGGTCCCGCCGACTTCCAGGCGCCGGTGCGCGATTCGATGACGGTCAGCCCGCGGGAGTGGTTCACCCACAAGCTGGCCCTCGTCCTCGACGGCGCCGCGACCCGCCGCACGGGTGAAGGGTGATCGACCAGATTCGAACTGGCCCGGCCAGAGTCACCGGCTACCTACAGCGTGGAGGCCCCGTCCTTAAAGGCGGGGAAGAAACGCGGAACGGGGGCACTTTGGTCTCCCGGTTTTGTCGGTGACGGTCGGTAGGTTGATCGATGTGTCCCGCTACCGCCTCCAGCCGACGCCTGCCCAGGAGGCGGCGTTGCTGGAGCATTGCGGGCACGCCCGGTTCGTGTGGAACCTGGCCGTTGAGCAGCAGGCGCATTGGAAGCCGGGCCGTAAGGGCGCGCCGGGCTTCGCCGAGCAGTGCCGACAGCTGACCGAAGCCAGAGCGGAGTTCGCGTGGCTGCGGGCGGGCTCGATCGTCGTGCAGCAGCAGGCGTTGAAGGACTTCGCGCAGGCGATGGCGAACTATTTCGGCAAGACCCACCGCAAGCCGACGTGGCGCAAGCAAGGCCGGGGTGAGGGTTTCCGAATCGTCGCCGTCAAGCCCGGGGATGTGCGGCGCTTGTCCCGCCATGTGGGCGAGGTCAAGATTCCGAAGGTGGGCTGGGTGCGGTTGCGGTGGAGCCGTGCCGTGCCCGAGGGCGTGAAGTCGTTCCGGATCACCCGCGACTCGGCGGGGCGCCGGCAGGTGGCGTTCGCCGCCATACCGGGTCCGATCCCGGCACCCGGCACGGGCGAGGTGGTGGGCGTAGACCGTGGCGTGGCTGTGTCGGCAGCGCTGTCCACGGGCGAACTGGTTTCCGCGCCGGCGCTGCGAGAGGCGGAGAAGACGCGCCTGTCGCGGTTGCTGCGCAAGCTCGCCCGCGCCAAGCGCGGATCGAACCGACGAGCGGAGGTCAAGCTGGCGATCGCCCGCTTGAAGGCCCGCGAGAGTGACCGGCGTAAGGACTGGATCGAGAAGACCACGACGGATCTGGCCCGCCGATTCGACGTGATCGCCGTCGAAGACCTCAACATCCGGAACATGACCCGCTCGGCGAAGGGCACCCTCGCCGAGCCCGGCCGCAATGTGCGGCAGAAGGCCGGACTCAACCGGGCGATCTTCGCCGCTGGGTGGGGCGCTCTGGTCAAGCGGCTGGAGCACAAGGCACCCGGCAGGGTGGTCAAGGTCAACCCGCGTTACACGTCGCAGACCTGCAACGCCTGCGGGCATCGCGCGGCCGAGTCGAGGGAGAGCCAATCTCGATTCGCCTGCGCCGCCTGCGGACACCAGGCGCACGCCGACGTGAACGCGGCCAAGAACATACGCGATACCGCCGCAGGGCATGCGGTGGCTGCGCGGGGACGCTCCGGGCTGCCGAGGCGGATGAACCGCGAACCTCGACCTGTCCTCCTCTCACTGTGAGATGGGTTGGAATCCCCGGCCTTCAGGCGGGGGAGGATGTCAAGGTCTGGAGTGCTTCCGCGACGCGACGATCACCGTACCGCCCCAGGGATTCGAACCCTGACTGTCCGCGCCCTGAACGCGGTGCCTCCTGCCGTTGGGCTAGAGCGGCTTGCGTGCTTTCACCGTCGGCCGGTGAATGCCCGTCGCGGCGCCCGCTCGGCAGCGGGCACCCACGGGCTCTGCCGATGCCGCCGCGTGGCCGGCGAGCGCTGGCAGCCATCGGGCAGCTCAGGAAACGGCAGATGCCGCCACCGCCCGGGCCTGGATCTCGCGCGCCCACTCACCGGGACATGGAGATCCGTCGAAAGGCATTCGCTATGGAGTTTCGTCAGACGAAAAACAACGGCCGCCGGGAGGATTCCCTGGCGGCCGTCGGGTGCGCTCAACCCTTGGGGGTTCACCCGATATGCCGCCAGAACAGGAGGGCGAGGCCGCCCGGGATCAGCTTGGCGTGAATCACGGCTCGTCCTTTCCTGAAATATCCGGCTTTCGACAAACTCGAGATTAAACGCGGCATTTCCCGAGCGCCACCCATTTAACGGCGGCCGTGCGGGACGCACGGAGGCGGCGGGAAGGCCGTGCACCCCGCACACCCGCGGGCGGCCAGGACCGCATACGGTGCCACCATGACTTTTCGCGTCGCCATGGACATCGGCGGCACCTTCACCGACGTGGTCTGCTACGACGAGCAGAGCGGTGCCGTCCTGGCCTCGAAGGCGCCGACCACCCCTGGAGACCTCGCCGAGGGCGTATTCGCCGCTCTCGGGCGCGTGGTCGACGACCCCTCCCAGATCTCCTTCTTCGTGCACGGCACCACCCAGGGCCTCAACGCCCTCCTCGAACGCAAGGGCGCCAAGGTGCTGCTGCTGACCAGCGGCGGCGCGCGCGACGTCTACCAGATCGCCCGCGGCAACCGCGACCGCATGTTCGACCTGCGCTACCGCAAACCGACCCCGCTGGTGCCCCGCGGCGACGTCATGGAGGCGGCCGGCAGGCTCGACTGGCGCGGCGAGGAGCTCCAACCGCTCGACGAGCGGGCCGTACGGCAGGCGGCCGACCGCGCCAGGTCCGAGGGCTTCGACGCCATCGCGGTCACGCTGCTGTTCTCCTACGCCAACCCGGCCCACGAGATCCGCGCGGGCGAGATCCTCAGGCAGGAGCTCGGCGACGACGTCCTCGTCGTGCTCAGCCACGAGGTGGCCAGGGAGTGGCGCGAGTACGAGCGGACGTCGTCGGCCGTTCTCGAGGCCTACACGGGTCCGGTCGTGCGTGCCTACCTGTCGCGGATCGAGCAGCGCTTCGCCGAGCGCGGCCTCGCCGTACCCGTGCACGTGATGCAGTCATCCGGCGGCCTGGTCAACGCGGGCTACGCGATGAGGCGCCCGCTGCAGACCCTTCTGTCCGGCCCGGTCGGCGGGACGATGGGCGGGGTCGCCGCGGCCCGGCTGCTCGGCCGCGACAACGCCATCTGCGTGGACATGGGCGGCACCTCTTTCGACGTCTCGCTTGTCGTCAACGGCCGCCCGGACGTCAGCGCCGAGGCGCACATCGAGGGCTTCCCCGTCCTGATGCCGATCGTGAACCTGCACACGATCGGCGCGGGCGGCGGTTCCATCGCCTACGCCGAGGCGGGCGCGCTGCGGGTCGGTCCCGAGTCGGCGGGAGCCGTACCCGGGCCCGCCTGTTACGGCAGGGGCGGCGCGCGGCCGACCGTGACAGACGCCAACGTCGTGCTGGGCCGCGTCGACCCCGCCTGGTTCGCCGGCGGCCTTATGGAGCTGGACGTCGAGGCGGCGGGGACGGCCGTCGCGACTCTGGCCGAGACCCTCGGCATGGAACCCCTCCAGCTGGCCGAGGGCGTCTGCGACGTCGCCAACGCCAAGATGGCCCAGGCCATCCGCACGCTCACGGTCGAGCACGGCGTGGAGCCGCGCGAGTTCGCCCTGGTCGCCTTCGGCGGCGCGGGCGCCATGCACGCCGTCTTCATCGCCCGCGAGCTCGGCATCGGCGAGGTGGTCGTGCCGCGCTTCCCCGGCGCCTTCTCCGCGTGGGGGATGCTGGAGGCCGACGTGCGGCGCGACCTCACCCATCCGTACTTCCGCCCGCAGGACGACCTCGACGGCGGGCACCTGTCGGCGCGGCTGGCCGAGCTGGAGCGCGACGCCATGGCCGCGCTCGACAGTCAGGGCGTCCCCGTCGGCAGGCAGCGGGTCGAGCACGCGGTGGACATGCGCTACGAGGGCCAGGACTACACGCTCACCATCCCGCTCAGGGACGCCGGCGAGCCCGCCGAGCCCGGCTTCCTCCAGGCGATCGCCGAGCGGTACGCCGCGGCCCACACCAGCAGGTACGGCCACGCCACCCCCGAGGCGCCGGTCGAGTTCGTCATGGTGCGCAGCACCGGCTTCGGCACCTTCCCCAAGGCCGCCACCGCGGCTCCGCCCGGCGAGACGCACCCGCCCGCCGTACGCGACGTGATCTTCGACGGGCGGGTCCACCGCACGCCCGTGCTGCGCAGAAACGCCATGGACAGCGAGATCGAGGGCCCCGCCATCGTGGTGGAGGAGACGGCCACCACGGTCATCCCGCCCGGCTGCCTGGCCACCCTCGACGCCAACGGCTTCCTGATCATCAAGGTGAACTCATGATCGACCCCGTGACCACAGAGATCATCCGCTGCGCGCTGCTCCAGGCGGCGGAGGACATGAACACCACGCTCATCCGCTCCTCCTACACGCCGGTCATCTACGAGGCCAAGGACTGCGCCGTCGCGCTCATGGACCGCGACCACAACGTCCTCGGCCAGTCGAGCGGCCTGCCGATCTTCCTCGGCAACCTGGAGGTGTGCACCCGTGAGACCGAGCGGATGTTCGGCCGTGACGTCTGGCGGGAGGGCGACGTCTGGGTGCTCAACGACTCCTACATCGGCGGCACGCACCTCAACGACGTCACCGTCTACGGGCCGATCTTCGTCGGCGGCGAGCTCGCGGGGTTCGCCGCGTCGCGGGCGCACTGGCTGGACATGGGCTCCAAGGACCCCGGCGGCTCCATGGACTCCACCTCGATCTTCCAGGAGGGCCTGCGCATGGGCCCGATGAAGATCTACGAGGACGGCGCGCCCTGCCGCGACCTGCACGAGGTGATCGCCCGCAACGTGCGCTTCCCCCACGCCACGCTCGGCGACATGCGCGCCCAGGTCGCCTGCGCGATGACGGGACAGCGCCGCCTGGCCGAGATCGTCACGCGGTGGGGCGTCGAGACCGTCATGGCGGCCCGTGACGAGATCTTCGCCCAGACCGAGCGCCTCGAACGCCAGGCGATCGCCGCCATCCCCGACGGCACCTACACCGCGGGGGGCTTCCTCGACAACGACGGCATCGACGTGGACACCCCGCTGCCGGTCAACGTGACCGTCACGGTCGAGGGCGAGCGCGTCCACGTCGACCTCACCGACTGCGCCGACCAGGCGACAGGGCCGGTCAACTGCGGGGCTGCCCAGGCGGTCGCCGCCGTCCGCGTCGCCTACAAGCTGCTCGTCAGCGCTGACGTGCCGCTCAACGGCGGCTCGTTCCGCCCTCTCGACGTGGCCACCAGGCCGGGTTCCATGCTCGCCGCCCAGTCGCCGGCGGCCTGCCAGTACTACTACTCCCACCTCGGCCTGCTCATCGACCTCGTCGTCAAGGCCCTGGCCCCGGTCGTGCCCGACCGGGCCGCGGCCGCCTCCTACGGCGACTCGCTCATCGTCCAGTTCACCGGCACCGACCCGCGCACCGGCAAGCTCTACGTCTCCCAGGAGGCCACCGTCGGCGGTTGGGGCGCGTGGGAGGGCGGCGATGGCGAGACCTGCCTGATCAACAACGTGAACGGCTCGCTGCGTGACATGCCGATCGAGGTGCTCGAAACGCTCTTTCCGGTCCGCGTCACCCGCTACGAGGTCCGCCCCGACACCGGCGGCCAGGGGCAGTGGCGTGGCGGCAACGGCGTGGTCCGCGAGTACGAGTTCATCGGCGACACCTCGCTGTCGCTGTGGTTCGAGCGCTCCGTCACCCCCGCGTGGGGCCTGGCGGGCGGTACGGCGGGCGCCCCTCCCCGCGTCACGCTCAACCCCTGCACCCCCGAGCGGCGCGAGATGCTCAAGGTCAACGCCCTGCCGGTCAAGGCGGGAGACGTCCTGCGCTGCGAGTCGGGAGGTGGCGGCGGGTACGGCCGGGCGGACCTGCGCGCCCCCGAGGCCGTGGCCGACGACCTCGCCCAGGGCATGGTCACCCGATAGCGCCCGGCACCCCGCCGCGCGGAGACCGTGCGCGGCGGGGGCCTGACCTCTACTCCTTGATCATCTCCACCAGCCTGGTGAGACTGTCGGCGCCGTGGCCCACCTCGACCGCCCTGTCGATCAGCCGCTGGATCGGCAGCAGCACGTCCGGCCGCAGGCCCAGCTCCTTGCTGGCCTCGATGAAGTTGGGGAAGGCCACCTGGTTCATCGCCAGCGCCGACACCTCGGTCGCGTAGTCGCCGGAGACGATCTGCTCGGCCGCCGCGGGCGTGCCCGCCATCATGGCCGACAGCCACGCCGTCAGCATCGGCGCGAACTCCCGCACGTCCCCTCCCGCCGCCCGCACCATCGCGAACGCGTGGTAGACGCCGCCGAACATGCCGTACATGCCGCTGAGCAGCGCCAGGTCGTACAGCGCGGCGGCGCCCGCGTCCTCGCCCATGAACCGCGCCTCGGCCAGCGCCTCCAGCGTCGTCCTATGCTCGGCGAACGCCTTCTCCGAACCGCTGTAGAGCACCAGCGCGCCCGGGCCGGCGATCATCTGCGGCACCGCCATGATCCCGCCGTCCACATACCTGCCGCCGAGCTCCGCCACCCGCGCCGCCACCTCGCGGGCCTGCGAGGGCGTGCCGTTGGTCAGGTTCACCAGCACCTTCCCCTCCAGCGAGCCCGCCTGCCTTACCACCTGGCGCACCGCGTCGTCGTTCACCACGCACACCACCACGAGGGGCGAGGCCGCGACCGCCGCCGCGACGCCGGGCGCGTGCTCCGCGCCGTCCACGTTCTTGCCCGCCGTACGGTTCCACACCGTCGTCCGGTGCCCCGCACGCACGAAGGCGCCCGCGAGCGCCTTGCCCATCAGGCCGAGCCCGATCACCGTCACTGAAGTCATGCCCACCACCCTGCGGCGAGGCCCTCTCGATCCGCTCTCGATACGGTGTCGGCCATGCGCTTCGCGATCCTCGGCCCCTTGGAGGTCCATACCGACGACGGCAGGCCCGTCCGCGTCCGCGAGCGCAAGGTCCGCACCCTTCTGGCCGACCTGCTCGCCCACGAGGGCCAGGTCGTGCCCGCCGACCGCCTCGTCGACGACCTCTGGGGCGACGAGCCGCCCGCCGACGCCCACGCCGCGCTGCAGACCAGGATCTGGCACCTGCGCCGCGCCCTCGAGAGCGCCGAGCCCGGCGCCCGCGACCTCGTCGTCTCCCAGGCGCCCGGGTACGTGCTGCGTGCCGCCGACCTCGACGCCGCCCGGTTCCGCGCGCTCGTCGCCGAAGGCCGCCTCGACGAGGCGCTCGACCTATGGCGCGGGCCCGCGCTCGCCGACTTCGCCGACGCGCCCTTCGCCGCGGCCACCATCACCCACCTGGAGGAGCTGCGCCTCACCGCGCTCGAGGACCAGGCCGAGCGCCGCCTCGCCCTCGGCCACCAGGTCGAACTGGCCGCTCTCGTCGCCGCCCACCCGCTGCGCGAACGGCTGCGCGCCCTCCACATGCGCGCCCTCTACCGCGCGGGCCGTCAGAGCGAGGCCCTCGACACCTATGCCAGGGGGCGCGCCCTGCTGGCCGACGAGCTCGGTCTCGATCCCGGGCGCGAGCTCACCGCGCTCCACGAGGCGATCCTCCGCCAGGACTCCTCACTCGATCCGTCGGCCTCACACCTACCCGCCGCGCTGACCGAGCTGGTCGGGCGCGACGCAGACCTCCTGCGCCTCCGTGCGAGCCTGGACAGGTTCAGGCTCGTCACTCTCACGGGCCCGGGCGGCGTCGGCAAGACCCGCCTGGCCGTCGAGGCGGCGCGCGGCCTGCCGGGCGCCCGCCTGGTCGAGCTCGCCGACAGCGACGACCCCGCCCAGGCCGTCGTCGAGGCCTACGGCCTGCGCGACGAGAGCGATCTGTCCGCCGCGCTCCGCGCCCAGCGTGCCTCGCTGCTCGTCCTGGACAACTGCGAGCACCTCATCGAGCCGACCGCCGCCCTGGCGGCCGCGTTGCTGCGCGCCGTGCCGAGCCTCCGCGTGCTGGCCACCAGCAGAGAGCCGCTCGCCATCCCCGGCGAGCACGTCCACGCCGTCCCGCCCCTCGACGCCGAGGCCGCCACGCGGCTGCTCACCAGGCTCGCCCCCAGCCTGTCCGCGGGCGGGGCCGCCACCCTCGTCCCCAGGCTCGACGGCATCCCGCTGGCCATCGAGCTGGCCGCCACCCGCGCGAGGACCCTCGGCATCCACGCCCTCGCCGAACGCCTCGACCAGCACCTGCTCAGCGCCGAACAGCGCGGCACGCCCTCGCGGCAGCGCACGCTTCGCGCCGTCATCGACTGGAGCTGGGACCTGCTCACCGAACCGGAACGGACCGTGCTGCGGCGCCTGGCCGTACACGCCGACGGGTGCACGCTCGAGGCCGCCGAGCGGAGCTGCGCCGAGCCCGGCGTCGACGTCGCCGACACCCTCGCCCGCCTCGTCGACCGCTCGCTGCTGACGCCGGGACCGCGCCACCGCCTCCTGCAGACGGTCAAGACCTACTGCCTCGAACGCCTCGACGAGGCGGGCGAGCTCGCCGCCGTCCAAGGACGTCACGCGGCCTACTACACCGCGCTCGCCGAACGCGCCGATCCCCACCTGCGCGGCCCCGACCAGCGGGCGTGGCTCGCCACCCTCGACGCCGAGGCCGCCAACCTGCGCGCCGCGCTCGACCACGCGCCCGCCGGCCTCGCCCACCGGCTCGTCGACTCTCTCGCCTGGTACTGGTTCCTGCGCGGACGCCTCACCGAGGCCCGCCGCCACCTCGCCCACGCGCTCCGGCGAGGCCCTGACGCGCGTGCCGCCGCATGGCTGGCCGCCTTCACCCTCCTGTCGGGCGAGCCGGCCGACCCCGACGCCGCGCTCGCCGGATTCCACGACGACGCCGCCGGTCTCGCCCGCGCCCGGTGGTTCCTCGCCTTCGCCCTGCGCGGCATCGGCGACGACGCCACCCACCTCACCGACCTCGCCCTCGCGACCTTCCGCGAGCTCGGCGACCGGTGGGGCCAGGCCGCCGCCCTCAGCACCCGCGCCGCCAAGGCGCTGCTCGCGGGAGACCTCACCGCCCTCCACGACGACGCCCTGGCCGGCCTCGACACCTTCCGAGCGCTTGGCGACCGCTGGGGTCGGACCCGAGCGGCCGACCAGCTGGCCACCCATGCCGAGATCACCGGCGACTACGCCCGCGCCACCGCGCTGCGCACCGAAGGCCTGCGCCTCATCGAGGAACTCGGCCTCACCAGCGAGATCTCCTGGCGGCTGTCGGGGCTGGGCCGTCTCGCCCTGCTGACCGGCGACCACGAACGCTCCCGCTCGCTCCACACCCGCGCCAAGCGGCTGGCCGCCGAGCAGGCCAACAAGCCCGCAGAGGAGTTCGCCCAGACCGGCCTCGCGCTCACCGCCCGCCGCCAGGGTCACCTCGACGAGGCCGAGGCCCACCTGCGCACCTGGCTCGACTGGATGCGCAGGCTCGACGCGAGACCGGGCACCGCCCTCGTCATGGCCGAGCTCGGTTTCGTCGCCGAGCAGCGCGGCGACGCCGCCACCGCCCTCGCCCTCCACCTGCAGGGGCTCGCCGCCGCCCGCGCCAGCGGCGATCCGCGCGCCGTCGCGCTCGCCCTCGAAGGCCTGGCGGGCGCGCACTCCCTGGCCGGGCGCCACGAGCTCGCCGCCCGCCTGCTCGCCTCGGCCGCCGCCACCCGCCGCGCCGTCGGCGCGCCGCTTCCCGCCGCCGAGCGCGGCGACGTCGACAGGATCGAGTCCCGGGTACGGCAGGCGCTGGGCGAGACGCGGGTGGAGGCGCTGCCGCTCGACCAGGCGGTCGCCCTCGCCGAAGGCGCCTAGCCTGCCCTGATCACGTGGCAGGCCAGCTGCAGCGCCAGCCGTGTGGCGCGGTCGTCCAGGTCGTAGCCGGCGTCCCTGATCCTGTCGAGACGGGCCGTCACGGTGTTGCGGTGCACACCGAGGCGTTCGGCGGCCTTCACCGCGCCGCCCTCGCCGAGTACCGCGCCGAGCGTCTCCAGCAGCGTCCCGTCCCTGTCGACGGCCAGCAGCGGCTGGAGCACCACGGTCGCGGGAGCCCTGAGCGCGCTTCCCGGGATGGCGGCCAGCAGTTCGGCCGGGCCCATCCGGTCGGAGCGCGCGACGTCTCCCACCGCCGCGAGGAACGCCGCCGCCTCGGCGCCGAGCAGCGACTCCCCCATCGCCCCCAGGTGGGCGACCGGCGCGCCGACGCCCGCCGCGCACGGCCACGGCAGCGCCCGCAGGGTCGCCTCGAGCCGCTCGCCCAGCCGCTCGGGGGGCAGCGGGGACCAGCCCGCCCAGCCGTCTCCCCTGCTGATGACCGGCGCCTGGCCTACGGTCGCGACGATCACCGCCCTTACCCGTTCGGCGTCGCCCGGTTCCGGTGTCCGTCCCTGCGGCCTGACCGTGAACGCCGCCACAGGCCCGCGCACCGCCCACCCGAGCGCCACCGCCCGCGCCCACACTCCTTCGTCCGCCGGATCGTCCACCCCTCCGGTCTCGGCCTCCTGGCCCCGTTCCGCGACGCCTCGCCCGTCCGGCCCCGCGGCCCCTTTCCCTGTCGCGGCTTCGAGCAGGAGGCGGTCGGCCAGGGCGGACTGGAGGGCGAAGTCGCCGGACGCGGCCAGCCGTTCGGCCGCCGCCCACGCCACGAGCGGGGCGACGGCCAGGCCGAGCACCGTCCGCACCACCGCGGGCCATCCGGCCGACCTCGCGGGGCCGCCGGCCAGCAGCCTGCCCAGCACCGTCCCGTCAGGCGCCCGCACCGCCACCTCGACAGGCCAGGGGCCCGAGGCACCCGGCGACAGCGCGGCCGCCCGCCCCGCCAGCCGCGTGCCGTACTGGTCGACGAAGGCGACCGACGTGCCGGGCAGCTCGGCGTTGAGCACCCCCAGCACCCGCCTGGCCGAGGCCCCCGCCTCGGCCAGCCTCGTCGCGCAGCGAGCGACGAGCTGGGTGCGCGCGGCCGAGGGACGCGCCGCCGCCGACGCCACCTCCACGGCCGTCACCAGCGGGTCGGCGTCCACGAAGATCAACGTGATGCCCAGGCGTTCGGCCAGCACCGCGCTCGACCCCATGGCCGATCCCGCGCCGGCCCCCTCGGCGGGCGCGATCACGCACGCCGCCGCCTGCTCCCACGCCCGCCGCATCGCCATCTCCACCGCCCAGCCGCCACCGGCGGCCTGGCCGATCAGCACCACGGCCGTGTGAGGGGCCACAGCGGAGAACACCGACAGGTCGTCGACGATGCGCACGTGGTGGACGGGGTGCTCGCCGGCGCCGTACATGCGCGCGCCCGCCAGCGGCCCCCCATTGACCAGCTCGGCCACCGTGACCGGCGCCTCCCAGCCCCGCGCCCCGCTCCCCTGCGGCCCGCTCCCGGGCGTCACAGCGGCACCCCGAACGCGCGCAGGCCGCCCAGCGCGCGGCCCTTGTCGGTGTGCCAGGCGGGGGCGGCGGGCAGCACCAGCACCTCGACGCTCATGCCCGGTCCCGCCTTGTCCACGTCCACCACCACCCCGTCGGCCGAGGAGATCATGCAGATCTGGTCGGGCGCCATCGCCACGGCAGCCCCGTCGGCCAGCGCGAGCACGATCTCGTTGTGCGCCTCCAGCCGCACCAGCCTGCCGAGTCCTCCCCTCTCCTCCACCACGATGCTCGACGGGACCGACGGCATCGCCAGGTCGGCGCCATGCCCGCTGCTGCCCTCGACCGCGACGATCCGCCCCTCGCACAACCTGCGCACGCCGTACGGCGCCGCTGCCGAACGCGACGCGCCCGGCAGGCCCGCCGCCATCAGCATCGACACGGTGCCGGGCACCAGCACCCGCGCGAGGTCGGCGGCCCGCATCGGGTAGCAGGCGGCCAGGCCCCACCCGCCGAACGACAGCACCACGGGCCGCAGCGTCTCCTCCACCCTGTCGGGCGCCGTCTCGATCAGCACGAGCTCTCCCCCGGGACCGGCCAGCGCCAGCGGGGTGGAGCTGATGCCGCCGAGGGTGTAGGTGGTCTGCTCCACCAGCGGGAACACCCTGCCCGTTCCGTCGCCGTCGACCAGCGGCAGGCCGAGCACGGCCGCGGTGATCAGCGGGAGGAGCGCGTTCTCGGCGGCCAGGTTCAGTGCCACGATCGCGCCCGCGCGCGTGCCGAGCCTGCGTTCCAGCGCCTGTACGGCTCTCGCGGGCTCGCCCCCTCCGGGAAGCTGCTCACCCAGTGCCGTCGTGGAGCCGACCAGGGTGACGGCGACGCACAGCATGTCCGGCGGGAGGTCGCTCGCCGCGATCAGCCGCACCGGCGTGTCGAGGACCGCGCCGGCCCAGTCGGCCGCCAGGTGGAAGGAGGACTCAGCGGCTCCGGTGGCGAACAGCCTCGACCCCGCGGCGAGCGCCCGCAGCTCCTCCCGCCCGATCACGACCGCCTCCGCCGTCGGGTGAGGTCGCGGGGGCCAGGGCGGCCGGTCATGGGGTGGTTCCCGCGGCGGTGACGCGGACCCGGTAGAGGCCGTCGGGCAGGTAGGACAGGGGGTTCACGGTCATCTCCTCGACGCGGGCCGAGCCGGGGGCGGCTCCCGCGCTCACCACCCGCGTCAGCGCCTCGTCGCGGGCGTCGTCCAGCGCCCTGTCCAGCTCGGCCCTTCCTCTCGCCCGCACGATGCGTTCCACCTCGGCCACCGGCGCCGCCAGCGTCGCGCCGAAGGCCACCGCGGCGCCTGGGCGATCCGCTTCGGAGTCAGAGGCGGCGGGGCCGGCCCCGCCGTGGAGGGCGGCGGCGGTGGCGCCTCTGGCGCACACCAGCGGGTAGCGGCGGAAGTAGTGGGCAGACACGAGGCCCTCGCCGGTCCGCGCGAAGTACACGGGGATGCCGGGCAGCCACGAGGCCGCCATGTCGGCCACCCGTTCCGCCTCGGGGCGCAGCGACGCGTTGCGGATCGCCTCGCGCTCCCTTTCGCGCAGGCCCGGCCTGCCGAACTCGTATGACAGCGTGATGCGTGCTCCCGGCACCTCGGCGGCCACCAGGCCGGCCACCGCCAGCTCGTGGTCGGCCAGCGCGGGTGAGCCGGTCGCCGTCACGGCGAAGTCCACCAGGCCGCACCCTGCGGCGAAGGCCCTGACGGCGTCGGCGTCGAGGGCGGCCAGGGAGCGGCCGGTGAGGCTGTGCCCTCCGCGCACGATCGTGGCCGTTCCGCCGGGGTGCGGGACGTGGGGGGCCAGGACGGGCGGGCACGGCCCTCCCACTCTGATCGCGGCCACCGGCGCGGCCGGCGCGGCGTCGAGATCCACCGCCACGCAGGCCGCGCGGATCTCCTCAGGCAGGCCCCCCGTGCGAGTCCCGGGACCGCCGTCCGGGGTCCAGGGGCGGCCGTCCGGAACGGCGCCCGCGAACGCGTCGAGCGCGCCGGCGAAGAGGGGCTCGGTGCCCACCGTGCCGGGCCAGGACCACGAGGACATCGGGACGCCGTCACGGACGGCCACGACGGTGGTCGCGAGCCGTCCGGGAGCGACGCCGAGGATCATTCCAGCTCGCGCCCCTCGGTCTCCGGCAGCGGCACCGCGAGCAGGGCCGTGACCACCATGAACGCGTTGATCACCAACATCGTCGTGGTGAACCCCGTCGCGTTGGCCAGCAGCGCGCCCACCGCCGACGGGGCCAGCGTCGTGGCCACCAGCTGCGAGGCCGTCGCCCACGAGTAGCCGGTGCCGCGCAGCGCGGTCGGGTAGAACTCGCCGTTCCAGGTGTTCCAGACGCCCCACGCGCCCAGGCTGAAGAACGACAGGACGAAGTTGCCCGCGTACAGCTCGAAGGTGGAGTCGGCCAGCGCGAACCACAGGCCGCCGAGCGCCGCCGCCACGACGTACACGAGGAAGACCTTCTTGCGCCCGAACCTGCCGGTCAGCAGAGACGCGCTGACATAGCCGGGGATCATCATCAGCGCGCTCAGCGCGGCGAAGCCGAGCGAGGCGTCGAGGGTGAGGCCCTTCTCCTGCAGCAGCGACGGCAGCCACGTCTGCAGGCCCCAGTAGCCCCAGTTGAAGGCGAAGTTCAGCAGCAGCATCGCCACGGTGATCTTCGTCAGCCTGCCGCGCAGCAGGTCGAGCGGGTTGCCCACGCGCTGGGTCGCGACGGTGAAGCTAGCGTCGGCGTCGGGGCTGCCCAGCGTGCGCAGCACCTGGCGGGCCTCGTCCTGGCGGCCGCGGGCGGCCAGCCAGTACGGCGACTCGGGCACCCACGCCCTGATCGCGAACGCCCACAGCCCCGCCGCCGCGCTGGCGATGACGACGACGTGCCAGCCGAGGTCGCCCAGCGCGACGGAGGCGCCGATGGCGGCGAGCATGCCGATGGGCCAGCCGATCGACAGGTAGACCGCCGCCCTGCCGCGGCTCCTGGTGGGCAGCAGTTCGAGGAAGTAGGGGAAGGTGATGGTGTAGACGCCCGCGAGGGTCAGCCCCGAGGCGACGCGGAGTGTGACGAGCGTGGCCAGGTTCGGCGCGAAGGCCGAGGCCAGGGCGATCGCTCCGTAGGCCAGCAGCGACCAGAAGCAGGCGGGCTTGCGGCCGATGCGGTCGGCGAGCGGCCCCCACACGAGCGCGCCAGGGATCATGCCGAAGGCCACCGCCGAGAGGGCCACGCCGATGCCCGCCTGGCCGATGCCGAGGTCCTCGCCCAGGTCACCGGAGACGTAGATGAGCGCGAGCTGCTCCCACGACTCGATGACGAAGGCGATGAACAGGGCCAGGGCGATGAGCACGTGCCGTCTGGTGAACGGCATGCGGTCGAACGCGGCCCCGATGGGCAGGGTCCTGGCGTCGGTGGCGGTCATGGGTACTCCTCGGAGGAGGGGGGCGCTGCTGGGATATGGCGCACCATAGGACCGCCCCCTCTCACTCCCTGTGTGCACAGCGCCCATGCGGGACGGGATCGCCTGTGCGCCCTGCCCTGATATTTCAGGATACGGCCAGGTCAGAGGCTGTTCTCGTGGACGTGGACGATGAGCCATTCGCCGTCGAAACGCCGCAGCACGGTCGTGGTCCGCACGATCTCCGGCTCGCCGGTGACGTAGTCGACACGCAGGAGGTAACGCGCCAGCGCGGCGTCACCCCACACGTCCACGACCTCGTCGTAGGCCGTCACACCGGTCTCCTCGGGCCCGTCGGCGGGTCTGGCGTCGCGCACCTTGTCCAGCTGGGTCCTGCTGGTGATCAGGTCGGGCGCCGTGGCGTCGAAGATCGTGGCCTCGGGGTGCAGCAGGCGGTCGATGCCCGCCCTGTCGCCTCTGGCGTAGGCGTCGTACATGCCGGTCACAACCGCCCACACTGCCTGGCGTGTCATTGTTGCCTCTCATTCATGCTCAATGTCCAGTCGACCCAGTCACTTTAGAACGCTTTGTCGGTACCGCCGACCCGGCGGGCCTGATGACCAGCACAGCGAGCAGGCCGGAGACCAGTCCCGCGGCCGCCGCGGCGACGGAGAACACCGTGGCCCGCCGCTACCGGCGTATGCGCGGCGAGGGGGTGCTGCGGGTGGTCGGGCCGTCAACTGCCGTGACACCCACCACCTCGGCCGCTACCTGACCGAGCGGATCGCCGCGCACGAGGGGATCACCGCGATAGAGACCGCCCCGATCGTCCGCACGGTCAAGCGGGCGGGCGCTCCGCTGTTCAGGTGAGCACCCCGAGCAGGTCCCTCAGCCCTTCGTGATGCGAGGGGAAGCGGGGCTGCCAGCCGAGCTCGCGCTTGGCCTTGTCGTTGGACAGCCTGATGCGCGTCGACACCATGAGCGCGTACAGGTAGGGCAGGGCGGCCAGCAGGCGGGCGGGCACCGTGAGCGGCGAGGGCGCGCCCGCGGCCGCCGCGACGGCTCTGACGTGGTCGGCGAAGGTCACCGGCCGGTCGTCGACGATGTTGTACGCCTGGCCGGGCCGCCCGCTGTCGAGCGCGGCGACGGCGGCCGTGGCGGCGTCGTGGACGTGGACGAGCGCCGTCGTCCCCGAAGGGCGCGGCACCGGCAGCGCCCGCCGCCTGGCGAGGGCGGCCAGCTTCAGCGTCGAGGGCTCGGGTCCGTAGAACATGCCGTAGCGCAGCGCGACGCCCTCGATGCCCGGGGTGCCGAACGCCTGTTCCTCGTTGGCGCGCATCGAGCGCATGTGCCGGTCGAACGCCCGGTGACCGGTCGGGCGGGCGAACGGGTGCTCCTCGGTCAGCGGTTGCCTTCCGTGGTCGCGGTAGCCGTACCCGAGGAAGAACGACTGGGTGACGAAGCGGCGGGCGCCCAGGAGGGCGGCGGCGCGCAGCAGGTTGGCCGTGCCCTGCTCGCGCAGCGCGTCGGTGGCGTACAGGTCGCGGTGGAACAGCGGCATGCCGGTGATCGCGGTCGCCTGGTGGATCACCGCGTCGGCCGTGCGCCCCTCGAGCGCGGCCAGCAGTCCGTCGGCGTCCATCATGTCGGCCCTCACCGGCTCGGCGCCCTCCGCGCTCAGCCGCGCGGCGCCGCGCTCCGACCTGGTCAGCCCGATCACCTCGTGGCCCGCCTCGCGAAGAAGCGGCACGAGTGCGCTCCCGATCGTGCCGGTGGCACCGGCCAGCAGCACCCTCATGCCGCCTCCTCCGCCCTCGCCCCGCTGGTACGGCGCAGCCGCAGCCACAGGCCCGCGGCCGCCACCACCGAGATGGCCAGCAGCGTCCACGGGTCGGACGCGTTGCCGCCCTCGGCCAGGTCGAGGGCGTGGTTGACGGCGTGGAAGGTGTTGGTGAACACGAACCCGGCCAGCACGAGCGCGACGACGTCACGCCACCACAGCGCGCAGAGCATCATCACGCCGATGCCGAGCTGGAAGACGCCCGCGTCGTGCAGGAAGTGCTCGTGGTTGGGCCAGTTGGTGAAACGGGCGAAGCCCGCCGGGTCGAGCCTGGCCCATCCGCCCGCGGCCAGCATGGGCAGAGCCGCCAGCACGACGGCGGCCTTGACAAGGGGTTGGGTACGCATGCGCGTCTGTCCTTTCTCCCGATCTGGCAACAGGGACGGGCCGGCGGCCGGTCCCTGTGACATCAGGGGAGTGTGAAGTGGCGCACACGAGATGTGTGATCGATCAGCCGCACCAGAGGCGGTGGAAGACGTAGCCGCGCGCCTTCAGCGTCTTGATGATCTTCGGGAGGGCGGCCACGGTCTGACTCCTGTCGCCGCCTCCGTCGTGCAGCAGCACGATCCCGCCCGGCTCGACCTGCTTCAGCGCCCGCCTGGCGATCGCCTTCGCGCCCGGCCGCGCCCAGTCGCTGGGATCCACCGTCCACAGCCGCAGCCGCTTGCCGAGCGCCGCCGCCCGCTTGCGGACCCTCTTGTCCACCGCCCCGTACGGCGGGCGCAGGCACTGCGGTGTGTAGCCGGTCAGCCTCCTGATCTCGGCGTCGGTGTTGAGCACCTGCCGCTTGAAGGCGGGCCACGACAGCCCGCGCATGTCGGGGTGCGACCAGGAGTGGTTCTGGACGCTGTGGCCCTGCTCGAACACCTTCCCTGCCAGCGCCCTGTGCTGCCTGATGTTGGCGCCGATCTGGAAGAACGTGGCGTGCACGCCCTGCGCGCGCAGGATGTCGAGCACCTGCGAGGTGTACTCGGACGGGCCGTCGTCGAAGCTGAGGTAGACCACCTTCTGCTCCGGCCCCGCGGCCTTCGGCTCCGCGTGCGCGGCGGGCGCCGAGCCCAGACCCGTCACCGTCACCGCCGCCACGACCGGCACCAGCGCACGCCAGCGCACCATCGTCCCCCCTTGCCCCTGCGTCTCGTATCCAGCTTTTCCATCCTCTCTCATACGAAGGGGGTGAATGATCTCCATCTGGACATTAGGTGTGTCACTCCCTGGTGAGCTCGTGCTCCAGCTGCTCCAGCTCGGCCCCTCCCGCCATGAGCGAGGTCAGCTCCTGCCGGGAGATGTCGGCCTTGCCGTACTCGCCGAGGCTGGTTCCCCTGTTGAGCAGCAGGAAGCGGTCGCCGACCGGGTAGGCGTGGTGCGGGTTGTGGGTGATGAACACCACGCCGAGACCGCGGTCGCGGGCTCTGGCGATGTAGCGCAGCACCACCCCCGCCTGCTTGACGCCGAGCGCGGAGGTGGGCTCGTCGAGGATGAGCACCCTCGCGCCGAAGTGGACGGCTCTGGCGATGGCCACCGACTGACGTTCGCCGCCCGACAGGGTGCCGACCGGCTGGTCGACGTCACGGATGTCGATGCCCATCGCGCGCAGCTCGTCGCGGGCGACGCGCCTGGCCGTGGCCACATCGAACCTGCCCAGCGACTTGACCGGCTCGGAGCCGAGGAAGAAGTTCCGCCACACCGACATCAGCGGGATCATCGCCAGGTCCTGGTAGACGGTGGCGATCCCCCTGTCGAGGGCGTCGCGCGGGCTGGTCAGCCGGATCTCGCCGCCGTCGATGAGCAGGGTGCCCGAGTCGTGCTGGTGGACGCCCGAAAGGATCTTGATGAGCGTGGACTTGCCCGCGCCGTTGTCGCCGAGCACGCACGTGACCTGTCCCGCCGCCACGCCCATCGACACCTCCCGCAGAGCCAGCACGCTGCCGAAGGCCTTGCCGATGGCCTGGGTCTGAAGGATCAATGTTTCACCTCTTCGGCGTAGCGGCGGACCATGCGGTTGGCGAGGGTGGCCAGCAGCAGCATCGCGCCGAGGAAGAACATGAACCAGTCGGCGTCCCAGCCGAGGAAGACGATGCCCTTGTCGGCCATGCCGAAGATGATCGCCCCGATGGAGGCGCCGATCGCCGAGCCGTACCCGCCGGTGAGCAGGCAGCCGCCGATGACGGCGGCGATGATGTAGATGAACTCCTGGCCGATGCCCGCGTTGGCCTGCACGGAGGTGAAACGCAGCGCCATGATCGAGCCGACCAGCCACGCCGCGAACGCGGTCGTCATGAACAACGCGATCTTGGTGCGGGCGGCGGGGACGCCGACAGCGCGGGCGGCCTGCTCGTTGCCGCCTACGGCGAAGATCCAGTTGCCCGCGCGCGAGCGCATCAGCACCCAGCTGGCCACGATCGTGACCAGGATCCACCAGATGATCGCCACCCTGAAGCCGCTGTCGCCGATGGTGCCGCCGAACACCACCCGCGCCGACTCGAATCCTGGAGCCTTGCGCAGGCCGGAGACCTGCACGGTGCCGGTGATCATCTTGGTGACGCCGAGGTTGATGCCCTGCAGCATCAGGAACGTGCCGAGCGTGACGATGAAGCTGGGCAGCCTGGTCCTGGTGACGATGAGCCCGTTGGCGAAGCCCACGGCCAGCGCGACGGCCAGGCCGACCAGCATCGCCAGCCAGACGTTGAGCCCGAAGCGGGTGGACAGCGTGACCAGCACCAGCCCCGTGGTGCCGGTCAGCACGCCCGCCGACAGGTCGAACTCGCCGCCGATCATCAGCAGCGCGATCGCCACCGCCATGATGCCGAGGGTGGCGGCGGGGTCGAGCCAGTTGGCGATGCCGCTGACCGAGCGGAACACCGCCGACTGGCTCGCGAAGAAGACGAAGACCACGATCGCGCCGACCACCGCACCGAGCTCGGGCCTGACGAGCAGGCGGCGCACGCGGCCGACCTCGCCCAGTCGTTCGTCGACGGCGACCGAGCTCATCTGGTGCCGCTCTCGGCCAGCTTGGCGACCTGCTCGGCGTTGTCCTTGGTCACGAACCCCGGCCCGGTGTTGACGGGCAGCCCGCCGCCGACGGTGTTGAGGTTGGTCTTGTACAGGTACAGGAACGTGATCGGCAGGTAGCCCTGCAGGTACTGCTGCTGGTCGACGGCGAACAGGATCTCGCCGTCCTTGATGGCGGTCACCACGTCGCCCGACAGGTCGAAGGTGGCCAGCTTGGCCTTCGAGCCCGCGTCCTTCAGCGCGTCGCGCGCCGCGACGGCCACGCCGGGGTTCAGCGCCAGCACGCCGTTGATCGACGGGTCGGCCTGGATGCGAGCGGTGACCTTGGAGCTGACGTCGGCCTGGTTGCTGCCGTCGACCTGCAGCCGTTCGACCGAGCCGCCGAGCGTCGCCTCGGCGCCCTTGCACCGCTGGTCGAGGCCGACGTTGCCGGCCTCGTGGATCACGCACAGCAGCTTGGTGACACCGGCGGCCTTCAGCTGCTCGCCCGCGCCGCGACCGGCCACGTCCTCCGACTGGCCGACGTGGGTGAGCGCGCCGAACTCCTTGGAGCGGTCGAGCCCCGAGTTGATGGTGATCACCGGGATCTTGGCGGCGACGGCCTTGCCGATCGACTCCTTCAGGGCGTCGGGGTTGGCCATGGAGACCACGATTCCGTCCACCTTCTGGGAGACGGCCTGGTCGATGAGCTGCGACTGCTTACCCGCGTCGCCGTCACCCTGGTAGGTGACGGTGACGCTGTACTGCTTGCCTGCGGCCTCGGCGCCGTTCTTCACCACGTCCCAGAACGCGTCGCCGGGTCCCGCGTGGGTGATGACGGCGAAATTCCCCGCGCCTGAGGGTGCGGCCGCGGTGGCCGGCGCGGGGCTCGCGGGTGCGGTGGCGGCGGCCTGTTCGCCGCCGCTTGCCGAGCATCCTGTGAGGGTCAAAGCCCCCAACAGGGCCAGCACGATCGGAGTTCGGTTCATGCGACACCTCCATGACCATCGGCTCGTCCTCGATGTAACCGCCGCATTAACCCCTGCGTCAACACTTTGTCGTGACATTAGGACTTATAGATGTTCTTGTTACCGCCGCGAGCCGAAACGGGCTGGATCGTATATGCGAGAAATGCCCATTGACTGTGCAGAAATGCGCAATGTAGGTTCCCGGACTAATCACCCCCTGCCTTTTTGTGCCAAGGAGAGCCCTGTGTCCTCATTCTCCCGCCGTGACTTGCTTCGCACCGGAGCCGCCGCAGCGACGGCGGCCGCGGGTTCCGCTCTGCTGTCGCCCTCCCCCGCCACGGCCTCGGCGAGGCCCGGCGCCTCGCTGCGTGTGGTGACCTGGAACATCTACAAGGGCGGCCTCGGCGCGGGCGCCGACAACCTGCCGCACGTGCTGGACCAGCTGGTGGAGCTGCGGCCCGACATCTACCTCGCGGTGGAGACCTACGGCGCCGGCGAGACGATCGCCCAAGCGCTGTCCCGCCGCGCGGGCCGGGGGAAGTACACGGGGGTGAAGATCACCGACAGGCCCGCGGGCAAGGACAACCTGTGGATCTTCACGCATCTGCCGATCGTGCACGTCTACCCCAAGCCGGTGGGCGGCCAGCACGTCACGGACTTCAACCTCGGCGGCGTCAGGGTACGGCTCGCGGACGGGCAGCAGCTCAACGCCTTCGTCGCCTGGCTCAACTACACCGACCCGTGGGTCGGCTACCTCATCGACGAGAACGCGGCGGGCATCAGGTCGGGGCTGACCCCCCGCCACACCGCCGAGGAGGTCGTGGCCGCCGACCAGCGCCAGACCGCCCACCTGAGGGAGATCGTCGACCAGCACCTGCCCGCCATGCTCGCGGGCAACGCCGACCCCCTCGTGCTCGGCGGCGACCTCAACACCGTGCCGGCCGAGGACTGGAGCGCCACCTGGGCGGCCGCCCCCAACCACTTCGGCATGAGCTACCCGCTCACCGCGACCAAGGTCGCCACCGACGCGGGCTTCGTCGACACCTTCCGCGCCGCGCACCCCGACGCGGGTGCGGTGGAGGGCAGGACGTGGTCGCCGCTGCCGACCGAGCGGCTCATCACCCCACAGCGCATCGACATGATCTTCGCCAAGGGGGCCGTCACCGTCGACGGGGCGCAGGTCGTCGACCAGCGGATGCGCCGGCACGGTCCCGGCACCTTCTACTCCGACCACGCCGCCATGGTCACCGACCTGCGCCTGCCGCGACAGGGCTGAGCAGGGGAACGGACGGGGCCGCCTCGCCGCCCCCCGGAGGAGGCCGCGGATCGTGGCGTCGGCGGCGAAGACGGCGACCCCGGTCGGCGGGCCCGCCTGCTCGCCCTGCCCCAAGATTGTCGGCGGGCTGCCCTATGGTCCCGATCATGATGAACGCCTGGGATGAGGTCCGCGCGGCGATCGACGCCGAGGACGCTGACGCCGTCGCGACGCTGGTGGCGGGGTTCGACGTGGATCAGCGCCGCCAGGTGGCGCGCGAGCTGCCCGGCCACCTGCCGATCGCGCGCCAGGCCGGGCAGCGCAGGGACGGGGAGCGGGAGCAGGAACGCGAGGCTCGCCGGAAGGAGCTCTACGAGCGAGCGGAGAAGACGGGCCGCTCGGTCTACGAGCTGGCCGAGGCGCACATCCTCCACACCTGGGAGGTGCGCGGCCGCTGGATGGAGCCCATGCGCGTCGCGGGCGCGGGCGTCATCTCGGGCGCCGCGGCCGTCGTCACCTGGCTCAACAAGCGCGACTTCGAGCGCGGGTGGGAACCGGCCGAGATCGACGACGTACCGCAGATCGTGCGGGCCGTGGCCGCCAGGCCGGCCGCCTGGCGGGAGGAGCTGGCCGTACGGCTGGCGCTGCGGCTGCGCGGCCTGCGCCCCCGCGGCGACCGCCGGGGCAGGCTGGCCCTGGAGCTACTGCGCGATACGGGAGCCCGGCCGCCGGAGCACGACCCGCTCACGCTCGCCTGGGTCGCCGCGACCCGCACCGAGGACCTGGCCGGTGACCCGCTGCTGGACGCGATGGTCCCGAGGCTGTTCGAGGCCGAAGGAGTGGGCAGGTTCCTGCGCGATGACCACGACTGGGCCGCCGCTCTCGCCGCGCTGGCCGACGACGGCCGGATCAGCCGCGAGGCTCTGTTCGGCGGCTGCCGCACCCGGTTCCTGTATGGCGGCCAGGCCGCCGACCAGCGGTTCTTCGTGCGCCTGCACGAGCTGCTCGATCCGGCCGCCGAGGAGGTCGCCCCGCACGTCCGCGACTACCTGGCGTTGCTTCCCTCCGCCCCCGCGAACGTCGCCGACCTGGCGTTAAGGCAGGTACGCCGACTGAGCCCGATACCGCCCGCCCAAGCCGGTGAGGCGGTCGAGGGGCTCCTGTTCCGCGCCGAGGGCAGGCTGGTGCGGGCCGGACTGGCCTGGCTCGGCCGGCTCATGAAGGCTCCCGCGGGAGACCTGGACGCCTACGCGCCCGCGCTGGCCGCCGCCATGGTGTGCGAGTCCGGCGGGGCCAGGGAGCGCGCGGTGAAGCTGGCGGTCAGGCACGCGGGACGGTTCGGCCCGCTGGGCGCCGAGACGATCAGGGACACCGTCGCGCTGCTGCCCGCCCGCCAGGGCGCGGAGCTGTCGGCGGTCTTCGGCGGTGAGGCGGTGGCCGAGCCTGAGCCGGTGCGGTTCGTTCCTTCGCCGCTCCCGAGCGTGCCCGAGCCGGAGCGGTGGCCGCCGCCGCGCGAGCCCGAGGCGCTGGCACGGATCAGACTGTCCGAGTTCGACTGGACGAGCTCCGAGATCTGGCTGGACGGCTTCGTGCGACTGGCGGATCAGCGTCGAGCCGGGGCGGAGCGAGCCCGGTTGACCACCGCGTTGGCTCCGCTCGCCGTGAACTGCAGGGACGACAGCTACAGATGGAGGCCGTGGTGGCACACCGCCGACTGGGCCGCGGCGATGGCCAGGGAGCTGGCCGAACCCGGTGCGGAGCGCGGTGCACCGGTGGGCGACCGTGCGACCGTCGCGGAGCGGGTTCCCGACATGGCGCACGGCCCCGCCGAGAAGATCATGCCCCTCGCCCGGTACGCCGAGGTCTACCAGGCGCAGGTGGAGGGGCGGCTGCCGCCGTACCTGCTGAGCACGCCGACGCGCGTCAACGGCGTGCTCGACGCGGACGTGCTGGTGGAGCGGCTGGAAGGCTACGAGCGTGGCGGAGTGGAGGCGCTGCCGCTGGACCTACGGCAGGCGTTGCTGCGGCTCGGCCGTACCGTCTCCGACGAGGTCGCCGCGCGGGCGGCGGGCCTGACAGGAGAGGCGGGCCGCAAGGTCGCCCGCTGGCTCACCGACCGGCCCGCCGAGCCGCGGGTCGTGCTGCGCTGGACGACCCACCAGGGCGACACCCGCATCACCTCCGAGTTCGTCTCAGGGCCGGAGTATCAGGAGGTGCTGGGCGATCTCCTCATCCCCCGCCTGCACGACGAGTCGTGCGCACGGCTGCTCGCCGTGCTGGCCGGGCACAGGGAGCTGGCCGCCGCCCGATCGGCCTACACCCTGAAGTCGCACTGGCCGCTGAACAAGCCCTCGCTCGAGGATCTGGACCTCCTGGTCTCCGCCGACGGACCGGCCGGGCCCGGCCTGGCGCTGGTGCTGGCGCACTACCTGATGGAGGGACCCGATGGCGGGGCCGTACCGCCGCTGCTACGTCTGGCCGCCACCGGCGGGCTGCCGGGCGAGGAGCTCGGCAGGCAGCTGGCCGACCTGCTCAGGCGGAGCGGGAGCAGCCCAGCCGACGCGGTCGCCGCGCTCAGGGCGGCGGCCGAACGGGGCGCGCACCGGGAGGTGTGGCAGGTGATGACGGGCCTGCTGCCCGCCTGTATGCCGGGTGCCGGCGAGCGGGCCACGAGCGCGCACACCCGGCTGATGACGTTCGCGGCCGAGGTGGCCGAATGGGCGGACGCGCGCGGCGAGCTGGCGGTGGTCGCGGAAGTCTCGGGCCGGGCGCGCGGCAGCGAGCTCGTACGGCAGGCCCGTCGCCTGCACGACAGGCTCACCGGCACGACGTGAGCTCGATCTATAGAACGGAATTGTATGTTCCGTTATATGGTGGTGCCATGACAGCTGCACCCATGAGCGGCCGCCGCGCCCAGGCCGCACGCAACGACGAACTGATCCTCCGGGCCGCCAGAGCGGTGTTCACCGCCGACCCCGGCGCCCCGATCGCGGCCGTGGCCGAGCGCGCGGGTGTCGGGATCAGCGCACTCTACCGGCGCTACGGCAGCAAGGAGGCGCTGCTGCAGAAACTCTGCGGCGACGGGCTCAAGCTCTACATCGCCGCCTGCGAGAAGTCGCTGGCCATGGACCACGACCCGTGGGAGGCCTTCGCGACGTACATGGTCGAGATCGTCGACGCCGACAGCAGCTCGCTGACCATCGCGTTGGCGGGCACCTTCCATCCCACCGAGGAGCTCTACCGTGACTCGGCCCGCGCCGCGGAACTGGCCATCGAGGTCCACCGCCGCGCGGTCGAGGCGGGGGTCCTGCGCCCGGACATCACCGTGGCCGACATCGCGCTGCTGTTCGAGCAGCTCGCCTCGGTCAAGCTCGGCGACGAGCCGCGCAACGCGGAGCTGCGCCACCGCTACCTCACGCTGATGCTCGACTCCATGCGGATGCCGCCCGCCCACCGTCCGCTGCCCGGCCCTCCCCCGTCGGACGAGGAGCTGGAGCAGCGCTGGGCGCCCCCCGCCTGAAGCCCGCGCCGGGTCACGACGGGGCGCTCCGCCCCCGGGCGCGGGTGCTCAGGTCGCGAGCCGGTCGGCGAGGGCCAGGGTACGGCGGGCGCGGGCGACCACCGGCGCGTCCACGAACCTGCCGTCGGGCAGCGCCACCGCGCCCACGTCCCCGGCTAGTTCGGCGGCCTCGGCGATCTCCCGCGCCCTCGCCACCTCCTCGGGCGTGGGCGTGAACGCCTCGCGGATCACCGGCAGTTGCCTGGGATGGATGGCCGCCCGGCCGAACAGCCCGAGCCCCCTGCCCCGCCTGGTGGAGGCCAGCAGGCCCCCCTCGTCCGTGACGTTGGCGTACACCGACATCGGCACGGGCGGCAGCCCAGCGGCCGCGGCGGCCAGCACCACCTGCAGCCGCAGGTGGTCGAGGGCCGCCTCGTCGGTGATGGACAGCTCGGCCGCCAGGTCCTGCTCGCCCAGCGCCACCCCCGCCACCCTGGGATGGGCGGCGATGGCGGCCGCGTTCACCACGCCGGCCGCCGACTCCAGCAGCGCGTGGATCGGCACGTCGAGGTCCACCAGGTCCAGCGTCGCGACCGACTCGACCTTCGGCACCCGCAGCGCGGCGAGCGGCAGCCCCGCCAGCGCCCGCAGGTCCCTACGACCCTGCTCCGTGGCGGGGTCGTTGACGCGCACGTGTGCGGCCGGCCGGCCGGCGCCCAGGTACTCGACGACGTTCCGCCTGGCCTCGTCCTTGCGGGCGGGCGCGACCGCGTCCTCCAGGTCGACGATGACCACGTCGGCCCCCGACGCCACGGCCTTGTCGAACCGCTCGGGCCGGTCTCCCGGCACGTAGAGCCAGGTCAGCGTCATGCGACCACCCCGTTCTCACGCAGTTCGCCGATCTCGTCGGGCGTGTAGTCCAGCTCGCCGAGCACCTCGTCGGTGTCGCGGCCGAGACCGCGACCCGTCCAGCGCACCTGACCCGGCGTCTCCGACAGCCGGAACAGCACGTTCTGGACGGTGACCGAGCCGAGCTCCTCGTCGGGCAGCTCGACGAAGGTGTCCAGCGCCGCGTACTGCGGATCCTCGGCGATGTCGCGCACGTCGTAGATCGGGGCGATCGCCGCCTGCGCCTCCTCGAAGCGGGCGATGACCTCCTCGGCGTCGCGCGCGGCGATCCACGCGCCGACCGCCTCGTCCAGCTCCTCCACGTGCTCGACCCGGCCCGAGCCGCTGGCGAACCACGGCTGGGCGATCAGGTCGGGCCGCCCCACGAGGGTGACCACGCGCTCGGCGATGGTCTGCGCGCTGGTGGAGATGGCCAGCCAGCGGCCGTCACGGGTGCGGTAGGTGTTGCGCGGCGCGTTGCTGCTGGAGCGGTTGCCCGTGCGCAGGGGGACCACGCCGAGCGCCTTGTAGGCGGTCATCTGTGGGCCGAGCAGGCCCAGGATCGGCTCGATGATCGCCATGTCGATCACCTGGCCGCGCCCCGTCCGCTCGCGGGCGTGCAGGGCGACCATCACGGCGTAGGACATGGCGAGGCCCGCGATGCCGTCGGCCAGGGCGAGCGGGGGCAGCGTCGGCGGCCCGTCGGGCTGGCCGGTCATCGACGCGAACCCGCTCATCGCCTCGGCCAGCGTGCCGAACCCCGGCTGCCTGGCCATCGGCCCGAACTGCCCGAACCCCGTCATCCTGGCCACGATCAGGCGCGGGTTGAGCTCTATGAGGTCCTCGGGCGCCAGGCCCCAGCGTTCGAGCGTGCCGGGGCGGAAGTTCTCCACCAGCACGTCGGAGCCGCGCACCAGGCGGCGCAGGATCTCCTGCCCCTCCTGCCTGGACAGGTCCACGGCCGCGGCGCGTTTGTTGCGCGACAGCGACTTCCACCACAGGCCGACGCCGTCCTTGGCCGCACCGTGTCCTCGGGAGGGGTCGCCGCGGCGCGGATGCTCGATCTTGATGACGTCGGCGCCGAAGTCGCCCAGCATCATCGCGGCGGAGGGCCCCGCGAACAGTGTCGCGGCGTCGATCACCCGGATATCGGCAAGACTGCTCATAATTCTATATCTTATAAGTTATGC
Source organism: Nonomuraea sp. NPDC049152 (assembly GCF_040648355.1). NCBI lineage: Bacteria > Bacillati > Actinomycetota > Actinomycetes > Streptosporangiales > Streptosporangiaceae > Nonomuraea > Nonomuraea sp. NPDC049152. The sequence continues at coordinate 243,980 of NZ_JBEZDO010000004.1, read as the reverse complement.
GAGCACCGTTGAGCAAAGCGGACTACGTCTACGAGGCGCTGCTGGAGGAGATCCGTACCGGGCGGATTCCCGGCGGCACCGCGCTGCGCGCCGCCGCCGTCGCCGCCAGGCTCGGAGTGTCGGTGACGCCCGTCCGCGAGGCGCTGCGGCGCCTGGAGAAGGACCGGCTGATCAGCTACGAGGCGCATCACGGCGCGACCGTGGTCGACCTGGGCGACGAGGCGCTGGAGGAGTTCTACGGCGTGCGCGCCGTGGTCGAGGGACTGGGTGCCCGGCTGGCCGCCGCCCGCATCGGTACGGCGGAGCTCGCCCAGCTCAGGCGGCTGCATGAGTCGATGGTGGCCGACGCCGCCCAGGGACGGCACGACCTGCTCGGCGGCAAGTCCGAGGAGTTCCACCTGCGGATCGCCGACATCGGCGGGCCCGCCTTCCTCGGGCAACAGGCCAGGGCGATCAGGGCGAGCTTTCCCGTCCCGCCGGGGGCCTCTCTGTGGCTGGACGTCGAGCTGGCCGGTCGGCAGCTCGACGCGCACGAGAGGATCCTGCGGGCGCTGGAGACCGGCGACGGGGAGACGGCCGAGCAGGTCATGATCGAGCACGTCCGAGCAGGCGCCGCCCACCGCAGGACCTGACCCTCACCCCACGAGCCGAGCTCCAGGACCCTCGGGGGTTCGGTCAGCGGGAGGCGTCGGCGAGGGCCGAGCCCGCCAGGTCGAAGCCGTTCACGTGGGCCAGGTAGTCGCCGGGAACCAGCGGGTCGCCGAGGTAGACGCCGCCCGCCTGCCGTACCAGAAGCGCCCCCGCGGCCACGTCCCACGGGTGCGACAGTCGCCCGTAGGCCACGTCCGCCCAGCCGCCCGCGACGTGCGCCAGCTTGAGCGCCGCGCTGCCCAGGCGCCTGACCGCGGCGAAGGAGGTGATGAGCCCCGCGTAGCGCTCCAGCGCCGCCTGCCCGTGCTGCTCCAGGTCACGAGGGGTCGGATAGCTGCTCAGCAGCATCGCCTCCCGGTCGCGGGCGGCGCCGCGGGAGCGCAGCGGGGTCGCGTTGCACCAGGCGCCCTCGGTCGAGGCGGTGAACTCGTCCTCCCGCACCGGGTCGTAGACGACGCCCGCGACCAGTTCGCCGTCCACCGCCGCGGCGATCGACACGCAGAAGAACGGGATGCCCGCGGCGAAGTTGGCGGTGCCGTCGATCGGGTCGACGTACCAGGTCACCTCGCCGGATCCGGTGGTGCCTCCCTCCTCCCCCACGATCACGCTGTCGGGACGGTGCGAGAGGATCACCTCGCGGATCGTCTCCTCGGCGGCGCGGTCGTGCTCGGTCACCGGGTCGTGGAAGTCACGTTTGGTGTCGACGGGCGGGCGGGAGCGGAACGCCTTGCGCAGCGGCTCTCCCACCGCTCTGGCCGCCTCCGACGCGATGTCGAGTAGTTCCGTCATGTCTCATATCCTTGCCGCTCTGCACGCCAGCTGCAGCGCCAGGCGCTGCTGCGGGTCGTCGAGGTCGGCCTGCAGAAGCGTCTCGATGCGCCTGATGTTCCTGCTCACGGCGTTCCGGTGCATGCGCACCTCCTCGGCGGCCTTGGCGGGCGAGCCGTGGTGGTCGAGATAGGCCCTCAGGATGTCCAGCAACAGCCCTGCCCTCTTCTGTTCCAGTATCGGCTGGAGCAGTTCCCGCACGGCCTGCTGGGCGGCGTCGGAGGAGTACCACTCCTCCAGCATCCGGTCCAGGCCGGCCAGGTCGTAGGTGGCGAGCGCGGTGGAGCCGCGGCGCAACGCCGTACGGGCCTCCGAGGCGGAGGTGCGCAGGCCGAGTACGCCCTGATGGGCGGTGCTGACGCCGCAGCGCAGCTCGACGCCCGCCGGCCGCACCCTGTCGAGGAGCTGCTCGGCGTCGAGGGCGGCGGCGCGCAGGCCGGCCCGGCCCTGATCGCGCGGCGTGGTGCGGACCACGATCAGCGCGCCGTCGGCCATCGCGACGCTCCACTCGGGCCCGACCAGTTCCCTGACCACGCGGCTCGCCCGCGCGGCGACGGTGTCCAGCAGCGCGGAGTCCATGGACATCGACACCGGGTCACTGCCCGCCTACGCCAGGGGCTGCGCCGTCCTCGGTTCCGGCGGCGGCGGCCCTGTGACGATCACCAGGGCCGCCGCCCTCCAGGCCTTGTCCGACCACGGGCCCGTCCGCGTCGTCCAGCCCCGCGACCTCGATCCCGACGTGCTGGTGATGCCGGTCGGCAGCGCGGGCTCGTCCGCGGTGATGTCCGAGCGCGTCGGCGGCGCCGACGAGCCGCTGTACCTGCGCCAGAAGATCGAGCAGCTGTACGGCACGCCGGTCGGCGCCGTGCTGGCCAGCGAGATCGGCGGCGCGAACGGCTGCCTGGCGATGGCCTGGGCCGCCCGCCTCGGCCTGCCCATCGTCGACGCCGACGGCATGAGCCGCGCCTTCCCCCGCATGGACCAGACCGTCATGCAGCTGCACGGCATCTCCCCCACCCCCGCCGTGCTGTGCGACGGCCGCGGCAGGACCGTGGTCATCGACCATGTGGAGGGGCGCTGGCTGGAACGGCTGGTGCGCGCCGCCCTCGAACCGTTCGGCGGCCAGGTGGCGACCACGGAGTACGTCATGCGCGGCCACCAGGTCGCCGCCGCCACCGCGCTCGGTTCGGTCACGCGGGCGCTGCGGCTCGGCGCCGAACTGCCCGCCCCTCTCGTCTCCGGGAAGATCGCCGAGACGGGGCCGATCGTCATCGAGGGCCTGGGGGCCGACCTCGGCCGCCTGGTTCGGATCGAGGCGGGCACCGAGTTCCTGGCCGTCCTGGAGGACGGCGCGCCGCTGGCGGTGGTGCCCGATGTGATCGCGCTGCTCGACGCCCGCACCGGCGAGGTCGTGGACGCCGAGCACGTCAGGTACGGCCTGCGGGTGGACGTGGTGCGCGTGCCCTGCGACCCGATCTGGCACACCGAGGAGGGCCTGCGCCTGGCGGGCCCCGAGGCCTTCGGCCTGCTCGGCCTGCCCGCTCCCGCACGGGCCACGCGCGACTCCTCGTCGAACGCGCCAGGGCGGGTGAGCGCGTGAAGGCCGGAGTCGACGTCGGACCGACCAACACCGACGCCGCCCTGCTCGACGACGCGGGCGTGGTCCTGTCCACCGTCAAGGTCGCCTCCGTCCCCGGCGACCCGGTGGCCAGCGTCGCCGCCGCCCTTGCCGGCCTCGCCGCCCCGCCGCTCGCCCAGGTGGCCGTCGGCCTGCACGGCGCGGCCTCGGCCGTCGACGGCAGGCGCGGGCTGTTCAGGGTGGCGGTGCTGCGCGTCGGCGGTCAGGAGGCGCAGGCCGTCAGGCCGCTGTTCGGCTGGCCCGAGGACCTGCGGCGCGCCGTCGAGGCAGGCAGCGCGATCGTGGACGGCGGCGGCGGGCTCGAGCGCGAGGACTGGACCCCGCTCGACAGGGACGCCGTCGCCCGCTTCGCCGCCAGCGTCGCGGCCACGGCGCAGGCGGTCGCCGTCACCAGCCTCTTCTCTCCCCTCGACGGCGAGCAGGAGCAGGAGGCGGCCGAGATCGTCCGCGCGGAGCTCGGCGACCTCCCGATCGCCCTGTCCGCCGACCTCGGCACGCTGGGCCTGCTCGAACGGGAGAACGCCACCGTCCTCGACGCGGCCCTGTCCGGCTTCGCCGCCGGCGTGGCCGAACGCCTGGCGGCCGCGCTGGCTCCGGTCACCGCCGTCCACGTCACACGTGGCGACGGCACGCTGATGAGTCTGGAGCACCTGGCCAGGCATCCCGGCCTCAGCCTCGGCAGCGGCCCCGCCAGCATGCTGCGCGGCGCGGGCGTGCTGACCGGGCTCGAGGACGCCGTCGTCGCCGACGTCGGCGCCCGCCGGATCAGGGTGGGTGTGCTGGCGGGCGGATTCCCCGAGGAGGCCGTCACCGGCGCCCGCATCGGCGGGGTGCCCGTCGGCCTGCGCATCCCCGAGCTGATCAGGGTGGCCAGGCCCTTCGAGCCCGCCGACCTGGCCGAGGCCGTCGACCGCATGCAGCCGGGCGCGGGACGGTTGCCGCTGGTGGTGGTCGGCGGCGGGGCGCATGCCGTACGCGATGGGCTGCATCCCGAGCACGCGACCACGGCCGGCGCGATCGGCGCGGCCACCAGCCCCGTGGGCGGGCAGTACGAGCGCATCGTGCGCCTGCCCGACCGCGCCGACCTGCCCGCGGCGATGGAGGCGGTGGTCGAGCAGGCCAGGGCCAGCGCCGTCCGCGCCGGAGCCGACCCTCTGCACGTGCGGATCGTCGAGGCCGCCGACACCCGGCTGCCCTACCTCCCCGGCCCCTTCGTACGGCTGCGCGCCAGGGCCGCCGGCCCGCCCGCGCGGCTGTGACCACCCCCTGTGAAAGGCATGTTCTCCATGGCGACTACGACAACGGACGAGGACTACCCGCTGGAGCGGGTGCCACCGAGCGCCCGCTACCCCTGGTTCAACGTGGCGGTGCAGCGCTTCGGTCAACTGTCGGACCTGACCCAGTTCCTGCTCGGCGCCACCCTCGGCGCGGGCCTGTCGTTCTGGGGCGCGTTCTGGGCCTTCACGCTCGGCTCGGTGATCCTGGAGATCGTATGCATCTTCGTGGGCATCGCCGGCATGCGCGAGGGCCTGTCGACCTCGGTGCTGGCCAGGTGGACGGGTTTCGGCCGCTACGGCTCGACGCTGATCGGCGTCGTCATCACCCTCAGCCTGTTCGGCTGGTTCGGCGTGCAGACCGCGGTCTTCGCCGCCGGTCTCCACTCCATCATGAGTTGGCTCCCGCTGTGGACGTGGTCGCTGATCGCGGGCCTCGGCGTGACCGCGCTGGTCATCCGTGGCTTCAAGGCCATGGGCATGACCGCGTTCATCACCGTGCCCGCCTTCCTCGGCCTGGCCGGATGGGCGATGTGGGTGGAGATCTCACGCCACGACCTGGGAACTCTCGTCGCCTCGCCGCCGTTCGGCGAGCCCATCTCGATCGCCACCGGCGCCACGATCGTGGCCGGCTCCTACATCGTCGGCGCGATCACCACACCCGACATGACCCGCTTCAACCGCAATACTGGCGATGTGATCAAGCAGACGCTGGTGGGCATCTCGCTCGGCGAGTACGTGCTGGGCCTGGCCGGCGTCCTGCTGGCCTACGCGGTGAAGTCCTCCGACGTCATCGCCATCATCACCGCCTCCTCCGGCGTGATCGGCGTCATCGTGCTGATCTCCGCCACCGTGAAGATCAACAACTGGAACCTGTACTCCTCGGCGCTCGGCCTGCTCAACGCCGTCGAGTCCACGATCGGCAGCAAGCTGAACAGGGTGGCCGTGACCGTCGGCATCGGCGTGTTCGGCAGCGTCCTGGCCGCGATGGGCATCCTGGAGCGCTTCACCGACTTCCTGCTCATCCTCGGCGTCATCACCCCGCCGATCGCGGGGATCATGGTGGCCGAGTACTTCGTGGTCAAGCGCTGGCGGCCCGCGCTCGAAGCCTCGCGCCAGGAGGGCAGGCTGCCGGAGACCGAGCCGACCTGGGTCCCGGCGACGCTGGTCATCTGGGCCGCGGCGGCGCTGGTCGGCTGGCTGAGCGAGCACCACCAGTGGATCGGCATTCCGGCGCTGAACTCCCTCCTCCTGGCAGGCCTGGCCTACATCGTCGCGGGCAAGCTCGGCCTGGTCCGAGGCACCCGCGAACTCCTCACCGTCTGAAGGAACCCACCTCCATGCGCATCGGCATCGACGTCGGCGGCACCAACACCGACGCAGCCCTCATCGGAGACGGCGGCGACGTGCTTGCCACCGTCAAGTCCCCCACCACGGAGGACGTCACCAGCGGGGTCGCCGCGGCCCTCGCGGGCCTCGGCGCCACCCAGGTGTCCGCGGTCATGATCGGCACGACTCATTTCGTCAACGCGCTCGTCGAGGCGGCCCGCCTGGAACCGGTCGCCGCCGTACGGCTCGGCCTGCCCGCCACGGCCGCGCTGCCGCCCATGGTCGACTGGCCGCAGCGCCTACGCGAGGTCGTCGAGGGCGCCGTCTACCTGTGCCACGGCGGCCACGAGTACGACGGCACCCCCATCTCCGACCTCGACCCCGACGAGCTGCGGCAGGTCGCGGCCGACATCAGGCGCAGGGGACTGCGCTCGGTGGCGATCTCCTCGGTCTTCTCCCCCGTCAGCGACTCCTCCGAGCGCCGGGCCGCCGACATCCTGTCGGCCGAACTCGGACCCGAGGCGCACATCTCGCTGTCCAGCGAGATCGGCCGGGTGGGCATGCTGGCCAGGGAGAACGCCACGATCGTCAACGCCGCGCTGCGCCCCCTCGCCGCGCGCACCGTGGCCGCCTTCGCCCACGCTCTGGAAGTGGCGGGCATCGACGCGCCGCTGTTCCTCTCGCAGAACGACGGCACGCTCATGGACGTCTCCAGGGCGCTGCGCTACCCGGTGGCCACCTTCGCCTCCGGCCCCACGAACTCGATGCGCGGCGCCGCCTACCTGTCGGGGCTGACCGACTGCGCGGTCGTCGACATCGGCGGCACCACCACCGACGTGGGCATCCTGGTCGGCGGCTTCCCCCGGGAGGCCTCGGGTGAGGCGATGGTCGGCGAGGTCCGCACGAACTTCCGCATCCCCGACGTGCTGTCGATCGGCATCGGCGGCGGTTCCGTCGTCGCCGACGACGGCTCTGTCGGGCCACGCAGCGTCGGCTACCTGCTGCCGGAGGAGGCGCTGGTGTTCGGCGGCGGCACGCTGACCGCCACGGACCTGGCCGTCGCGGCCGGCCACGCCGCCATCGGCGACCCCGCGCTCGTCGCCGGCGTCGATCCCGCAGAGCCGCTGAAGGTCATCGCCGGCCGGGTGGCCGACGCCGTCGACAGGATGCGCACCTCGCCCGAGCCGCTGCCGGTGGTGCTGGTGGGCGGCGGCAGCATCCTGATCTCCGACCTGCCGGGCTTCGACGACGTGCGCAGGCCCGACCACTTCGCGGTGGCCAACGCCGTCGGCGCCGCCATCGCCCAGGTCGGGGGCGAGGTGGACAAGGTCTACTCGGGTCCGCGCGAGACCGTGCTGCGGGAGGCGAAGAACGAGGCCGTCGCCCGCGCCGAGCGGGCGGGCGCCCGCACCGGCAGCGTGCGCATCGCCGAGGTGGAGGAGGTCCCGCTGGCCTACCTGCCCGGCGACGCGACCCGCATCAGGGTGAAGGCCGTCGGCGACCTGGACTTGGAGAAGATCAATGCGTGAGATCGGCATCGAGCACCTGGACGACATGGCCAGGGGCGCGGGCATCCTCGGCACCGGCGGGGGCGGCGACCCCTACGTGGGCAAGCTGCTGGCCAGGGAGGCGATCAGGCGCCACGGGCCGGTGATGCTCCACGACATCGCCGAGGTCCCCGCCGACGCGACCGTCGTCCCCGTCTCCGGCATGGGCGCGCCCACCGTGCTGCTGGAGAAGCTGCCGGCGGGCACCGAGGAACTGGCCGCGCTGCGCGCCCTCGAGGCCGTCATCGGCCGCCGCGCCACCCACATCGTGCCGATCGAGGTCGGCGGCGTGAACTCGATGATCCCCATCGCCGCGGCCGCCCAGGCGGGGCTGCCGCTGGTCGACGGCGACGCCATGGGCCGCGCCTTCCCCGAGGCGCAGATGGTGCTGCCCACGCTCATCGGCGTGTCCAACACCCCGATGGCCATCGCCGACGACAAGGGCAACACGCTGGTGCTCGACGCCGTCTCCAACCACTGGGCCGAACGCATCGCGCGCGCCGCGTGCGTCCAGATGGGCTGCCAGGTCTCCTGCGCGGACACGGTGCTGCGCGGCGACCAGCTCGCCGACGGTCTCGTCCCCGCCACGCTGACCCTGGCGGAGGATCTCGGGCGGGCCGTACGGCAGGCCCGCGCCGCCCACGCCGATCCCGTCGCGGCGGCGACGTCCGCGCTCGGCGGCGTCACGCTGTTCACCGGAAAGGTCGTGGACGTCGAGCGGCGCACCACCGGCGGGTTCGCCCGCGGCAAGGCGCTGCTGGCGGGCGACGGGAGCTTCGAGCTGAGCTTCCAGAACGAGCACCTGCTCGCGCGCAGGGACGGCGCGATCGTCGCGACCACGCCCGATCTGATCTGCGTGCTCGACACGGACACCGGCGAGCCGGTGACCACCGAGGCGATGCGGTACGGCCTGCGGGTCACCGTGATCGGCGCGCCCTGCGACCCGCGGTGGGTGACGCCGGCGGGGCTCCAGCTGGCCGGGCCCCGCTACTTCGGCTACGACTGCGACTACCAGCCCCTCCCAATCCCCTGACCCCCTGACCCCCTGGCTCCGGGACCACGCCCCGGAGCCGCCCAGGACCGGGGCCGCAGCGCGACCCTCCACCACGCGATCCCAGCCCCGGGTCCCGGACTCCCGGACCCCCGGCGGGGGTCGGACGTTCACTCGCGGTGTGCAACGTCAACGAAATATTTGTCAGGACATTCTGACCTCGCTAACCTGATCACATGACCGCGAACCTGGCGATCGATCTGGACCGCTCCAGTCCCGTCCCCCTGTACTTCCAGGTAGCCGAGCAGATCGCCGAGGCCATCAGGCGTGGCGATCTGGCCCCCGGCTCCCGGCTCGACAACGAGATCCTGCTCGCCGACCGGCTGGGCCTGTCCAGGCCGACGATCCGCCAGGCCATCCAGTACCTCGTCGACAAGGGCCTGCTGGTCCGCAAGCGCGGTGTCGGCACCCAGGTCGTCCACGGCCAGGTCAAGCGCTCGGTCGAGCTGACCAGCCTCTACGACGACCTGCGCCGCGCAGGCCAGGAGCCCGCCACCCAGGTCCTCGCCCTCGAACCGCGGCCGATCGACGAGCAGGTCGCCCAGGTCCTCGGCCTGTCCCCCGGCGACGAGGCCCTCTATCTCGAACGGCTCCGCTTCGCCTCGGGCGAGCCGCTGGCCCTGCTGCACAACTGGCTGCCGGTCGGCCTGGCCCCCCTGACCCCCGAGGGCCTGCAGGGACGTGGCCTCTACGAACTGCTGCGCGCGGCCGGGGTTCGGATGCGCGTGGCCAACCAGCGCATCGGCGCCCGCGCCGCCTCCGCCACCGAGGCCAAGCTGCTCGACGAGCGCAGGGGCGCGCCGCTGCTGACCATGGTCCGTACCACCTACGACGACCAGGGCAAGGCCGTCGAGCACGGCTCACATGTCTACCGCGCGTCCCACTACTCCCTCGAGGTCACTCTCATCGAGCGCTGAGGCCCTGCTCGCCTTCCTCTTGACGTACCAGGTGGTGCCGATGCCGAACAGCACGGCAGCGGCCAGGCCCACCCACGAGAACCCCTTCAGCCACTTCTCGGCGACGATCCCCAGGGAGTAGATCACCGCCGTGGTGCCGCCCGCCCAGACGATGCCGCCCAGCACGTTCCCGACCAGGAACTTCCAGTACGGCATGCGCAGGGCCCCGGCCAGCGGCCCCGCCAGGATGCGCAGGAGGGCGATGAACCGCCCGAGGAACACCGTCCACATCCCGTAGCGGTGGAAGTAATGCTCGGCCTTGGCGATGTGGTGCGGCCCGAAATGCTTGGGGAAGCGCCTGCCGAGCCGGTCGAAGAGCGGTTTGCCGCCCTTGCGGCCGATGCCGTACCCGATGGAGTCGCCGATGATCGCGCCGACGCTCGCGCACACGCCCACCCAGACGGGGCTGACCACGCCCTTGGCCGACAACAGGGCCGAGCTGACCAGGACGATCTCGCCGGGAAGCGGGATGCCCAGGCTCTCCAGCCCGATCACCAGCCCGACCAGCGCACAGATCCACACCGGCGGGATCGCCTGCAGCCACTCGTCGATATGCATCCGGCCACATTAGTCAGTCGGCCGACCGCGTCGAACACCGTAGCGTTCACGGATGTCCGCCGAGCCGGAGGAGCTACCCTGTGAAAGGGTCTGTTCAGGCCGACTACCTGCGCCGACCGCCGAGAAAGGAGAGGCAGGTGATCGACAAGGTCGCATGGGTCCTCCTTGAGGACGGCAAGCTGCTGGGCACCCGTTCCCACGGCCAGGAGGCCTTCTACCTTCCCGGCGGCAAGCGCGAGCCGGGCGAGAGCGACACCGAGGCCCTGCTGCGCGAGATCGCCGAGGAGCTGACCGTCTCGCTCGTCCCCGGCACCTTCCACCACGTGGGCACCTACGAGGCGCCCGCCCACGGCAAGGCGGACGTCACGGTGCGGATGACCTGCTACACCGCCGACTACACGGGCACGCTCACGCCCAACGCCGAGATCGCGGAGATCGCCTGGCTCACCCACGGCGACCGCGACCGCGTCTCCGCCGCCAACCGCCTGGTCCTCGACACCCTCCACACCCAGGGCCTGCTCATCCCCTGACCGTCAGCACCGCCCCCGCCACCAGCGCGCGCAGCGCGGCCAATGCCTGCTCGGCGTCGACCCGGTCGGGCGCCAGCAGCCACTGCTGATGGATGCCGATCACGGCGCCGATGATCGTGACGGCCAGCGCCTCGGCGGACACCCCGGGCGGCAGCGGGAGGCGCTCCAGCCATCGCCTGCAGTGGCCGCGCAGGGTGTTGTGGATCTCGAAGTAGCGGCCTTGGATCGGCGAGCCCGGCTCCAGCGCCTCCACCAGGAGCGTGACGAAAAGCTTGGTGGTGGGCATGACGAACAGGGCGTTGGTGCCCTCCATCAGGCGGACGAACCCGGCCGCCACCTCCTCCACCGTGTCCATCTCCTCCGGCTCCTCGGTGAGGCCGGCGCGGAGGAGGTCCACCGAGCGTTCGAGCACGGCCAGCAGCAGGCCTTCCTTGCTGCCGAAGTGCCACGGGATGGACCCCCTGCTGATCCCGGACCGCTCGGCCACGTCGGCGAACGTGGTCTGCCTGTAGCCCTTCTCCGCGAACAGCTCCGCCGCCGCCGTAAGGATCAGCTCGCGGCTCTCGTGACTGGTCTGCTCTCGTCGCGTTGTCATGCCACCTCCTTCTGTGCTAGCAATCGTATTCTATGCTGGCCAACACAGGAGGTCATTTTGCGCTTCGTCACCTACACCTCGGCTGACGGCGACAGGGTCGGTGTCATCAACGGCGACCTGATCCACGCGCTGCCCCGGGGCACGACCCTGGTCGAGCTGCTCCCCTCGCTGCGCGAGGCGGGCGCGCGGGCGCTCGCCGAGCCCGACGAGACCGTCGCGCTCGCCGACGTCACGCTGAGAGCCCCCATCCCTAGACCGCCGTCCCTGCGTGACTGCCTCTGCTTCCTCGACCACATGCGCGGCTGCCTCAGAGCCGCCGGCGGCACGGGAACGCTGGAGCAGGTCTGGTACCAGATCCCCGCCTTCTACTTCGCCAACCCCGCCACCGTCATCGGACCCCACGACGACGTGCCCATCTCCCCCGGCAGCGCCTGGTTCGACTTCGAGCTGGAGATCGGCGCGGTGATCGGCGCCCCGGGCCGCGACCTGACCCCCGAACAGGCCGAAGGCCACATCGCCGGCTACACCCTCTACTGCGATTGGAGCGCCCGCGACCTGCAGGGCCTCGAGAGCCAGCTCAAGATCGGCCAGGCCAAGGGCAAGGACGGCGCGACCACCCTCGGACCGTGGCTGGTCACCCCCGACGAGCTGCCGTTCCTCGAGAACGGCAGGCTCGCGCTCCAGGTGCGGGCCGAGGTCAACGGTGAGCCGGTCGGCGAGGGCCGTACCGACGCCATGGACTGGTCCTTCGGTGAGGTCGTCTCCTACGCCTCACGCGGTGTCGAGCTCCAGCCGGGTGACGTCTTCGGCTCGGGCACCGTTCCCGGCTGCTGCCTGCTGGAGCATCTCGACTTCGGCGACCTCGGCGCGTTCCGCGGCTGGCTCAAGGACGGCGACGTGGTGTCCCTGCGCGCCGAGGGGCTGGGCGAGGTTCGGCAGACCGTGCGGGCCGGCGCCGCCCCGCACCCCCTCGCCGCCAGGCCGGACCCGGCCGCCCCGGTGCGCCGGCCCCGGGTGAACCCGGCCGAACCCGCCCTGCCGTACACGAAGGGACTGCACCAGGTCGGCGACGGCGTCTGGGCCTGGCTGCTGCCCGACGGCGGGTACGGCATGAGCAACGCCGGGCTCGTCGCTGGCGACGGCGCCTCCCTCCTGGTCGACACGCTCTACGACCTGCCGCTCACCGCCGAGATGCTCTCGGGCATGCGGCCGATCACCGATCGCCACCCGCTCAGCCACGCGGTGCTCACCCACGCCAACGGTGACCACACCCACGGCGGACAGCTGCTGCCCGGCTCGGTGCGCCTCATCGCCGCCGAGGGGACCGCGCACGAGATGCGCACCGAGATGCCGCCGGAGCTGACCGCGGCCCTGCAGGTCATGGACCTCGGGCCGACGCTCTCGCGGTACCTGCGCGACCGCTTCCGGCCGTTCGACTTCGGCGGCATCCGCCTGCGCATCCCCGACCAGACCTACGATCGGCGGCTCAACCTCGACGTCGGTGGGCGCGAGGTGCACGTGCTCAACCTGGGGCCCGCCCACACCGAGGCCGACACGATCGTGCACGTGCCCGACGCGGGCGTGCTGTTCGCGGGCGACCTGCTGTTCATCGGCTGCACCCCGATCGTGTGGAGCGGCCCCATCGCCAACTGGATCACCGCCTGCGACACGATGATCGGCCTCGACGCCGCCGTCGTGGTGCCGGGCCACGGCCCGGTGACCGACGCCGACGGGATCCGCGCCGTCCGCGACTACCTCCGCCATGTCGTCGAGCAGGCCGACGCCGCCTACGCCAAGGGGCTGGACTTCCAGGAGGCGGCGTTCGGGATCGACCTGGCCGAGTACGCCGACTGGCTGGACGCCGAGCGGGTCGTGGTCAACGTCTACCAGCGGTACCGCGAGCTTCACCCCGACCAGCCGGCGATCGACAGGTTCGCCCTGTTCGGCCTGATGGCCGAATGGGACCGCCGGCGTCAGTCGTGAACCCCGTGGTCCACGGTCTCCCCCGGAGGCGGGCCGACGGCTCGCCGGCCCGAGCCGCCGCGCTCGCCGCCGACGGTGCGATCAAGGGCGCAGTGATCGCATTCGCGGCCAGCGGCGCCGCCGGCGTACTCGGGATTGACCCCCGTGCCACGTACCCCTCTGCACTGAAGGTGGTCCACTAATGAAGATCCCGAATGCCGCACACACCTCGCGTCCCTGGCGGATCCACGCCCTCGCGCCCGACTTCCGGCTCGAGGACGTGTGGGCGCTGCCGACGCCTGGCGGTCCTGACGACCTCGCGCTGCTGGTCCGGCAGATGTCCTCCGGCGAGGGACGATTCTCCGGTGCCACCCGTACGCTCTTCGCGCTCCGCTGGAAGATCGGGGAACTGCTCGGCTGGGACCAACCCGGCACCGGCATCGGCGCACGCGTGCGGACACTGCGCGACAGGTTGCCGGCGGATCTCCGCGACGCCTCACCCGGACCGGACTTCCGTGCGGTCCCGTTCACCTCGGTCTACCTGACGGACAACGAGTGGGCGGCGGAGATGGCCAACCGGACCGTGCACACGGTGATGCACATCGGCTGGGTCCCGGACCAGGCCGGTGGCTACCGCGGCCAGATGGCCGTGCTGGTGAAGCCGAACGGGCTGTTCGGGAAGGCCTACATGGCCGCGATCAGGCCGTTCCGACACCTGATCGTGGATCCGGCACTGGTCCGAATGATCGGACGCGGCTGGCGGATGCGGGCCGGCGATCGAAGCGCGGGGTAACCGTACCCCGCCGAGCCCCACGTCGGCCGACGGCACACCGCCTTCCGAGAGGGCCTCCCCGGCTGGCCGACCGCGCCTCTGCACCCACCGCAACCGTGTCGCTCAGGGCCGCAGCCACCGCGCTAGGGAACCTGACCACTGAGTGGCGGTCCGACCCCACCTACCTGTGACAGCGGGCGTAAGCCGCCGTGGCCGACCACACCACGAACCGGTCCGGCCCAGGCGCCCGCCAACGATCCGAGCCACAACACACCATCGAGAGAGTCCAAGGAGAGCATCATGAAGGTTGGCATGGTGGCGAGCCACTATCCGCACGCTGCCCACCGCGAGGAGTTCATCTCCCGCGTCCACCAGGTCGCCGAGGAGTTCCGTCGGCACCCGGGATGCCTTTCGGCTGACTGCTGGGTGTCCGCCGACGCGGTGATTTCGATTGTGCAATGGGAGTCCGAGGACGCGTTCGCGGCGTCGCTCGCTGCCATACAGGCGGCAGGGCTCGACCTCGCCTATGACGAGCGCGAATCCCGCCCTCGCGAGATCCTTCAACTCGTGGCGTCCTAGCCCTCACATCGAGGCGCGCCGCGACAGTTCTCGCGCGTCTGAAGCCGCCCGCCGCAGAAACCCGCTCGCCCGAACGGCTCACCGGGCGAGCGGGCTCAATATTTGCACCGACCCATGAAACGGTGAACGCCCTGGACTCGCCTGGCCTCGGGTGTTTCATACGTGATCGCTGGTGAAACACAGGGTTCGCCGTGCTTGAGGCTGCGTCACGGGTCCGTGGCCCGCCGGGCGCGGAGAGCCCGGAGCTTGTGGCGGTTGCCGCAGCGCTCCATCGCGCACCAGCGCCGGGCGCCGGGGCGGGACGAGTCGACGAACACCAGCGGGCAGTCGTCGCTCGCGCACTCGCGGATGCGCCCGGAGAGTGGCCCTGAGAGCAGCTCGATCATCTCCCGTGCCAGCGTCGACAGCGCTTGCGTTGCCCGCACCGGCGGCGCCCACCCCGCGGTCGTGTCGGCGGCGGCGAGCTCGGGGACCAGCGGCGCCGCGGCCGCGGCCCGGTTGATGGTCGCGACCGCCGCGGCGGGCAGGGGGCGACGCCCCGCCTGGGCGTGCGCCGCGTCCCAGATCGCCTGGCGGAGGGCCTTGGCCGCGGTCAACTCTCGGGCAGTCACGGGGACCGTCGTGACCGCGGCCAGCGGCGGCTGGGCCAGCCATTCGCCTAGATCTGCAGGCGTATGGAGGGCCTCGAACACCGCGTACCGGCCCTCGCCGCCCGTGTGGGCGAAGTCCAGGCAGACTGCGCCGGCGTCGAACCAGAACGACCCTCCCTTGGGGTCGTGCAGCACGCGTCCGGTTGCACTCGCTCGCATGAAACCACTATAAATGGTTTCGTACGAAACCACTATAACTGGTTTCATTATCCGAGGAGGCAACACATGGGTGTACGGCACGTCAACCCCGAGGGACTCCATCGCAGCCCGGCCTTCAGTCAGGCCGTCGTGGTCGAACAGCCGGCGAAGACGATCTACGTCGGCGGGCAGAACGGCGTCGACGCCGACGGTAAGGTCGTCGGTCCCACGGTCGGGGAGCAGGCCAGGCAGGTGTTCCGCAACCTCGCGACCATCTTGGAGAGCGAGGGAGCGAGCCTGGCGAACATCGTGCACTGGCGCATCGCCGTGGTGGATGGCCACACGTTCGACGAGGGTGTGGCCGCCTTCCAGGAGGTGTGGAACCTGGCCGACCCGCCGCCGGCCATCACGGTCCACGTCGTGGCCGGCTTGGGCCCCGGGTTCCTCGTGGAGATCGATGCCGTCGCCGTCGTGTGACGCCCCGGTGGCGGGACCATCCACCGGTCATCGGGTCGGCCCGGTTTTTGCGGGCGAATGAACTTCTGGCGGGCGCCCAGGGCGGCGCAGGCCTGCTGAAAGGCAGGCTGATGCGGTAGTTCTTGGCGTTGTCGGCCAGCACCCGGTGGATGCGATCGAGCCGGGGGCGAATGTGCCGGGGAAGAAGTAGAGCACGGTCCAGACGCCACCCGGTGCGTTGGGCGCGACCGGCTCGCCGTCGTGTCGTTCCAGAACGACATCCGGCATCTTTCGATTGACCAGCTCATGCACCCGGCGGGTCACGGCCGACCCGTCCTCGCTGGTCGCGGTCAGCGCCCCATCGCCCATCACATGTCTGGTGCCCCAATCCTGTAGCGCGATGAGTGCCGGCAGCAGACCCTCACCCTTCGCGGTCAGCAGGTAGTCGTGGCGCGGCGGGCGATCGGAATAGGGCCGCTTCTCCAGTACCCCGTGTGCGACGAGGTGACCCGCACCTACCGGCAGACGGCCGGTCCGCCCGAACTGCTGCCCCCGGGTGATGGCGACGGTCCGCTTCGTCTCCTGGGGCGCGATCCCGATCGGTGGCTTGATCGCCGGCGCGATCGCATCGTCGGAGTTCGGCACTGACTCCAAACCGGCCTAGTGACTGTGATCGTCGTGCCATTGAGGGCGATCACCAGGGGTCGGTCATGGTCACTCGCGGGCTGCCCCTTGCCCAGGTCGCGGCCGTCTCCGCAGCGCGGCGGGCCGTGATCCGCTCCGCCGCTCCTGGCCGCCCCATCCTGGACCCGCGTCACTGACCGCCGGGATGCCGTGCTTTGCTGATCTCGCCTCAACGGTTTCGTGATGGAGAACGGCAGGGACCCCCGATGACGAGCTTCACCTTCGCCCTCGAACCGTTCGAGGTGCGCGTGGGGAGCCGCACGTACCACCGGTTCGGCCTGCGGGGCGAGTTGGGCCCGTTCGGCCAGGCGGAGGTCGAGTATCCGGTGGCGCGAGACGACGACACGAACCTCTTCGCGACCGAGGTGCGCGGCGAACACCTCCCGACCGCTCGCCTTACCGGACGCGCGTACTCCTACATGCCGTCGTTGGGCAGCGCCAGACTGGACATCGAAGGGCGCCAGGTGACCCTCCGGCGTCGCTGGTGGGCGCTGACCCGCGGCGGCCGCGGTCTCCGTCTCGACCACGAAGGCGCCTGCTACACCTACATCGCGGTGGGGTCCGGCAAGGACTTCGAACTCCGTCGCGCGGACACGCGCGTCCTGCTCCGGCGCCGGGGCTGGACCTGGGGGCGCGTACCCGTCGCGGGGCAGGCGTCAGGCCCGGTCAACGCCGTGGACATGGCGTTAGCCGTCCTGCTCGAAGGCGTCGACACCAGGAACCTCACCCTCACCAGAGCGCTGCGCTGGGGTCCGTACCGCCTGATGTACGCGCTGGTGTGACCCGGAGCCCGTCGGCCGGTTCCACGCTCAGTCGCTCCGCCAGACGTGCGATCGTCCGTCGCGGCACCGTCCCGTAGACGACCCGTTTCCGGGACGGCCGTCGACGACGGCATCCGCTCTGGCGATCGGGAGGACCCGCATCCTGAAGAGGACTCCGGCCGGCATGTAGAGAACGGGCGGACGGCTCCGACCTCCCCTTGAAGGCGGCGCCAGACGAGCGCCCGGAAACGCAGGAGGCAGTGAGATGAGCAAGGTCACCTGTGACATGGCGATGTCCCTCGACGGCTTCGTGGCGGGACCGAACCAGAGCCTGGAGAACCCGTTCGGCAAGGGCCTGGGCGAGCGCCTGCACCGGTGGATGTTCGACGAGCCCGAGCGGCACGCCGCGGTGATCGAGGGCATCACCGCAGCCGGAGCCTTCATCATGGGCCGCAACATGTTCGGCCCCGGCCGCGGCGTCTGGGACATGGACTGGAACGGCTGGTGGGGCGACGAGCCGCCGTACCACGCGCCGGTCTTCGTCCTCACCCACCACCCGCGTGAGCAGTTGACGATGAAGGATGGCACGACGTTCACCTTCGTCACCGACGGGATCGAGGCGGCACTGGCCCAGGCACGTGAGGCCGCCGGCGACCGCGACGTCGCCATCGCGGGCGGCGCGCGGACGGTGAACCAGTACCTGGCGGCAGGGCTCATCGACGAGCTGCGCCTGCATGTCGCGCCCGTGATCCTCGGCAGGGGCGAGCGGCTGTTCGACAACGTCGGGGACATCACTCTCGAACCCCTCAGTGACCCCTCGGGCACCAGCCTCATCACCCATCTGACATACCGGTTGATCCGGCAGAAGGGCCGTGGTCCGGGTCACAACCAGTCGATTCCGGCCGCGAACGTTCACCAAGGCCGGTAGATCACGCGCGCGCAGGGGGTGCCCGAAGTGTCCAGCGCCGCCTACCAGCGGCAATGCCACAGATGGCGGCCGGTGGCGCCAGCCTTACCAACAGGCCGTGCGCGAAGGGTGGCGCCCGTCAGCCGGAATGCGCTCCTTGGTCGAGAAGGGCGTTGATCATCTCCTGGATCCGGGCGTGCCCGGTGCGGCCGAGGGCGCTGCCGAGGGCGTCGGCGAGCTTGCCGAAGGGGTCGTCCATCGGCACCTCCGGTAGTTGCGCGGCGAGTTCGCCGACGGTCCACCGGCCGTCCTTGTGCACGTGCCCGCCACGCGACCAGCCGTGGTTGACCGCGACCGATCCGCCCCGCACCGAGAGCACCTGACCGGTGAGCGGGCACGCGGCGGTGGCCAGGTAGGCGGCGATGGGCGCGCTGGTGGACGGGTGCAACGGGTCGAAGCCGTCCGCCGGTGGCTCCTCACCCATGCCGGGGACCTCAAGGGTGAGCCTGGTACGGGCCATGGAGGGCGAGATGCAGTTGACGCGCACGCCGTACCGGCCGAGCTCGAGCGCGCCGATGATGGTCATCGCCGCGACGCCCGCGTTGCCGGCCGCGTAGGAGGCCTGGGTAGGCAGCGGGTTGAGCAGGCCGGAGCCCGAGGAGGTGTTGATGACGGCCCGGTCGACGCGGATGCCGGCCTCGAACCGTTCGCGCCAGTGCCGGGCCGCCCACCGCGTGACCGAGAACGTGCCCTTCAGCTTCACGGCGATGACGTCGTCGAACTCCTCCTCGTTCAGGTCGACGAGTGCCCGGTTCCGTTCGATGGTCGCGTTGTTGACGACGACATGCAGGTCGCCGTAGGTCCGCAGGGCCGCGTCCACCATGCGCTGGGCGCCGCGCCAGTCGGCGACGCTGTCGGTGTTGGCGACGGCCTGCCCGCCGCGGGCGACGATCTCCTCGACCACTGCGCCCGCGACCCCGGCGTCGCCGCCGGAGCCGTCGATGGCGACGCCGGGGTCGTTGACGACGACCTTGGCGCCCTCGGCGGCGAAGAACAGCGCCTCCTCGCGTCCGATGCCGCGACCGGCGCCGGTGATGAGGACGACGCGTCCGTCCAGGCTTCCCATGGTGACCTTCCCTTCATCAATTCGCTACATTCGATGTATCAATACATAGCATGAAGCAATGCATGGAGTGCAATAGGATGTGGGCATGAGTGAGAGCCTGGGGTTGCGAGAGCGCAAGAAGCGGCGCACGCGGCAGGCGCTGATCGAGGCGGCGGTCCGCCTGTTCGAGGACAAGGGCTACGAGAACGTCACCGTGGCCGAGATCGCCGAGGCGGCCGAGGTGTCCACCCGCACCTTCTTCCTCCATTTCCAGGCGAAGGAGGATGTGCTGTTCGCCAACGCCGACGTGCGGATCGACCTCGCCCTGCGCGTGATCGCCGAGCGCCGGCCCGGCGAGGTGTTCCCCGACGTCCTCGTGCGGGCGATGGACCAGATGATCGCCAACAGCTGGGACAGCGATCTGACCAGCGGGCTCGCTGCGCTACGGGTCCGCCTGGCGGGCTCGGCGCCGGTGCTGCAGGCGCGGATGCTGCAGCGATACGTCGCCGCGCAGGACGAGGTGGCCCAGGCGCTGCACGAGGCCTATCAGGACGACCTGGACGAGATCGCCGCCGCCACTCTGGTGGGCGCGATGGTGGGCGCGGTGAGCGCCGCGACGCTGGCCGCCCTGCGGCGCGGCGACACCCCCGAAGGCGTACGGCGGGCGATGCGGCAGGCCATGGATCTGGTCATGTGCTGCCGCCAGGAGGCGGGCTGAGGCGCCGCCCCGCGGCCATCTCAGGGCCGGCAGGTCGGCACGGGCACCGTCGCGCCGCTGACTGAGTTGGAGGGCGATGTCGGCGCCGACCGCCGAATCCGGAACGGTCATCATCACGGCGTCGGAGCCCGCCTCCGCCGAAGCCGTCCGCGACCGCGAGACAGGGCTGAAGCCCCATTTCGGAACCGTCGGCTGGACGGCTCCGCCCAGCTACCGGGCTTTCCTCGCCGAGCACAACACCTTTGCCTGTAAGCGCTGGGACGTCTCATCCAACGGGTACATCGAGTTCGTCGTCGTCGGTGACGATGCCATCGTTGAGCTGAACTCCGATCTCGTGCATATGCCCGAGCATGTGGACCGCGGCGACGGCCGGTGGCTGTCCACAACCACCTGGTCGGCTTCGCCCTCGCCGACGCAGACAACGAGGCGGTCTGGTGCTTCGATGTCACCCAGCCGGACGCAGACGGCGAATACCCGGTCTACTACCACCACTACGACGATCAGGAAGGGCGCGCACGCTACGTTGAGGGCGGGGACTGGGAGGACCTGGCCAACTCCACCCCAGACTTCCCCACGTTCGCCGCCTGGCTGGACGCGATGGCCAACGCGTTCACCGCGCCTGAGCCACCGAGCTGGTTCGAGCAGCTGGGCTCTACGGCCTTCTACCCGGGGCTGTAGGAGGCCGAACGGGTAGGGGTGCGGTCATGGTCGGCGATTCGGGCGTCCGTCCCAGCGGTGCCGCCGCGCAGCGGCTGACCGGCCGCGGCGGGCATGTGACCGTTCCTCCTGCTGGTGTCCTTCACGGCGCCTCGCCCGACCAATCAGTGCGGATGTGCGCCAGGTGAGCGCTTATCAGTACCTCGGGTTGCCGGGTGGGCGGTTGAGGATGAGGTCGCTGGCGCGGGCGATGACCTGATCGCGGGTGCGTCCGGGGTGGTCGGCGGCGATCAAGTGGCTGCCGATGGCCGCGCCGAAGGCGAGCAGGCTGCGGGCCTCGACCTCGTCGGGGTCGGGGCAGAACGTGCTGATCGCGTCGCGCAGCAGCCGCATGCGCCGGTTGTCCACGCGGCGTAGGCGCTCGGCGACGGCCTGGTCGCGGCGGGCCCAGTCGCGGATGGCCAGGTCGATGGGGAGCAGGCGGCCGCTGGAGAAGGTGAGCTGTCCGGCCAGCCGGACGTTGTCCAGCACGTCGCCGCACTCCCGCTCGACCCGGTCGAGGACGTCGTCGACGCTCTCGCGCTCCCAGGTGTCCAGCATCTCTGTCAGCAGCGCGTCGCGGTCGGCGAAGTAGCCGTAGAAACCGCCCTTGGTCACGCCGAGCGCCTTGGCCAGGGCCTCGACACGCACCGCGTCCACACCACCCTCGGCCAGTGCCTGCAGCCCCTCCTCGACCCAGGTTTCGCGCGGTGTGCGCAACGCACCCATCGTATGACCCACCTCACCCTTTCAATCCGTTGTACGGAGCCGTATAACCGGTCTAGCCTCGACTTATACGTCACCGTATAACAATAGAGGGGACAGTAGTCGTGTCATTCGGTTTCGTCGCCTTCCATTACCCGGCTCCCGGGCACGCCGAGGAGTTAGCCGGCCGCTGCCGCCAGGTCATCGACGCGGCGCGCACGCGGCCGGGCCTCCTGCGCGCCGAGATCTGGGGCGCTCCCGGCGGGGACGCCGTCGTCATCACCGGTGCGCTCGAGCCCGAGGATGCCTGCCGGGCGTCAGCCGACGCCGTCCGCGAGCTGGGCGCGGTGCCCGACGGCTTCAGCGACCGGCAGGTCAAGCCCCGCCAGGCCCAACGCTTCCTATCGCGGTGACGGGGAGGCCGACCATGACCAGGAGACTTCCCGACACCGAGCACACCAGCCGCCCGTGGCGAATCCACGAGATCACGCCCGACTTCCGGGTGGAGGACGAGACCGTTCACACCGTCTGCCACCTCGGGTGGATCCCCACCGACAACGGCGACCATGAGCTGCGGATGGCGGCCCTGGTCAAACCCAACGGCCTGTTCGGACGGCTGTACATGGCCGGGATCAGCCCGTTCCGGTACCTGGTCGTCTACCCGGCGATGACCCGGCAATGGGAACGCGCGTGGCGGGACCACGGTCACGCAGACAACCTCGACGGAGCCACGCGGTTCCGCGAAGAGAATGGAGAGTTCAAATGATCAAATGGGCTGGTTGGCTCATCACACTATTCGGAGCCGCGCACACGCTTCTTGCGC
The DNA here is from genome assembly GCF_040648355.1 of Nonomuraea sp. NPDC049152. Classification (NCBI taxonomy): domain Bacteria; kingdom Bacillati; phylum Actinomycetota; class Actinomycetes; order Streptosporangiales; family Streptosporangiaceae; genus Nonomuraea; species Nonomuraea sp. NPDC049152. Next base: position 222,066 of record NZ_JBEZDO010000004.1, on the reverse strand, counting down.
TGACGGTGGAGAAAGCCGCGAGCCACGCCGGGACGTGGTTCAGCGGGGGACTACGGGGGGACGACCTCGCCGCGATGAGCCCGGCGAACAGCGCGTACTGGCTGAGTGTGGCCAGCTTCGGCGTGCCGCTCGTCGTGGTCGGCCTGATCGTGCTGTGGCTGGACCGCCGCCGCATCACGCCACCGCAGTTCATCGCCTGGACACTGGGGATCTGGACCGTGGTCGGCGCCGTGGTCCTCGTGTCCACGCCTTGGCCGATCCTCCTGCTCGCGAACATCCTGCTGCTGGTCGGAGCCCGCCGCACCGCCCGCCACGGCAACCCCGCGCCCCACGCCGACACAACGCGGACCCCGTAGGAGACCGCGTTGTGACCAGCCCCTCAAAGACGACCCGAGCTGACGCCAGACCGCCGCAACCCCACGGCACCACCCCTGAGCAGCACCTGCGGCCCCTTCCGGATCGCTGTGGCGGATTTCTGGCGTATCTCGGAATGACGCGCGCGATCGTCGTAACGGAAAGGAAGTGAAGCCGGCGTCGCCGCGATCTTGCCAGTCGGCGAGCCGTTCAGTTGCGGAGAGTCTCCGGTAGTGAACTCTGTGATCCGCAGGGCGTGCCTCGCCGCGGGCGATACCTCCTACTGTTCGCCGGCGTGCGCGGCGATGCCCTGGCTTCATGGACTGACAGATTTTGAAATCTGTCAATCGATATGCCATAGTCGAGGCCATGAGAACTCTTGGAACCACCGGTCCGCGTGTCTCCGACCTCGGCCTGGGCGCCATGGGCATGTCCGACCTGTACGGCCCAGCCGACGAGGCCGAGTCCATCGCCACCATCCACGCCGCCCTCGACGCGGGCATCACCCTCATCGACACCGGCGACTTCTACGGCATGGGCCACAACGAGCTGCTCATCCACGACGCGCTCAAGGATCGTGACCGCGACGCCGTACAGATCAGCGTGAAGTTCGGCGCCCAGCGCGACTACGACGGCAATTGGCTCGGCTATGACGGCCGCCCCGCCGCGGTGAAGACGTCGCTCGCCTACACCTTGCGCCGTCTGCGCACCGATCACGTCGATATCTACCGGCTCGCCCGCGTCGACCCCGCCGTACCCATCGAGGAGACCATCGGCGCCATCGCCGAGGAGGTCGAGAAGGGCCACGTCCGGCACATCGGCCTGTCAGAGGTCGGCGCCGACACCATCAGGCGCGCGCACGCCGTCCACCCGATCGCGGACCTCCAGATCGAGTACTCCCTGCTGTCCCGCGACATCGAGGCCGACATCCTGCCCGCCTGCAGGGAGCTGGGCGTCGGCGTCACCGCGTACGGCGTGCTGTCCCGCGGCCTGCTCAGCGGCCACTGGTCCAAGGACCGCCAGCTCGCCGCGGGCGACTTCCGCTCGGTCAGCCCCAGGTTCGGCGGCGACAACCTCGCCCACAACCTGACCCTGGTCGACGGGCTGCGCGACCTCGCGGCCGCCAAGGGCGCGACCGTCGCACAGCTCGCGATCGCCTGGGTCCTGGCCCAGGGCGAGGACATCGTCCCGCTGATCGGCGCCCGTCGCCGTGACCGGCTGTCGGAGGCGCTCGGCGCGCTCGACGTGACGCTGACCGCGGACGACCTCGCCCGCATCCAGTCGATCATTCCGGCAGGCTCCGCCGCAGGAGGCCGCTACGCCGCCGCCCAGCTGGCCCACCTCGACAGCGAGCAGCCCTGAGCCGCGCCGCCCGCACAGACCTGCCCTCACACCGCCGCTCGAGCATCGCCTGGTCTTGCCGGTACGCGGGCGGGCTGTACCGCAGCGCACCGTTGGGAATCTCGGCGCCGCTCGTCCGACCCTCGACAACTGACAGAATTGGTCACATGACAGATGGCACCCTGACCGCCGAGCAGATCATCGCCGCCGCCCAGGACGTTCTGCGCAGGTACGGGCCGGCCAAGACGACGGTGGTCGATGTGGCTCGGGCTCTGGGGGTCAGTCACGGCAGTGTCTACCGGCACTTCCCCAGCAAGGCCGCACTACGAGAGGCCGTCACCCAGCGCTGGCTGGACGAGTCGCACTCGCCGCTGATGGCCGCGGTCAGAACCCCGGGGCCCGCTGGTCCTCGCCTGCACAACTGGCTGGCCGTGCTGTTCGCCGCCAAGAGGAAGAAGGCGCTCGACGACCCTGAGCTTTTCGCCACCTACATGGTCCTGGTGGCGGAGTCGAGCGAGGTCATCGAGCGGCACCTGGAGGATTTGGTCGGCCAGCTGGAGCGGATCATCGGCGACGGTGTGGCCAGGGGTGAGTTCACGCCGGTGGACGTGCGGGCGGCGGCGCGGGCCGTGTTCGACGCGACGGGACGCTTTCACGATCCCGTGTATGCGGCGGATTGGAGCAAGCCGGGCATTGAGCGCGCGTTCGACGCCGTGTGGGACCTCATCCACACAGGCCTGGCGAAACGCTGACCGAGAGTGCCCGGTGCCCGGACTCGTCACGGGGAGAGAGAGCGCCACAGGGCGTCACCACGGAGAAGGGCCTCCCGCAGGCGAGCGCCCCTGCAGAAGAGCGTCACAGCTGAAGAGCGTCACAGCTGAAGAGCGTCACAGTCGGCGGGCGTCAGTCACGACAGGCGAGCGTCACCACGAAGCGGGTGTCACCGCAGGCGAGCGTCACCACAAAAGGGCGCCGGCCGCCCTCACCCGATGACGTCGCGGACCGCCGTCTGCGCCACCTCTCTCAACTGCGCGTGCAGGGCCGCGTTCGACTCCCGATCCGTACGGACCTCCACCACGCGCAGGCCCTCCCCGCGAATCGCCTTGGGCAGGTCCGAGATCTCCTCCACCAGCTGGTACGGCGTCCCGCTCGCCGCAGCCACATACCCGAGGTCCACCCCGTGCGGCGTGCCGAACACCCGCTCGAACGGGTCCCTGATCCCCGCCTGCGGCAGCAGCGAGAAGATCCCGCCCCCGTCGTTGTTCACCACGACCAGGCACAGGTCGGGACGCGGCTCCCTGGGCCCAAGGATCAACCCGTTCTGATCGTGCAGGAACGTCAGGTCCCCCAGCAGCGCGTACGAAGGCCCGTTGTGCGCCAGCGCCGCTCCCATGGCCGTCGACACCAGCCCGTCGATCCCCGAAACCCCTCTGTTGGCCAGCAGCCGCAGCCCGCGCCTGGGCCGCATCGCCTGGTCGAGGTCCCTGATCGGCATCGACGACCCGCAGAACAGCAGCGCCCCGTTCGGCAGTGAGTCGGCCAGATCCCTGGCGATCCGCGGCTCGGTCATCCCGGAATCGTCAAGGAGAGAGTCGATCGCCGCTCTGGCCGCGGCGTCGGCCCTGCGCCACGAGTGCAGCCAGGCGTCATCGCCCGCGGCGACGGGGATCTCGACCGCCTGTGCCACCTGGGTCGCCGACCGGGTCGGGTCGGGCCAGTGCGCCAGGTCGGTGGCCACCACGATGTGCTCTTCCGCCCGCCGCAGCCACGACAGCAGCGGCCTGGACAGCCCTGGACGCCCGAGCGTCACGACCACGTCGGGCTGGTGGGCGTCGGCGAAGGACTGCATCCCGAGCAGGAAGTGGTAGGTGGAGATGGCGTGGTCACCGTACCGGCCGCCGCCGTTGGGCTCCGACAGCACCGGCCAGCCGGCCATGCCGGCCGCCGCGATGTAGCGCCGCACGTTCGCCGCCCCGTCGCCGACCACCAGCACGCCGCGCCTGGTCGGCGGCAGGTGCAGCGCCACGGGCGGCGGTGCGACGCGGGCCCGCACCCATGATCCCGCCGTGTCGCCGTCGAGGGACTCGACCCACGAGGTGTCGCCGTCGGGGATCAGGGGCTCCCTGAAGGCCAGGTTCAGATGGACCGGTCCCGGGTCGGAGGGCCCGAGCGCGCGCTGGTAGGCGCGGGCCGCAAGCGACCGCCAGTAGGCCACCTGGCCCGGCCGTTCCTCGGGCGCTCCGACCTCGGCGAACCACCTGGTGGAGTTACCGAAGATCTTCAACTGGTCGATGGTCTGGTTGGCGCCGGTGCCGCGCAGCTCCGGCGGCCGGTCCGCGGTCAGCACCAGCAGCGGCACCCCCGACTCGCTCGCCTCGATCACCGCGGGGTGGAAGTTGGCCACCGCGGTGCCGGAGGAGCAGATCAGCGCCACGGGCCGCTCGGACCTGCGGGCCAGGCCCACCGCCAGGTAGGACGCCGAGCGCTCGTCGATCCGCACGTGCAGCCGCACCCGCGACTCGGAGTGGAGGGCCAGCGCGAGCGGAGCCGAGCGGGACCCGGGAGCCATCACGACATCGGTGAGGCCGCAACGCACGAGCTCGTCCACCAGCACGGTGGCGAGCGCGGTAGCCGGGTTCACAGGTCCGCCTCCTGCATCCGCCGCAGCCACGACGGCGACTCGATCTCAAACTCCGACAAAAGCGAATAATCCACTGCCGGACGGGACACCGGCAAGAACCCGTCGGCAGGCGTCAGGGAGTCGCCCACCACGTCCCCCGACAGCAACGACATGGTCCCGAGCCCGCACGCGTACGGCAGGCTGGGCAGCGCGGCGGCCAGCGCGACCCCGGCCGCCAGCCCCACCGAGGTCTCCACCGCGCTGGAGACCACCGCGGGCAGCCCGCACGCCTCCACCACCCGCAACGCCGCTCTGACCCCGCCCAGCGGCTGCACCTTCACCACCGCGATGTCGGCGGCCTCCGCGGCCCGCACCTTCAGCGGATCCTCGGCCCGCCTGATCGACTCGTCCGCCGCGATCAGCACGTCGACCGCCCGCCGCACCGCGGCGAGCTCGTCCAGCGTCGCGCAGGGCTGCTCGGCGTACTCCAGGTCGAAGGCGTTCAACTTCTTCAGGTGGCGAACGGCCGTCGGCACGTCCCATGCGCCGTTGGCGTCGACCCGCAGCCTGCCCGAAGGCCCCAGCGCGTCACGTACCGCCTCGACCCTGGCCAGGTCGTCGGCGAAGCTCTGCCCCCGCTCGGCGACCTTGACCTTCGCGGTGCCGCAGCCCGCCTGCCGTACCAGCTCATGGGCCCGCTCGGCGGGGACGGCGGGGATCGTCGCGTTGACCGGGATCCGCGAGCGCACAGGTGCCGGCCAGCCCTCGAACGCCGCCTCACGCGCGCACGCCAGCCAGCGCGCGCACTCGCGGGGGCCGTACTCGGGGAAGGGCGAGAACTCCCCCCACCCGGCGGGCCCCTCGATCAGCACACCCTCGCGAACCGTCTGACCGCGGAAAGGGGTGCGCATCGGGATCCGGAAGACCCGCGGCCCAGAACCCATCAACGCACCTTCCCAGCTGACGCCTCGTCTGTCGCCACTAACCTTACGAGCATGTGGAGGAACCCGTCGCATCCGGACCGGCCCCTGCGGGCGCTCGTACTCCCGCCAGGTCCCCGGCTGTTCGAGGCGGTCGCCGCGGCGCTGTCCGGCGAGGGTCCCGCCGTCCTCCCCCTGTCCCCCGACCACGCGGACGCGGCCCTGCGCGCCCTGCGCCCGAGCGAGATCGAGACCGTCGACGGGGTACGGCAGGCCGCGGGCCCTGGCGTGCCCGCGGATGTCGCCGTCGTCATCGCCACCTCGGGCAGCACCGGCGCGCCCAAGGGCGTGATGCTGACCGCCGCCGCACTGAAGGCCTCGGCCACCGCCTCCCTGCGCCGCCTGGAGGCCTCGCCGGGCCAGCGCTGGCTGTGCTGCCTGCCGCCCTCCCACGTCTCCGGCCTGCAGGTGCTCACCAGGGCGCTGCTGAGCGGCACGGAGCCGATCATCCACGACCGCTTCGATCCCGAGGCCGTCGCCGGGTCCGGGGCCGAGCACGTCTCGCTGGTCCCCACCCAGCTCCACCGCCTCGTGGAGCGGGGCGCCGATCTCGGCGCGTTCGCCACCATCCTGCTGGGCGGCGCCGCGCCGCGACCGGGCCTGGTGGAGGCCGCGCGCGCGTCGGGCGCCAGGATCGTCACGACGTACGGCAGCAGCGAGACCAGCGGCGGCTGCGTCTACAACGGCCAGCCCCTTGACAATGTAGATCTGAAAATCCGGGAAGACGGCAGGATCCTCGTCGCCGGCCCTGTCCTCTTCTCCGGGTACCGCTCCGTCGAAGGGTCCCGCTCCAGCGACGGGTCCCGCTCCGGCCACGGGTACCCCTTCGGCGGCGGATCCCACTCCGACGACCGAACCCCCTTCGCCGACGGATCCCGCTCCGGCGGCGGCCCGGCGCAGGGCGGCTGGTTCGTCACCTCCGACCTCGGCACCATCGAGGACGGCAGGCTGCGCGTCCTCGGCCGCGCCGACGACGTGATCAACACAGGCGGCGAGAAAGTCGTCGCCGCCTCGGTCGCGAGCGTCCTGGCCCTCCACCCCGCGGTGGCGGACGTGGCCGTGGTCGGCTGTCCGCACCCGGAGTGGGGCGAGGCGGTCGTCGCCGTCGTCGTGCCCACGGACCCCGGCAACCCGCCCACCCTCGACCAGTTGCGCGCCTACTCCCGCGACCGGCTCCCCGCCTACGCCGCGCCGCGCGAGCTGCGGCTTCTGTCCGCACTTCCGCTGCTGCCAAATGGTAAAACCGATCTCGCGGCACTTCGGACCGGAACCTGACGGCCACCGGCTGCGTCTTATAGGAGCAGCTGGAAGAAGGAGGAGACCTTCATGACCCCAACCCGCAAGATGTGGGTGTCCGCGGCGGCCGTCGGCGTCATCGTCGTCGGTGGCATCTCTGTCGCGGCGGCCGCCTCGGCGGGCAGGCTCGAGAAGGTGAGTCAGGAGACGAGGGCCGACGTGAACACCCCGGCGCCGTCCGACCAGCCCGCTAAGACGAACAACACAGACAACAACAGCAACGACGACACGGTGGTCTCCCACGAGGTCAACCAGGACCCGCAGGAGGCCGTCGACTACTGGACCGACACGCGCATGGAAGGCGCAGAGCCGATGCCCATGCCGGAGGCCTCAGGCAAGCTGAAAGACGTGGACGACTAGACGCTCCACGTCCGACGGGCGGCCGCCGGCTCCGGCGGTCGCCCGTTTTTTCATCTTGTACGGGAACAAATAGCTGCCGACGACGTTATTGATACTGGTGCGATGAGCGGCCGGAGCCGCCCCACCACAAACTTTCTACCGACTGCGACTCCGTATGGAGGAGGTGTCCTCATGCCCCGAACCGCCGTGGCGACCTCGCCCGCAACCCTCGACCAGCTCCTTGACCGAGGGCGAGCTCAGGGTCACCTTTCCCTGGCGGAGCTGCGGGAAGCTTTTGCCGTAGCGGGGATCAGCCCGAACGAGGGCCGTTCCATCCTGCGTGAGCTCACGGAGGCCGGTGTGAGCCTGGCCGCCGAGAACGAGCCCGCGCTCGGGAAGGCCACCAGCGCGAAGAAGGCGACCACCACGCGCAAGAAGACCACGACCACCAAGAGCACCACCAAGACGACCACCACGAAGACGGCGAAGACGGCGAAGACGGTGGCCGCCGACGCGGTCCCCGAGCAGGCCGACCAGCCCGCCGAGCAAGTCGACGCGCCCGAGGACCTCGAGATGGCCGCGGAGGACGCGGACCTCGAGCAGGAGACGCTCGATCTCGACGACAACCAGTCGGTGATGGGCGACTCCGTCCACACCTACCTCAAGTCGATAGGCCGCCGTACGCTGCTGACCGCCGCCCAGGAAGTCGACCTGGCCAGGCGGATCGAGGCCGGGCTGTACGCCGAGTACAAGCTCGACAGCGACCCGAGCATCTCCCCCGCCTACCGCGACGACCTCGAGATGGTCATCGAGGACGGCAAGCGCGCCAAGGACCACATGCTGGAGGCCAACCTCCGCCTGGTCGTCTCGGTGGCCAAGAAGTACACCGACCGGGGCATGGCCCTGCTCGACGTCGTGCAGGAGGGCAACCTCGGCCTCATCCGCGCGGTGGAGAAGTTCGACTACACCAAGGGCTTCAAGTTCTCGACGTACGCGATGTGGTGGATCAGGCAGGCCATCCAGCGCGGCTTCGCCGACTCGGCCCGCACCATCAGGCTGCCGGTCCACGTCCTGGAGATGCTGTCGAAGCTGTCGCGCGTCGAGCGTGACATGCACCAGCGTCTCGGCCGTGAACCCACGCCCGAGGAGCTGGCCGTCGAGCTGGACAGGACGCCCGACCAGATCGAGGAGCTGCTGCGCACCAGCCGCCAGCCGATCTCGCTCAACGCCACGATCGGCGAGGACGGCGAGACGACGATCGGCGACCTGATCGAGGACGTCGACTCCCCCGAGGCGTCGGAGATCGTCGACCGACAGCTCCTGGGCGACCAGCTGCGCGGTGTCCTGGACAACCTGTCGCCCCGCGAGGCGCGCATCATGGCGCTGCGGTTCGGCCTGGTGGACGGCAAGCCCCACACCCTGGACGAGATCGGCAAGCACCTGGGCCTGACCCGCGAGCGGATCCGCCAGCTGGAGAAGGAGTCCCTCTCCAAGCTGCGTCACCCGAGTAACACCCGCCCTCTGCTCGACTGGGCCAGCTAGCCGGCCATCCAAGCGAACGCCTGGCACCACCCGTGAGGTGCCAGGCGTTCTTTCGTGCGTACGGCAGCCGGGGAGTACACGCGCCCGTGGCGACGGTCAGCACGTCCGGCGGCACGAACACCGTGGCGGCGCGCTCACGATCGACCCGTGATGGCAGGTCGGCCACAATGATCCCTGCACGCGCAACGTCGACCTCCTGTTGAGCCACGCCCGCGTCGCCACGAACCGCCCGGATCCGAGGAGAGTCGCATGAGAGCCCGTGACCTGCCGATCACGCTGGACGGTCGTCCCGGCCGCTGGAACGCGATCACCGACGTGCCGGGCGTCGAGGTCGGCTACGTCACCCTGACCGAGGGCGGGGCCCGCACGGGCGTGACCGCGATCCTGCCGAGGGGCCGCGACGCGGTCGGTGTGCCGTGCGCGGCGGCCACTCACGCCCTCAACGGCAACGGCGAGATGACCGGCACGGCGTGGATCGAGGAGATCGGCGCGCTGACCCTCCCCATCACGATCACCAACACCCACGCGGTGGGCACGGTCCATCGCGGGGTGATCGACTGGGTGGCGGGCGCGCACCCGCGCCTGGCCGCCGAGTGGCTGCTGCCGGTGGTCACCGAGACGTGGGACGGCTACCTCAACGAGATCAACGCCCCTCATGTACGGCCCGAGCACGCCGCCCAGGCCATCGAGGCCGCCGCGTCGGGCCCTGTCGCCGAGGGCAACGTCGGCGGCGGCACCGGCATGAACTGCTTCTCGTTCAAGGGCGGCTCCGGTACGGCGTCGCGGCTGGTCGAGCACGGGTCCGAGACGTACACGGTGGGCGCGTTCGTCCAGGCGAACTTCGGCAGCCGACACGAGCTGACCATCGCGGGGCACAAGGTGGGCCCACGGCTGCTCGACGACGACCCGATGGGCACCACGGACTGGTACGCCCCCTCGGGCGCGGGGTCGGTGATCGCGGTGATCGCGACCGACGCGCCGCTGCTGCCCGGACAGTGCAAGGCGCTGGCCCGCAGGGTGCCGTTGGGCCTGGCCAGGACGGGCACGACGGGCAGTCACTTCTCCGGCGACATCTTCCTGGCCTTCTCCACGGCCAACCATGGGGCGCTGACGAGCGGCTTCGTCACCGAGGAGGACTACCAGAGCCTGCGGTTCGTCCCGTGGGGACGGATGGACCCCTTCTACGCCGCGGTGGTGGAGGCGGTGGAGGAGGCCGTGCTCAACGCCCTCACGGGGGCGGAGGAGATGACCGGCAGGAACGGGCACCGCTCCCCCGCGCTCCCGCTCGCCCGCGTGATCGACCTGCTCAAACCCTGACGACGCGCGGCGCCGCCATGGGACAGCGGGGAGTCAACGGGCGGCGGGGACCGGGCGGGGCAGGCGGGGGATTCCGTTGAGCCTGTTGTCCTCGCGGAGCGTGCGGAGCTTGTCGACCTCGGCGGTCCAGCGCGCGCCCTCGGGCGTGGCCTTGGCCTTACGGCGGACGATGCGGTCGTCGTAAGACTTCACGCCGAACGTGGAACGCTGACCGGCCTCGGCTGCGCGCAGGGCGTCGGTGAGCGCCTTGTCGAACAGCAGGCCCGCCGCGCGCAGCTCCATCTCGGGCGCGTCGGCCTCATTCAGGTCGTGCACGACCGCCTCGGCCTGCCTGGCCTTCGCGATCAGGTCCGGGAAGCTCTTGGAGATCTCCAGGTCGGCGTGGAAGCGCACCTCGGCCTCACGGCTCACACGCGGACGGAAAAACGCCATCGGACAGCTCCCTTTCACTCGTTACGAGCGGTAGCGTACGCGGTTCCGTGCCCGAACACCCACTCGGGTGGATCGAAGCGGGCCGTACGAGAGCGCAGCAGCGGCGCGCCGTCCACGTCGGACGCGTGACCGCCTTTACAAAGTATGGCAAGATGATCTCCATGCCAGCCAAGCGACCGCCCGTCCCGCTGTCCCGCGAGCGCATCATCGACGCCGCCCTGCACATCGCCGACGGACAGGGCCTGCGCAGGCTGACCATGCGCAGGCTCGGCGACGCGCTCCAGGTGGAGGCCATGGCCATCTACCACCACCTGCCCCGCGGCAAGGAGGCGCTGATGGACGCGCTGGCCGAACACGTGACCGCCATCCAGGTCGATCCCGCCACCAGCTGGCAGGAGACGGCCAAGCAGTGGTGCAGGGCGCAGCGGGCGGCGCTCAGGGAGCATCCTGGGGTGCTCGCACTGGCCCTGACCAAACCCCCCAAAGGGGCTACGGCGATCGCCATCATGGAGCAGATCGAGCAGCTGACGGACGCGGGGATGCCCGACGCCGCCGAGGCCGTGCGCACGATGCGCGCCTTCGTCTTCGGCAGCGTCGCGGTGGAGGTCCAGCAGTCGGGGTGGGCCGACCCCGAACGGGACACGTGGACCCGCCGCGACGAACGCGCCGACGCCGACTTCGAGCGCGGTCTGGAGGCGATGCTGCGCGGACTGGCCGCGTAACCGAGGGTTTACCAGTCCGTCGGCGTGTCGACGTTGGGTCGTTATCTTGTGTAAGGCACCCTGTGTCGTGGGTCACATGGTCTGAACCACCCGGGGGGTCCTCCTTGAAATCGTCCGAACGGGCTATGTCGGAAAGTGTGACGCACGCCGCACACTTGGCGCAGAATACGAAACAGCCAAAAGCCGCTCCCCCGCCGCTTCCGGCGAAGGAGCAATCGAAGAGATATCGGAGGCACGCCGATGTGCCCGCACGACCCGGCCTGTCCGTCTGCTGAGGCGCCCGACCGCGAGGCGGCACGCACGCTCGCGTCGCATCCCGAGCAGGGATGGAGCCTTCTGTGCAACGGTGTGGTCCTGTTCGAGGACACCGGGGAGCTGCTGCCCAGTGGCGACGTCATCGCCCCCCACAGGCCGATGCCGCTGGTCGGAGCCGCCTGACCGTCAGTACCGCCCCGCGAGCCAGTCGGCGACCAGCTCACCGACCTTCGCGGGGTCTCTCTTGAGGTCGTGTCCCTCGCCCCTCAGCACAACCAGGCGTGCCGCGTCGGCGGCGTCGGGCACCCCGAAGGGATCCCGGTCCCCGTTCACCACCAGCACGTCCACCCCCGCGCCCCGCAGCTCGTCCGCTCGCGACCTTTCCGGCTTCCCCGGTGGATGCAGGGGGAAGGCCAGCGCCACCACCGCGTCCGCGCCCGCCGCCTTGGCCGTACGGCATGCGACCCTGGCGCCGTTGCTCCTGCCGCCCTGCACGAGCGGGATCCCCGGATAGCGCCCTGTCAGCTCCTCGATGACGGCCAGCCACGCCTCGTCCTGCCGGACGGGCGAGCCCGGCGCCCTGGCCCCCGCCCGCCTGAACGGCTGCGTCACCCTGGCCACCAGGGCACCCCTGGCCGTCGCCGCTTCCCGTACGGCCAGCAGGTCGGGCGCGTCCACCCCGCCGGCCGAGCCGTGGGTGAGGACCAGCAGGAACCTGGGCCGCTCGACCTCGTCGACGTCGACCAGTGCCGCCCCCCGCGGCGTCATGATCTCCACCCTCCAACGGTAGCCGCCCAGGTCACCCCCACTGCGCACCGACCCACCCGCTGAGGTCGGGACCGGCGCGGGGGTTCCGGTCTCGGCGCGGGATTCCGGTCCCGGCGCGGGATTCCGGTCCCGGCGCGAGGTCAGGGTGACCCCGTACATCGGGGGAAGGCGGTTCCTTCCGAGGAAGGATGGCGGCGCGTCAAACGCCGTGGGACATTGGCCGCATGTCAGACATTCGTGATGAGCTGCGAGCCACCATGGAGACCCGCAAGGACCTGGGCCCCGACTACGAGGCAGCCCTCGTCGAGTCCTTCGTGGCCAAGCTCGACGCCACCATCGCCGAGCGCGTCAGGGCCGAGGTGGACAGCCGGCGCCCGTCCAAGAAGAAGGGTGACAAGAACAGCGCCCCGATCGTGCCCCTCGCGCTGGGCTCCATGGCGCTGGCCATTCCTCTGTCGGCCATCGCCGGAGGTCAGGCGGGCTTCATCGGCCTGGCCATGGTGTGGATAGGCATCGTCATCATCAACGTGGCCGCCGCCGTCGCGCTCATCCGCCGGGATTGACCGAGTCCCTGTCGAGGTCCCCGTCGAGGTCCCTGCCGAGGTCCCGGTCGAGGCGGAGCCGTACCTGCGCGGCCAGTTCCTCGTCGGCGTGGGTGAGGCCGTAGTCCCAGACCCGCTCGGCGTCGTCGGCGCGCCCCCGCAGCGGCAGCGTGCGCGCGAGCAGCTCGATGGCCAGCGCGCTGGTCTCCGCCTCCTGCCCGAACTCCACCGCGCCCGCGAACTCCGCGCACGCCTGTTCGAGGTGGGCGATGCCGAGCAGGACCCGCAGCCGCCCCTCGTACGCGCCCTCGGCCAGCGGCAGCGCCTCGACGAGCACCGCCGCGGCCTCCCCCGGCTCGCCGCCGTCCAGCAGCAGCTCGGCGAGCTCCTGGGCGGCGCGGGAGCTCAGATCGGGGTCGCCGACGGAGATCGCCGCCCGCAGCTCCTGTTCCGCCTCCTCCTCGCCGGTGGCCAGGTGGGCCAGCGCGAGATGCGCCAGGGGAAGGTAGGCGGCCGTTCCCACGCCGATGACGGCCTGCCACGCGCCCCTGGCCTGCTCGTCGTTCCCTTCCCGCTCGAAGCCGCGCGCGAGGTGGCAGGCTGCCTGTGCGGCGTACTCGGGGTGTCCCGTGGCCAGCGCGGCCCTGGCGGCGGCCCTGGCGCCCGCCAGGTCGCCCCGCTCCTCCAGCACCACGGCGAGCCCGACGGCCGCCTGCGCCCTGTCGTGACCCTCGGGGTCGGCGGAAAGCTCGGCGAAGATCGCGGCCGCGCCCTCGAGGTCGCCGCTCTCGGCGAGACGGCGGGCCTGCTCGAGCGGGCCGGTGGTCAGCGGGGTGTCGAGCTCGGGGGACGTCAACAAGGCTCCTTCGACGGCGACCAACCGATGGCGATCAACGTCGAGCCTAACGATTTCAGGTCGCCGCGTCGCCCGACATGACCATCCTGTGCACCGGTGTTGGCTGCGTCCCAACGCCAGGCGGCGCCAGGATGCCGAACGGGCGGCTCCCCCCAGGGGAAGCCGCCCGTTACCGGTCGCTCAGTCCTCGTACGCCGACAGGGGCGGGCAGGCGCAGACCAGGTTGCGGTCGCCGTAGGCCTGGTCGATCCTGCGCACCGGCGAGAAGTACTTCCCGTCGCGCAGCCCCTGGACAGGGTAGGCGCCCTCGGTCCTCGTGTACGGGTGCGTCCACTCGTCGGCCACCAGCGACTCCGCGGTGTGCGGAGCGTTGCGCAGCGGGTTGTCGGTCTTGTCGTAGGAGCCGTCGGCCACCTTGGCGATCTCGCCGCGGACGGCGACCATCGCCTCGACGAACCTGTCGAGCTCGGCCAGGTCCTCGCTCTCGGTGGGCTCGATCATGAGCGTGCCCGCGACGGGGAAGGACATCGTCGGCGCGTGGAAGCCGTAGTCGATGAGGCGCTTGGCCACGTCGTCGACCGAGACGCCGGTCTCCTTGGTGATCTGGCGCAGGTCGATGATGCACTCGTGCGCGACCAGGCCGCCGCGCCCGGTGTAGAGGACGGGGTAGTGCGGGGCCAGGCGGCGGGCGAGGTAGTTGGCCGACAGGATGGCCTGCTCGGTGGCGGCCTTGAGGCCATCGCCGCCCATCATCCTGACGTAGGCCCACGAGATCGGCAGGATCCCCGCCGAGCCGTACGGCGCGGCCGAGACGGGGCCGACCGGCGAGCCGTTGTGCAGCGGGTGACCGGGCAGGTAGGCGGCCAGGTGTCCGCGGACGGCCACGGGGCCCACGCCTGGCCCACCGCCGCCGTGCGGGATGCAGAAGGTCTTGTGCAGGTTGAGGTGGGATACGTCGGCGCCGAACTCGCCCGGCTTGGCGAGGCCGACCAGGGCGTTGAGGTTGGCCCCGTCGACGTAGACCTGGCCGCCCGCATCGTGGACCTTGGCGCAGACCTCGGTGATCGTCTCCTCGTAGACGCCGTGCGTGGACGGGTACGTCACCATGATCGCGGCCAGCGCGTCGGCGTGCTTGGCGATCTTAGCGTCGAGGTCGTCCAGGTCGACGTTGCCGTCCTCGTCGCAGGCCACGACCACGACGCGCATGCCCGCCATGACCGCGCTGGCGGCGTTGGTGCCGTGCGCGGAGGAGGGGATGAGGCAGACGTCGCGGTGGGTGTCGCCGTTGGCGCGGTGGTAGGCGCGGATGGCCAGCAGCCCGGCGAACTCACCCTGCGAGCCGGCGTTCGGCTGGATGGAGACGGCGTCGTAGCCGGTCACCTCGGCCAGCCAGCCCTCCAGCGTCTCGACCAGCTCGATGTAGCCGCCCGCCTGCTCGACGGGGGCGTAGGGGTGGATGCCCGCGAACTCCGGCCAGGTGATGGGCTCCATCTCGGTGGTGGCGTTGAGCTTCATCGTGCAGGAGCCGAGCGGGATCATCGACCTGTCGAGCGCGATGTCCTTGTCCTGGAGCCTGCGCAGGTAGCGCAGCATCGAGGTCTCGGAGTGGTGGCTGTGGAAGACCGGGTGGGTGAGGTACTCCCCCTCCCTGACCAGCCCCTCGGGCAGCGCGTCCTCGGCGGCCAGGTCGGTCAGCGAGACGCTCACGCCGAAGGCGGCCGCGACCTGCTCCAGGTGGGACAGGGTGGTCTTCTCGTCGCAGGCGATCGAGACGTGGTCGGCGTCGGCCGCCCAGAGGTTGATCCCGCGCTCGGCGGCCGCGGCGACCACCTGGGCGGCCCTGCCGGGCACGCGGGCCAGCACGGTGTCGAAGAAGACGTCGTGGACGACCTCGACGCGGCCCGCGCGCAGGGCCTCGGCGAGCGTGACGGCCATGCGGTGGGTGCGCGTGGCGATCCGGCGCAGCCCCTCGGGGCCGTGGTAGACGGCGTACATGCCGGCGATGACGGCCAGCAGCACCTGGGCGGTGCAGATGTTGCTGGTGGCCTTCTCCCTGCGGATGTGCTGCTCGCGGGTCTGCAGGGCCAGGCGGTAGGCCGGGTCGCCGTCGGCGTCCACCGACACGCCGACGAGCCGTCCGGGCATCTGCCGCTGCAGGCCCTCGCGGACCGACATGTAGGCGGCGTGCGGGCCGCCGAAGCCGAACGGCACGCCGAAGCGCTGCGAGGAGCCGATCGCGATGTCGGCGCCCAGGTCGCCGGGGGCGGCGACCAGCGTCAGCGACAGCAGGTCGGCCGCGGCCACGACGAGCGCGTTGTGCGCGTGGGCCGCCTCGGCGAGGGCGCGGAAGTCACGCAGGCGACCGGAGGCGCCCGGGTACTGCACGAGCACGCCGAAACACTCGGGCAGCTCACCCTCGAGGGAGTCGACGACCAGCTCGATGCCCAGCGGCTCGGCCCTGGTGGCCAGGACGGCCTTGGTCTGGGGCAGCGCGTCGGCGTCGACGACGAAGACGTTGCTCTTGGACTTGCCCGCCCTGCGCGCCAGCGTCATCGCCTCGGCGGCGGCGGTGGCCTCGTCCAGCAGGGAGGCGCCGGCCACGTCGAGCCCGGTCAGGTCGGAGACGACGGTCTGGAAGTTGAGCAGCGCCTCGAGCCTGCCCTGGGAGATCTCGGGCTGGTAGGGCGTGTACGCGGTGTACCAGCCGGGGTTCTCCAGCAGGTTGCGCCGGATCACGGCGGGGGTGATCGTGTCGTAGTAGCCCAGGCCGATCATCGAGGTGAGCACCTGGTTGCGGTCGGCCAGCGCCCGCAGCTCGGCGATCACTTCGGTCTCACTGGCCGCGGCGGGCAACCTCAGCTGGTCCTTGGCCCTGATGGCCTCGGGTACGGCCACCGCCACCAGATCGGCGACCGACTCGAATCCGACCGCCTCCAGCATCTTGGCCTGCTCGGCGTCCGAGGGACCGATATGACGGGTCGCGAAAGGCGGTGCAGCGAGGTTGCTGAGGGGCTCGGTCATGGATCTGCCTCCCAAGGCTGATGGAGAGCGCACGGGCGTATGCCGGGTCTCCCCCTCTGTCATCAACCTGAGAGGTTCGCCCGCAATTCCGCGGGCTTGCACCGTCGGTGAGGCGCGCCTGGCTGGCGTGCCTGCTTTCCAGAGTTGCCTCACCCGAGCGGTACTGGGTGCCTGAGAGATTCCGGGGAGGTTTGCTCCTTCGGCGCCCCGGTCGCCCGGGGACTCTCCCGCACGGGGTCGTCAGCTTCAGCCCTAGGCTACCAGCGTTCGGGGATCAGCCCAGTCGGCGAGCCTTCCGGCGCTGGGCCAGTTCGTCAGCGGGGTGGTCGGCCGGGACGGTGTCCTCGACCGCCGCCCGTTCCCCCGGCAGCTCCGCGAGCGATCCCTCGACCTCGCGCCAGACCCTGCCGAGCGCGATCCCGAACACTCCCTGACCGCCCTGCAGCAGGTCGATGACCTCGTCGGCCGAGGTGCACTCGTAGACGCTGACTCCGTCGCTCATGAGCGTGATCCTGCTGAGGTCGCCGACCCCTCTGTCTCTCAGGTGTTGTACGGCGGTGCGGATCTGCTGGAGCGACACGCCGGTGTCGAGCAGCCGCTTGACGACTTTGAGCACCAGGATGTCGCGGAAGCTGTACAGCCGCTGGGAGCCCGAGCCCTGAGCGGCTCTTATCGTGGGTTCGACCAGGCCGGTGCGCGCCCAGTAGTCCAGTTGCCTGTAGGTGATGCCGGCCGCCGCACAGGCCGTGGGGCCGCGATAGCCGATGTCGGCGGGCAGAGTGGTGGGCTGCTCGTCGAAGAGCAGGCCCTGCTCACCCGCACGCTGGCGCGCACTCTCGCGCCGCACCGGGTCTTCCTGGCCGGCCGTCTTTCCCTCGCCGCTGCTGACCGCCACGCGGACCTCCGGCTTTCTCTCATCCCGTGGTCTGATCTGGGGGTTCGCAAAGGACAACCACAGGTTTCACTTGCACCGTAGGACCGTGACCATCCGCAGTCAACGATCCGGCTCGGCGCGTCGTGAAGCGTAAATGCAGTGAAATGCGTACCCCTGGTGTCGGCCAAGGGCATGAGCCTTCACAAAGGGGGTTCTACCCAGCGCGCCCGAAGTCCTCGGGCGTGATGGTGTCAAGGAACTCCCTGAACTTCTCCACCTCATCCTCCTGGTCATCAGGGATGATCACTCCGGCCTCCTGCACGACCTCCTCGCTGGCGAAGATCCGCGCACCCGTGCGCAGTGCCAGGGCGATGGAGTCGGAGGGGCGCGCGCTGACCTCGACGCCGTTGGAGAACACCAGGTCGGCGAAGAAAATCCCGTCACGCAGAGCGACGATGTTGACCGCGCGCAGGCCGACGCCCAGCGCGCTCAGCACGTCCCTGAACAAGTCGTGGGTCAGAGGCCTCGGCGGCGGCTCCTCGGCTTGGGCGAGCGCGATGGCCGTGGCTTCGGTCATTCCTATCCAGATCGGGAGAAACCTCTCACCCTGCGCCTCCTTGAGCAGAACGATCGGCTGATTTGTGGGCATTTCAACGCGAACGCCCACTACCTCCATCTGCAACACGGGCTGCTCCGAATTCACGATCCATGGGCCGCATCTTCCGCACTTCAACGTAACACCCACTGGGTAGGTAATATCCCCTGCCCCGGAGGCTCCCCGCCAACCTACCCGCCCTCGTGATCCCTTCGGTCGCCGCTCCACCCCTATGGGAGCGGCCGAGCGGGCTTTCCGATCACTTCGGCCGACCGCGTGGGAGCGTGCCAAATTACCTCAAACAGGCGATATCGGCCAGGGCGGCGGGGATCAGCCGCCGAGGAACGAGCGGACGGCGGTCCGCAGGAGAGCGGCGTGCAGGTCGAGGAGCTGTCCCGAAAGGTGCCTGGCCGCCTCGTCGGCCTCGCCGATCGCACCGGGGGCGCGCCGTTTGAGAATGGGGGCGACGGTCTGCTCGACCAGACCGGCCTCGCGCTCGGCCGCGGCCTTGACCGCGCGCAGGTGCCTGGCGTGCAGGCCGTACCTGGCCAGGGCGCCGACGCTGCGGGCCACCTTCAGCGCGTCCTCGTCGTAGCGCCTGGCGACCGGCGCGAGCAGGCCGTAGTCCTCGAGCTCGGTGAGGGTCTCGTCGTCGAGCCCGCTGGCCTCCAGCAGCTCGGCGCGGCTGAACCTGACCTCCTTGGCCTCGGGCAGGGCGCGCGGGCGGCCGAGCTCGTCGGCCATCTTGTCCTTGATGACCCGCAGGGGCAGGTAGTGGTCGCGCTGCTCGGTGAGGATGAAGCGCAGCTGCTCCACGTGCATGTAGGTGAACTTGCGAAAGCCCGAAGGGCTGCGCTCGGGCTCGATGAGCCCCTCGCTCTCCAAGAAACGGATCTTGGAGATGGTGACATCGGGGAACTCGCCCTGCAGGAGGGCGAGCACCTCCCCGATGCTCATGTGCGACCGCGCCGCCTGGGAGCTCATGCGCCCCGCGTGAGGAAGACGAGGCGGAACTTGCCGATTTGCACCTCGTCACCGCTGTGGAGGGGAACCTCCTCGATGCGCTCCCTGTTGACGTAGGTGCCGTTGAGGCTGCCGACGTCGCGGACGGTGAAGGCGCCACCGGGATGGCGGTAGAACTCCACGTGCCGCCGCGAGACCGTGATGTCGTCGAGGAAGATGTCGCTCTCGGGATGCCGGCCCGTCGTGGTCAGGTCGCGGTCGAGGCGGAAGCGGCTGCCCGCGTTGGGGCCACGCGTCACCACGAGCAGCGCCGCGCCCGGCGGGAGCTGCTCGACGGCGGCTCGCTCGGCCAGGAGGGCGTCCGCCGTCTCCGCCTCATACGCCTCGATTCCCGCGACGGAGATCGTCGAGGTGGTGTCCCCGGAGACCTCATGTCTGGTCAGCGGTGACCCACACCGGGAGCAGAAACGGGCATCCTCGGGGTTGGCATGACCGCACTGCGTACAGTAGACGTACGGCATCTATCGGCTCGGCCTCCTACCGCGAGAACGCGGCGACGGTTGATCAGGGCGCCCCACGCCTCTCGCTCGTTCACGATTGCGAATGCCGCAACTTACGCTGATCACTGGCAAAGGTCAAGGCGGGACGCCGCACGACGGGTTCGGACGGTGACAAAGTTACCGCCGAGCCGCCCCCAAGGTCCATGCCGCCGCGCCACTTGTGTTGTCACGTTCCTGCCGCCTGCTCGACGACCCGCGCCCATCTGTCAAGGAATGCCTCCGCTGTGTCGAAATCGTGCGCTTCGGCCCACAGGTCGGTGGCGGGTTCGGAGGCGGCGGGCAGGATCAGCGCCCAGCGTCCGTCCTCTCCGACGACCCGCACGCCGTCGGTGGTGTCGACGCGGAAGCCCTCGGCGGCCTCGATGACCGAGCGCATCACCGCCCCCTTGGTCGCCCACGGCGTCGGGACGGTCCGCTTGAGCAGCTTGGCCTCGGGGATCCGCGCGTCGATCTGGCTGAGCGTCAGGCGGGTGCGGGCCACCAGGCCGAGCAGGCGCAGGAAGGCGGCCAGGCCGTCCACCGTGGGCCCGAACTCCGGCACGATGAAGCCGCCCCTGCCGTCGCCCGCGAAGATCATGTACGGCTTGGCGGCCGCGGCGGTGAGCGCGTCGAGCGAGGTGGAGGTCCACTCGACCTGGACGCCGTGGAAGCGGCAGACCTGCTCGGCCACCCTGGTGGTGGTGACGGGCAGCGCCACCCTGCCGCGGCGCCGTTCGGCGGCGACCAGGTCGAGCACCACCAGCAGCGCCCGCTCCTCGCTGATGAGCTGGCCCATCTCGTCGACCAGGGCGATGCGCTCGCCGACAGGGTCGAAGCGGACGCCGAAGGAGGCGCGGGAGGAGCCGACGAGCTCCGAGAGGCGCTGCAGGTCGCGGCGGCGCTCGGCGAGCGTCTCGGTGGGCGAGGCGGAGTCGAGCCTGGCGTTGACGGTCAGCACCTCGACGCCGAGCCGGCCGAGCAGGGTGGGCAGGACCACCGAGGCGGTGCCGCCCGCGCAGTCGACGACCACCTTCATGTCGTTGACGCCCGTCATGTCGACGCAGCGCAGCAGCTCCTGCGCGTAGTCCTCGACGGCCCTGGCGGGGAAGCTCAGCTCGGCGATCTCTCCGGGGAAGGCCCTGCGGAACTCCTGGCGGGAGAAGACGCGTTCGAGCTTGCGCTGGGCGGCGGGGGTGAGGTCGGCGCCGTGGGAGTCCATGAAGACGATGTCGACGCTCTGCGGGTCGCCGGAGGTGGTGCGCAGCGCGATGCCGCCGCTGGCGGGCCTGCGGGAGGTGTGGAAGCGGGCCACCGGCAGCGGCATGGCCTCCAGGTCGAGCACGTCGATGGCGCCCGCGGTCAGGGCGCTGATCACGGCGCGTTTGAGCGCTCTTGCCGCGCGGGAGGAGTCGCGCGAGGTGATGACCTGGTCGCCCTTCTTCAGGGTGGTGGCGTAGGCGCTGGCCAGCCGTACGCAGAGCTCGGGGGTGATCTCGACGTTGACCAGGCCGCTGACGCCGCGCGGGCCGAACAGGCTGCGCTGGCCGCGCGACTCCCAGATGACGCTGGTGTTGACGACCGCGCCCGCTTCGACGGTCTTGAAGGGGTAGATCTTGACGCCGCTGGAGACGTAGGCCTCCGCCTCGATGACGCACTCGTCGCCGACGACGGCGTTCTCCTCGATGCGGGCGCCGGTCATCACGTCGGTGTTCTTGCCGATGACGCAGCCGCGCAGGTGGGCGCCCGGGCCGATGTAGACGTTGTCGTGGACGACGGCGCGGTGCAGGAAGGCGCCCTCGCGCACGACGGCGTTGCTGCCGAGCACGGTGTACTCGCGCAGCTCGGCCCCCGCCTCGATCTTGACGTAGTCGCCGATGAGCAGCGGGCCCTTCAGGACGGCCTCGGGGTCCACCTCCGCGCCCTCGCCGACCCAGACGCCCGGCGACATCTCGAAGCCGCCGATGTCGAGCTTGACCCGTCCTGACAGCGCGTCGGCCTGGGCCTTGAGGTAGCTCTCGTGGGTGCCGACGTCCTCCCAGTAGCAGTCGGAGACGTAGCCGTAGATGGGCGCGCCGCGTTCGAGCAGGCGGGGGAAGACGTCCGAGGACCAGTCGACGGCCTCTCCCGCGGGGACGTCGTCGAGGACTTCGGGCTCCATGACGTAGATGCCGGTGTTCACCGTGTCGGAGAAGACCTGGCCCCAGGTGGGCTTCTCGAGGAAGCGCTGCACCCTGCCCTGATCGTCGACGATGATGATCCCGAACTCGAGCGGGTTGGGGACGCGCGTCAGACCGATAGTGACGAGGGCCGAATTCTCACGATGAAATCGGATCATGTCCGATAAATCGATATCGGTCAGGGCGTCGCCGGAAATGACGAGGAAGCGGTCGTCGCGGAGTTTGTCGGCGGCGTTCTTGACGCTGCCCGCCGTACCGAGGGGAAGATCTTCGGTGGCGTAGTGCAGGCGCATGCCCAGTTCGTCGCCGTCACCGAAGTAGCTGCGCACCAGCGCGGCCAGGAACTGGACCGTGACGACGGTTTCGGTCAGGCCGTGTTTCCGCAGCAACCGGAGCACGTGTTCCATGATCGGGCGGTTGACAACGGGGAGCAGGGGTTTGGGCTGGTTCGCGGTCATCGGCCGCAGCCGTGTACCCTCCCCGCCTGCCATGACGACCGCCTTCACCCGATCACTCCTTCGTCGCAGTTTGCCCGGGTTCGCGCAGCTCCCCCTTGGCAGTGGTGACGAGCTGACGCACCTGTACCACATACAACACGCCCGCCCACCAGTACAGACCTGTTCCCCAAATGGCGAACGCCCATCCGATAATCCTCGCAATATCGGCATACCAGGAGCCGGTGTGCGAGGCCAGGAAGAGCAGCGGGAAGGCGTACATCAGATTGGCCATGGCTGCTTTGCCAAGGAAATGCACGGGCAGTGCCTTGTAACCGTATTTGCGGAGCACGGGAAAGAAACATCCGACGAAGATTTCCCGCGCCAGGATGATCGCGACCAGCCACCAGGGGATCACGTCCCTGAGCACCAGACCGACGAGGGTGGCGAAGACGTAGAGCTTGTCGGCGGCCGGGTCGATGAGGCGGCCCAGCCTGCTGGTCTGGTTCCACGCGCGGGCGATCTTGCCGTCGAGCCAGTCGGTGAACCCCGCGACCATGAGCAGCCCGATCGCCCAGCCGTCCGCCTTGGGTCCGAGAACCAGCCAAAGGAACACGGGCACGCCGAGGAGACGCAGGAAGCTCAGCAGGTTAGGAACCGTCCAGATCCGGTCCTCCGCTGACGAACGGGCGGAAGTTTCACTCACGCTTGCGACCCTACTGCGTCGCCAACCAGCGCACGCTTCGGCGTAAGACCCTGTTGAGCCCGGCCCAGTCCGGCCCTGGCATTTCGGGCACCCGAAGCAATCGGGGGGTTGCGCGGCACCCCGGTGATCGGGTTACGGTTGCGCCGACCAACGCGGGAGCCCGGTGTGACCGGGCTGAGAGGACGGCTACAGCCGCCGACCGCCAGAACCTGCTCCGGGTAATGCCGGCGAAGGGAGTTGCGCGATGAGTGGCGCGCGTTTTTCCAAGATCTACCAGGGCGAGCTCAGGGTTCCCATGCGCCGGATCGACCTGAGCGACGGAAGGGCCTTCACCGTCTACGACACCTCAGGCCCCTACACCGACCCGAGCGTGGAGACCGACGTCGCCCGCGGCCTGCCTCCCGTCCGGGAGGAGTGGATCCTCGGTCGCGGCGACGTCGCCAGGTACGGCGGCCGCCACGTCCAGCCCCTCGACGACGGCTACCGCGACCAGCGCGCGTGGAAGCGCGCGGGCACGAGCCTGTTCGCCGGTGCGCGCCGCGACCCCCTCAGGGCGGCGGGCGCGCCCGTCACCCAGCTCGCCTACGCCCGCAGGGGCGTGGTGACCAGGGAGATGGAGTTCGTCGCCGTCAGGGAGGGCGTGGACCCCGAGTTCGTCCGCGCGGAGGTGGCCGCGGGCAGGGCGATCATTCCCGCCAACGTCAACCACCCCGAGAGCGAGCCGATGATCATCGGCAGGAACTTCCTCGTCAAGATCAACGCCAATATCGGCAACTCCGCCATCACCTCCTCCGTCGAGGAGGAGGTGGAGAAGATGACCTGGGCCATCCGCTGGGGAGCCGACACGGTCATGGACCTGTCGACGGGCCGCGACATCCACACCACCCGCGAGTGGATCATCCGCAACTCCCCCGTCCCCATCGGCACCGTCCCCCTCTACCAGGCGCTGGAGAAGGTCGACGGGGTCGCCGCGCACCTGTCGTGGGAGGTCTACCGCGACACGCTCATCGAGCAGTGCGAGCAGGGCGTCGACTACGTCACCGTCCACGCCGGCGTGCGGCTGGCGTACGTGCCGCTCACCGTCGGCCGCAAGACGGGCATCGTCTCGCGCGGCGGCTCGATCATGGCCGCGTGGTGCCTGACGCACCACCGCGAGAGCTTCCTGTACGAGAACTTCGAGGAGATGTGCGAGATCCTCGCCTCCTACGACGTCGCCTTCTCCCTGGGCGACGGGCTGCGGCCCGGTTCGATCGCCGACGCCAACGACGAGGCGCAGTTCGCCGAGCTGCGCACGCTGGGCGAGCTCACCAGGCTCGCCCACGCGCACGACGTCCAGGTCATGATCGAGGGGCCCGGCCACGTGCCGATGCACAAGATCAAGGAGAACGTGGACCTGCAGCGCGAGCTCTGCGACGACGCCCCGTTCTACACCCTCGGCCCCCTGGTCACCGACATCGCGCCCGGCTACGACCACATCACCTCAGGGATCGGCGCGGCCATGATCGGCTGGTACGGCACGGCGATGCTCTGCTACGTCACCCCGAAGGAGCACCTCGGCCTGCCGAACAAGGACGACGTCAAGACCGGCGTCATCACCTACAAGATCGCCGCGCACGCCGCCGACCTGGCCAAGGGGCACCCGGGGGCGCAGGCGTGGGACGACGCGCTGTCGGACGCGCGCTTCGAGTTCCGCTGGGAGGACCAGTTCGACCTCTCGCTCGACCCCGACACCGCTCGGGCCTTCCACGACGAGACGCTGCCCGCGACTCCGGCCAAGACGGCGCACTTCTGCTCGATGTGCGGGCCGAAGTTCTGCTCGATGCGGATCTCCCATGACCTGCGGGCGCAGGAGGGGATGCGGGAGAAGTCGGAGGAGTTCGTGCGCAGCGGCGGCGAGGTCTACCTGCCGCTCCCCGAGCGACGCTGAGGCCTCCCCGGCTGTGATGCGCCCGCGCCGCCTGCCACAGGGGCCGGGCGGCGCGGGCCGGCGTCGTCCGGTTGCCAGGTGATGAGACCCTCGACACTGTCGATGGTTCGTGCCTGGAGATCCGGCGGGTACGGCCCGGCCCGTGCGGTGACCCCGCTCAGCCGGTCAGCTCGGCGTCGTGGGCGAGCAGGGCGATCTGGGTCCGGTTGTTGAGGTCGAGCTTGGTCAGCATGCTTGACACGTGCGCCTTCACGGTCGCCACGCTCAGGAACAGTTCTCCGCCGATCTCTGCGTTGGACTTGCCCTGCCCGAGCGCGACCGCGACCGCCCGCTCCCGCTCGCTCAGCCGGCTCAGCATGCTCCGGGCGTACTGCCGGCGGCCGTCCGCGCCGGTGCCGCCGACGTGCGTGAGGACCTGGCGGAGCACCGCCGGCGACAGGAACGGCTCGCCCGCCGCCACGCTGGTGACGGCGCGCAGGATCTCGGCCGGTGGCGTGTCCTTCAGCAGGAAGCCGCCGGCGCCGGCGCGGAGCGCGCGCAGCACGTACTCGTCGACGTGGAACGCGGTCAGCAAGATGATTTCGGGCGGGTCCGGGCGCCGGCGCAGCAGCTCGGTCGCGCCCAGGCCGTCGAGCCCGGGCATCCGGATGTCCATCAGCACCACGTCCGGGGCGTGCGCGTCGGCCGCCGCCAACACTTCCGCACCGTCGGCCGCCTCCCCGACGACGGTCAGCGCCGGCGGGTCGTCGAGGATGATCCGGAGGCCGGCCCGGACCAGCGGATCGTCGTCAACGAGCAGGATCCGCACGCCGTGGGCCGTCATGCCGGCCACGGCAGCCAGGCCCGCAACCGGAACCCGTTCGCGGTACGCCCGTGCTCCAGCCAGCCACCCGCGATCGCCGCCCGCTCGGCCAGCCCCACCAGCCCGGTACCGCTGCCCGGGATCGCGGTCACGGCGGCGCCGACCGGCGCCGGGTTGCGCACCTCGACGGTGATGCCCCCGCCGGCCGTGCCATGCACGGTCACCGTGACCGGCTGTCCGGGCGCGTGCTTGCGGGCGTTCGTGAGCCCTTCCTGCACGATCCGGTACGCGCCGCGTCCGGTCGCCGCCGGTACTGCCGAAGGATCGGCCACTGTGCAGTCGAGCGTCACCTGCTCGCCGGCGCGTCGGGACTCCTCGACCAGTCCGGGGAGCTCGCGCAGCCCGGGCTGGGGGCGCTCCGGTGGCCGGTCGGGCCGGTCGACGCGGAGCACGCCGATCACGTCCCGGAGGTCTTCCAGCACCTGGTGCGCGCTCTCCCTGATGACGCCTGCCGCACGGGCGATCGTCTCCGGGGACGCGGTCGGGCGCAGCTCCAGCGCCCCGGCGTGCAGGCTGAGCAGCGAGATCCGGTGGGCGAGCACGTCGTGCATCTCCCGGGCAATCCGGGTCCGCTCGAGGTGGCGGGCCTGCGCGACCCGCAGCTCCTGCTCGGCCTCCGCCCGCTCGGCCCGGTCCCGGAGCGAGGCCACGAGCTGGCGGCGGGCCCGGACGTACATGCCCCACGCCAAAGCGGCGGTCACGCAGACGATCCCGAGCGACACCTGCGACACGTCGGTCACGGCCGAGTCCGGCCGGACCAGCTGGGACAGCGGCGAGACCAGCGCGTACCCGGCGACGACCGGCGCCACGACGGCGAACCGCCGGTGCGCGGCGACGTTGAACAGCGCGATGAACGACACCAGCGACGCGCTCAGGGCGTACACGCTGAAAATGCCCACGACGACGGCGAAGCCGACCGGCCGGCGTCGGCGCAACGGAATGCCAAGGCAGCTCAATCCGCCGAGAGCGGCATCGACCGTCAGCGTCACCTGGTCAAGGTGCCGCTCGACCCCGTCGACCACTGCCACGGCCGTTAACCCGGCGGCGAGCAGGAACAGCAGGATGTCGACGAGCCAGCCAGGCACCAGGGCGCGCTTGGCCGGGACGACCGCGATAGTCACGCCCGACACAATAGGGCGGCGCGGGCACGGCCGGCATCCGCCCAAAGTCGGTTCCACGGTGCCGACCTCGGACCGAAGCGCCACACCGGCCGCCGGGTCCAGTCTTCTGGCCATGCATTCGAACCCTCGGGCTGCCGCCCGATTCATCGGCGTGCTGTTCCTGACCGCACTGATCGCCAACGGGATCGGCAGCGAGCTCGCCGAATCCACCACCGACCGCACGGTCATCCTGGTCGGTGAACTGCTGGAGCTGCTCTGCGGCGCCGCGGTGGTCGGCGTCGGCGCGCTGACGTACGTGGTGTTCAGGGACTGGAGTCCCGGTCTGGCCACCGGCTACCTCGGTTTCCGGATCACCGAGGCCGCGGTCAACGCGATCATCGTGGTGAGCACGCTCACCGCTGCCGGTCTGCCCCAGGAGTACCGCGACGTGCTGCTGGCGCAGCGGTACCAGGCGCAATTGGTGTACATCTTCGTCTTCGTGTTCGGCGCGGCGGTCTGGTATGTGCTGCTGCACCGGATGCGGGCGGTACCCCGGTTCCTCACGGTGTGGGGCCTGGGGGGCGTGGCGATCCTGCTGGTGGGGGCGCTGTTCGACCTCTTCGGCCTGCACATCGACATGCTGCTCTACGGCCTGCCGCTCGGGGTCAACGAGCTCGTCCTCGGCGTCTGGCTGATCACGCGGGGCTTCACCCCTCCCGCTCGCGCGACCCCGGAGCCCGTATGAGTGAAATCAATCCTCAGCCGAACCGCTCAGCCGACCACATGAAGATCGCGAAAGACCGAGGCTAGGAACGGGCCGCCTGGAGGAAGGAGCGGATGAGGGCGGAGTCCTTCACGCCCCTGGAGATCTCCACGCCGCTGGAGACGTCGACCCCCCACGGCCCCGCCTCGGCGATCGCCTGCCGTACGTTGCCGGGATCGAGGCCGCCGGCCAGCAGCCAGTGGCCCGAGGGCCTGCCGCGCACGGCCGCCCAGTCCCACGGCTCGCCGGCGCCGGCCCTGGGCGCGTCGACGATCAGCAGGTCCTCGTCGAACGCCCCGGTGCGCAGGTCGGCGTCGGCGGGGACGGCGCGCACGAGTGTGAGGCCGAGGTCCTTCAGCGCGGTGAAGTCGGCGTGCGGGTGGCGGCCGTGCAGCTGGACGGCCCGCACCCCCGCGGCCGTGGCGGCCTGCCGTACCTCCTCGACGGGCTCGCCCATGAAGACGCCGACGGTCAGCACGTGGACTGGGACCCGCGCGGCGAGCTCGGCGGCCCGCGCGGGGGTCACCCTGCGCGGGCTCGGGGTGAGCACGAGCCCGATCGCGTCGGCACCGGCCTCGACGGCCGTCTCGACGTGCTCGGGCTCGCTCAACCCGCAGATCTTCACGAACATGGGCAAAGCCTATCGGCGGCGGGTGGCCGAGGGCGACCACGCCCACACCGTGGTGAGGGCCAGCAACCCGAACATCAGGACGCCGTTGGGGACGTGCGCGCCGAGGCCGATGAATATCAGCAGGAAGTGCTGGGCGATGCCGAGCAGGAACAGGGCCAGGCTCGCGAGAGCGGGCCAGCCCGCTCCCCTGCCTGGACGCCAGTAGAGGACGGCGGCGATCACCTGGAGCAGGCCGACCAGGTGGGCGACCATGCCGATCATGACGTGGGTCTCGGCGGTCGCGAGGTCGGCCTCGATCGAGGTCTCGCCGTAGACCAGCGCCTGCCCCGCGAACGAGGCCGCCACCAGCAGCGAGACGGCGTGGGCGAGCACCAGCACGCGCAGGGTGTAGAGCAGGCCCGACGAGACGGGGGCGGACGTGGCTGAGCTCACGTCGTGCATGAGGGTGGTCCTTCCTTCTGAGGTGAGGACCACATCGTGGCCGGGTGGGGCGGGCGGGGTCGTCAGCCTGCCGGGTGACCTCCCGGTCACCCCCTGGGCGGATGGCGCACCGGGCGGAAGGCGGCGTCGACCAGGCCGATGCGGTGGGCGACGACCGCGGCCTGGATGCGGTTGCGCAGGCCGAGCTTCTCCATGGCCGAGCCGACGTGGGTCTTGACCGTGGTGACGCCGACGTGGAGGCGCTCGGCGATCTCGGCGTTCGACAGGCCGGTGCCGACCAGGGCGAGGACCTCGAGTTCGCGTTCGGTGAGCCCGGTGGGGGTGGGCGTGGCCTGCTGCTCGGCGGCCAGCGCCCGCTCGACCACCCTGCGCAGCACGGAGGGGGCGAGCAGCTGCTCGCCGGAGGCGGCCCTGCGCACGGCGTCGACCATGCGTTCGGGCTCGTCGTCCTTGACCAGGAAGCCGAGCGCGCCGACGCGCAGCGCGGCGTAGACGTTGGCGTCGTCGGCGAAGGTGGTCAGCACGACGATCTTCGCGGCCGGCTGGGCGGCCAGGATCCGCTTTATCGCCTCGAGCCCGTCGACCCGCGGCATGCGAAGGTCCATGAGCACGACGTCGGGCCTGTGGTGCTCGGCCAGGCGGACCGCCTCGGCGCCGTCGTCGGCCTCGCCGACGACCTCCATGTCGCCCGCCGCCTGCAGCAACATGCGGACACCCGCCCTGACCAGGGCCTGGTCGTCGGCCACCACCACTCGGATCACGTCGTCCCCTTGGTCTTGGGGTAGGGAAGGGTCACGGCCAGGCGCCAGCCGCCGCCCTCGGGGCCCGCGGTCAGCGTGCCACCGAGGGCCTTGGCCCGCTCGCGCATGCCCGCCAGGCCCTGGCCGGAGGAGGGCAGCGGTTCGCGGAAGGTGGGCGGGCGGCCGTTGGCCACCTCGACGAGCAGCTCGCCGTCGCCCGTTGCCAGCCCGACCCTGACGGCGGTGCCGGGGCCGGCGTGCTTCAGCACGTTGGTCAGGCCCTCCTGGACGATGCGCGCCGCCGAGGCCCTGGCCACCAGCGGCGCCTCGCCGAGCGCGGGATCGAGGTCGAGGTCGACGATCAGCCCGGCGGCGCTCATCCGCTCGGCGGACTCGGTGACCACGTCGGCGGGGTCGGCCGGCAGCATGGCGTCGCTGGCCGGGTCGCGCAGCACGTCGAGCAGGCCGCGCAGGTCCTCGAGCACCTGGTGGCCCGTCTCCCTGATGTCGGCGAGCGCGTCGGCGACGGGGCCGTCGGGCGCGGCGTAGCGGGCGGCGGAGGCGCGCAGCACCATGGCGCCGACGTGGTGGGCGACGATGTCGTGGACCTCGCGGGCGATGCGTTCGCGCTCGGCGAGCTGGTCGGCGCGCAGCTGGGCGATCGCCAGCCGTTCGGACTCGCGCACCCTCAGCCGCTCGGCCTCCGCGGCCGACTGCCTGGCCCCGGCGTACCTGCCGATCGCGATCGGCGTGGCGACGACCACGAGCAGCAGGACGACCCTGAGGGCGGTGACGTTGCCGTCTCCGTTGACCACCACCATCGCGGCCAGCGAGCTGGCGGTGACGTAGACCACGAGGTTCCAGAACCAGGAGGCGACGCGCATCGCGAACACGCCGACGGCGGCCAGCAGCGCGACCTGCACGGTGCTGGTGGCCTCGGGGATGAACTGGTGCCCGCTCAGCAGCAGCACGCCCTCGACCGCGAACACGGCGGCGGGCAGCCGCCTGGCCACGCCCAGCGCGAGTCCCGCCACCACGACGAAGGAGCCGATCACCCATGCGGGCTGGCTGCCGGTGTGCCAGTAGGGCCAGGTGCCGAGGACGGCGACCGCCACCCCCGCTCCCGCCAGCAGCACGTCGGGGGTGATCTCGGGTGCTTCGAGCCGTCCGGCGGGGCCGCGCAGGTAGCGGCCGACGAGGGCGGGAAGCAGGGCGATGCCGACGGAGTAGAACCAGGCGTTGCGGGTGAAGGCGATGCCGGGGTCGGCGATGTTGAACCCGGTGGCCAGCGCTCCCGCGGCCACGACGGCCAGGGTGGAGGGCCAGCCGCGGTGGTAGCCGGTGGCGCCGATCGCCACGCACAGCAGGATCTGCGCGGTGTTGGAGGTGAAGGAGCCGATCTGGTCGGTGAAGACGAGGAAGCCGACGAGGAAGAGGGTGACGTGGACGGGCCGGCGGCGCACCAGCCCCATCGGAGCGCCGACCAGCACCGCGAACAGGGGAACGCGCCATTCGGACTGCGGGCCGCCCGCCTTGCCGGACATCAGCAGGTCCAGGGCGATTCCCGAGACGGCCAGCAGCACGTCCGGGGCCAGACCACGCCATCGCATGGCACAACCGTATCGACGGGCGCGACCTGGTCGATCCTCCCGGCGGAGGAGTTCGCATCCTCCAAGTGGCCGGACCTTCGCCCGTAAGATGGAGTATCCGTCTTGACTCCGCACCGTAACGTTGTCCCATGCCCAACGACACCACGTTGTTCTTCGGCCAGTTCATGCGCTCGCCCGGCACGATCGGCGCCCTGGCGCCGAGTTCGCGGCGGCTGGCAGAGACCGTCTGCGCGCCCGTGCCCGAGCGTGGCGAGCCGACCGTGGTCGAGTTGGGTCCTGGGACCGGTCCTTTCACGGCGGAGATCCAGCGCCGGTTGAACGGGCGTGGCCACCATCTGGCGATCGAGCTGAACCCGAGGCTCGCCACGTTGCTCGCCGACCGTTTCCCCCGGGTGGACGTGGCGCAGGACGACGCGGCACGTCTGCCGGACCTGCTGCGGGAGCGCAATCTGACCAGGGCGGACGTGGTGGTCAGCGGGCTGCCGTGGGCGGCCTTCCCCGAGGAGCTGCAGCGGCGGCTGCTCGGCGCGGTCACCGCCACCCTGTGCCCTTCGGGGGCTTTCACGACGTTCTCCTACGTGCACGCGATGCCGCTGGCCTCGGCGCGCCGCTTCAGGGCGCTGCTCAGCGAGCGGTTCGAGGAGGTCGTCCTGGGGCGCACGGTGTGGCGCAACACCCCGCCCGCGTACGTGCTGCACGCGCGCCGGCCGCGCTGACGTCCCGACGTTCGGGGCACTGTCGAAGGCACAGAACTTCGTTCTACGATTGCGCACGCAACGAGAATGGAGTGATCACGTGGACTTCACGCTTCCCGAGAGCGCACTTGCCGTCCAGAAGGGCGTCGGGGACATCTGCGCACGCTACGACATGGACTACTGGCAGCGCTGCGAGGCCGACAAACGGTGGCCGGAGGAGGTGTGGGCGGAGCTGGCCAAGGGCGGGTGGCTGGGGCTGGCCGTACCCGAGGAGTTCGGGGGCGGCGGGCAGGGGCTGCTGGAGCTGGCGGTCGCGACCGAGACGCTGGCGGCCTCCGGCGCCGCGGGCGGCTCGGCGTTCACCTACGTGCTCACGCCCGGCTTCGGGGCGCTGACGCTGGCCCGGCACGGCAGCGACGAGCAGCGCGCCGAACTGCTGCCCAAGCTGGCCACGGGCGAGATCGAGACGTGTTTCGCGCTGACCGAGCCGGACGCGGGCTCCAACTCGCTGGCGATCACGACCTCGGCCAGGCGCGACGGCGGCGACTACGTGATCAACGGGCAGAAGATCTGGATCACCGGCGTCCAGCGGGCCACCTGGATGATGCTGGTCACCAGGACGATCCCAGCAGCAGAGGCCAGGCCGCGCACCAACGGCATGACGGTGTTCCTGGTGAACGTGCCGGAGGCGGTGGCCGCGGGCCAGCTGTCGTTCCGCCCGATCCCCAAGATGGGCGCCAACACCACGCCGTCGAACATGGTGTTCTTCGACGACCTGCGGGTTCCCGCCTCCGGCGTCGTCGGGCAGATCGACCAGGGCGCCCTGGTGCTGTGGGACATCCTCAACCCCGAGCGGATCCTGCTGGCGGCCTCCGCGCTGGGTGGCGCGGAGGTGGCGCTGCGGGTGGCGGTGAGCTACGCCAAGGAGCGGGAGGTGTTCGGGCGGCCGATCGGCGCGAACCAGGCGATCGCCTTCCCTCTCGCGCAGGTGAAGGCGAAGATCGAGCTGGCCAGGCTGATGCTGTACAAGGCGGCGTGGGCCTTCGACCGGCAGCTTCCGTGCGGGACCGAGGCCAACATCGCCAAGCTGACCGCGTCGCAGGCGGCGTGGGAGGCGGCCGACGCGGCGTTCCAGACGCACGGGGGGATGGCCTACTCCCTGGAGTACCCGGTGGCGCGGCTGCTGACGGACGCGCGGATCGGGAAGGTGGCGCCGGTGACGGAGGAGTTGCTGCTGAACTACCTGGCCACCCAGGTGCTGGGGCTGCCCAGGAGCTTCTGACCCGTTCGGTTCAGGAGAAGGACGGCGGGCGCTTCTCGCGGAGCGCCCTGACTCCCTCCTGGACGTCGGGCCCGGAGAAGCCGAGGAACTCCATGGCGAGGGAGGCGTCGAAGGTCGGCCCGGCCATGCGCAGCCAGTTGTTGAGCGAGTACTTGGTCAGCCTGATGGCCTCCTGCGAGCCCGCGGCCAGCCGTACGGCGATCTCCATGGCCTTGTCGTACACCTCGGCGTCGTCGACGCAGACGCTCACCAGGCCCATCCGCTCGGCCTGCTCTCCCGTGACGGGCTCGCACAGCAGCAGGTGGTACTTCGCCTTGGCCATGCCGCACAGCAGCGGCCAGATGATGGCCGCGTGGTCGCCCGCGGCGACGCCGAGCCTGGTGTGCCCGTCGATGATGCGGGCCGTACGGCCGGCGACGGAGATGTCGGCCAGCAGCGCGACGGCCAGGCCCGCGCCCACCGCGGGGCCCTGGATGGCGCTGACCACCGGTTTGGAACAGTTGAGCACGTTGTAGACGATGTCGCGGGCCTCGGCGAACACACGCAGCCTGGTGGCGTGGTCGCGGGTCATCTCCTCGATCATCGACAGGTCGCCACCCGCGGAGAAGGCCGCGCCCTCGCCCCTGACCAGCACGGCGCGCACCGCCTCGTCGCGGTCGAGGTCGCGCCAGATCTCGGCCAGCTCGCGGTGGCCGGTCATGTCGACCGCGTTGAGCCTGCTCGGCTCGCTGATCGTGATCCGCAGGACGCCGTCGGCCGCCCAGTCGACCTTGAGCTTGTCGTAGCCGTCGTAGCCGCTCATGACTCCAGCGCCGCCCTGAGCCTGTCCGCGACGAACCCGCGGGCCTCCTCCGCCTGGTCGAAGTAGCCCGGCAGGCCGAAGAAGCCGTGCACCATGCCGGGATGGCGGCGCACCTCGACGGGCACGCCCTCGGCGGCCATCCGCTCGCCGTACGCCTCGCCCTCGTCGCGCAGCACGTCGTGCTCGGCGGTCAGCACGGTCGCGGGCGCCAGTCCCGCGCAGGACCCCAGACGCAGCGGGGACAGGCGCGGGTCGAGCGGGTCGGCGGCGCCGGCGTAGCGCTGCACGAACCAGGCCATCTCCTCGGCGTCGAGCCCGTAGCCCTTGGCGTGGTCGCGGTAGCTGGCGGTGTCCATGGCCACGTCGGTGATCGGGTAGACGAGCACCTGGTGGGCCAGGGTGAGACCGGCGTCGCGGGCCTGCCACGCGGCCACCGCGGCCAGGTTGCCGCCCGCGCTGTCGCCGATCACCGCGACGCGGCCGTTGCTCTGGTAGAAGGCGGGGCGGGCGAAGATGTCGCGCACCACGCTCCACGCGTCGTCGGCCGCGGCGGGGAAGGCGTGCTCGGGCGCGAGCCGGTAGTCGACCGACACCACCACGGCGCCGGTCCTGACCGCAAGGTCCCTGCCGAGGGCGTCGTTGCGCCTGACGCTGCCGAACACCCAGCCGCCGCCGTGGAAGTAGACGACGACGGGCAGGGTGTGGTCGCCGGGATCGGCCCGGTAGATCCTGATCGGCACGTCGTCGGCCAGCGCGTCACGGACGAACGGCAGGCGCGACAGCGGGCCGCGCTTGTCGGCCAGGCCGTCGACGGCGCGCATCCGCTCGATCTCCGCCTGGCCGATGCTCGCCGGGTCGAGGCCGAGGTCGGAGGGGAAGAGCTCCAGATAGGCGCCGGCCTGGGGATGCAAGCTCATGATCCGAGCTTACTCATGAGGCACCCCATTTCTCATCAGTATCGGGCGGCCTCCACGAGTGCCTCGAACAGCCGCATATCATCGCCCCGCTCGGGGTGCCACTGGACTCCGACGCCGAACCTGTGCCCCTGCACCTCGATGCCCTCGACGATCTGGTCGTCGGCCCACGCCACGGCCTGCAGGCCGTTGCCGAGCCGCTTGACCGACTGGTGGTGCGGGGCGGTCACCTCGATCCGGTCGCCGATCGCCTTGCCGAGCTTGCTGGAGACGCTCACCTGGATGACGTGCGGAAGGCCCTGCGCGGCGTGCCGTTCGTGGTCGAGGACGTCGGGCAGCCACGGGATCAGCGTGCCGCCCTGGGCGACGTTCAGCACGTGCATGCCGCGCGCCACGGCCAGGATCGGCACGTCGGCCTGTACGGCGGCGCGGGCGAGCGACAGCTCGAACCTGTCGCGGTGCGGCTGCGGCTCGGCCACCCTGTCGTCCTGATCGGCCCCGTAGACGGAGGCGGCCACCTCGGCCCCTCCGGCCAGGACGATGCCGTTCAGGCCCCTCACGTAGTCGTCGATGGCGTGCAGGTTGAGCGGGGGCAGCAGGACGGGCGCCCCTCCCGCCCTTTCGACCGCCTTGGCGTAGGAGGGCGGCCCGAGGACCGCCTCCCTCACCCAGTCGCCCCAGCGGGCGGCCTCGAAGTAGGCGGTGATGCCGATCAGCGGTCGAGACATGCGCGCTCCAGAGGGCAAGCAGGAGGACGGGCGACCCACGTCGAAGATGGCGACCAGGTTCCTGGTCCATCATGGCGCACACGATTTCGGTTATGTCACCTATCCCGGGTATCAGTGCTGTCACTTCCGGCGCATCTGAGCACGGTCCCCGGGCCGATCATCCGGTTCGTCCCCACCCGGCTTCCCGGTGCCGCGTGGAGAGGTCAGGACAGCCGGCGGCCGGTCGAGGCGGCCTCTCAAACGCGCCGACTTTCCACGAAAAAGTGAATGCGATACTCATTCACTTTTTCGCTCGATAATGCATCAGGCGTCGATTGCGGAAAATAACGTTCCCGTTACGGATAGTTGAGGTTCGCACCGTATTGAGGTGAAACGGTTGTGGCTCCAGGGAGCTGGTGTAAGACTCCGAAATGAGCGTACGGACGCGCCGGGGCTCGCCGCACGCTCGCAACCCGGAGCCGTCAGGGAGGTGGAACGACAGACCGGAATCGCATTCTGGTCAAAGAGTGGGGTAAAAGGCATGTCGTTGAATCCGCGCCTCGTCAAGGAGAGTTTCTCCGTCATCGAACCCGTCGCCGACAGGGCGGCGGCCTATTTCTACGGCCGGCTGTTCGCGGAGAACCCGCACCTGCGCGGGATGTTCCCGCCCGCCATGGACGTCCAGCGCGACCGGCTCTTCAGCGCGCTGACCCGGATCGTGTGGAGCCTGGACAGTCCGGACAGCCTCGCCTCCTATCTGGGCCAGCTCGGCCGCGACCACCGCAAGTACGGCGTGATCGCCGAACACTACACCGCGGTGGGCAACGCCCTGCTGGCCACCATCAGACGCTTCGCCGCCGACATCTGGACCGCCGAGATCGAGGCCGCGTGGGTGGCCGCGTACACGGCCGCCGCCAACCTCATGATCGACTCGGCCGACGCCGACTCGGGCGTCTCGCCCGCCTGGTGGCTGGCCGACGTCATCGACCACGAACAGCGCACGGAAGACATCGCGGTCCTCACACTCAAGCCCACGCATCACCTGCCGTACGTCGCGGGCCAGTACATCAACGTGCAGACCGCGCGCTGGCCGCGGGTCTGGCGCACCTTCTCGATCGCCAACGCGCCGCGCGAGGACAACACGATCAGGCTGCACGTGCGCGGAGTGGCGGGCGGTTGGGTCTCGACCACGCTGGTACGGCACACGCGGATCGGCGACACCATCATGCTGGGCCCGCCGATCGGCACGATGATCCCGCACGAGGCGGGCGGAAGGGACGTGTTGTGCGTGGCCGGCGGTACCGGGCTCGCGCCGATCAAGGCGATCATCGACCACATCATCACCTCGGGCAGGCGGCCCAACATCCACCTGCTGTACGGCGCGCGCACCGCCGCCGAGCTCTACGACCTGCCCGACCTGATCCGCATGGAGTCGTCCTTCCCCTGGCTGCGGGTGCTGCCGGTGGTGTCGGACCAGCCGTCCTATGACGGGATGCGCGGGCATCTGCCGGAGGTGATGCAGCGCTTCCACTCGTGGGCCGAGCACGAGGTGTACGTGTGCGGTCCGCACGCGATGGTGCACGAGACGGTGCGCAGGCTGCAGATGGACGGCGTCCCACCGGCCCGCATCCACCGCGACATCGCCCAGGGCGAGCACTGAGCCAGGGCCGTTTCCCTGAGGGCCGGTGGGTCTCGGGTTCGGGGCCCGCGACGGCACCGGCTCTCCGAAGAACCTGAGGGGTCAGCGGAAGGCGGCCGCCGTCTCATCGTCGTTCGGCCAGAACGTCTCGATCGCCAGCTCCGACACCGTCACGTCCACCGGTGTCCCGAATGTCGCGATCGTCGTGAACATCGACAGCACCCTGTCGCCGTGGCTGATCCGCAGCGGCACGATGATGTCCGCGATCCCCGGCGCGTGCGCCACGTTCAGGTCCACTCCCGGGTAGGTATAGGCCGCCAGCTCGTCGTGCAGCTCGGCCAGCCGCCCGTGGCCCGAGGCCTCAGCCTGCCGCCGCAGCCTGTGCAGCAGGTGCGCCCGCACCTCCGCCAGGTTGAGCAGCCGCCCGCCCATCGCCTCGGGGTGCAGCGACAGCCGCATCACGTTGATCGGTTCCTTCAGCAGCTCGGCCGGCGCGCCCTCCATGAACATCGCCGCCGCGGCGTTGGCCGCCACCAGGTCCCACGCCGCGTCCACGACCAGCGCGGGGTACGGCTCGTGCCCGGCCAGGATCTTGTCCAGGGCCTGCCGTACCACCTGCATCTCAGGGGCCCGTACCTCCCGTTCGGGGAAGACGGGGGCGAACCCCGCCGCAACCAGCAGCGTGTTGCGGTGGCGCAGCGGCACGTCCAGTTCCTCCGCCAACCTCATCACCATGTCCCTGCTGGGCTTGGCCCTGCCCGTCTCAAGAAAGCTGATGTGCCGGGCCGACACCTCGGCCTCGATGCCCAGGTCGAGCTGGCTGACCCTGCGCCGCTGGCGCCAGGATCGCAGCAGATCACCAAATGTCTCGTCGTGTACGGCAAGCGCTCCCATGCAGCGAACGTTAGCGACAAAAAGGAATCGTCACGATTACCTGGGACGTCATCACCTCGCGCGGACGGGGGAACGCCCCAGGTCACAGGATCTGCTGCTCCTCCAGGTCGAGCCGGCGCTGCAGGGCCTGCAACGCCTCGTCGCCGATCTCGCCCCGCCGCCACATGCGCACGGCCTCCTCGCGCTCCAGCCGCAGCAGCTCCCGCCGGGCCTCGGAGTAGCTGGCCGCTGCGGTGACCGCCCCCTCCACCAGCTCGGGCAGGTGCTCGTCGTCCGCGCCTGGTCCCAGCATCGCGTGCGCCTTGCGAGCCCGTTCCTCCAGATCCCTGCGCAGGCGCTGTTCGACGTCGGCGGGCAGCGCGCCCTTCGCCGCCATCTGGTCCAGGCGCATCAGGGCCAGCCGGGCCGTGGTGTGCTCGGCGGTCGCCTGCTCCAGCCAGGGCAGATCGTCGTCCATGCCCGCGATGCGCAGCCGGCGGCTGACCCACGGCAGGGTCAGGCCCTGCAGCACCAGCGTCGCCACGATCACCGTGAAGGTCAGGAACAGGATCAGGTTCCGTTCGGGGAAGGGGCCCGCGCCGGCGGTCAGCGGGATGGCGAGCGCGGCGGCCAGCGACACCACTCCGCGCAGCCCGGCCCATGACACGATCGCGGGCGCCTGCCACGGCGGGAACGGATCACGGGCGCGGATGCCAGGGAAGAGCAGGCGCGGCAGGTAAGCGGTCGGGAACACCCACAGGACGCGCACGACGATCAGCGTGAAGGTCACCGCACCCGCGTACAGCGTGAGTTCGGCGGCGGAGTGACCGTGCAGCCCCGCCAAAATCTGCCGCAGTTGCAGGCCGATGAGCGCGAACACGACGCACTCGAGCAGATACGCGATCATCTGCCAGACCGCCTGGCCCTGCAGCCGGGTGGTGCTGGACACGATCAGCGGCGCCGCCCGCGCCACCACCAGCCCGGCGACCACCACCGCGAGCACGCCGGAGCCGTGCAGCGCCTCCGCACCCAGGTAGGCCGCGAACGGGGTCACCAGCGACACGGTGTTCTCCGTCAGCGGGTCGTCGATCCTGCGCCGCACCTGGACGCCGCCACATGGGTCAGGCGTGGGAGAAGAGCCGGTCGAGGTGGGCGGAGAGCAGGGCCACGGCCGCCTCGAGCACGCCGCCCGCGTCAGCCGTCGCTAGCCCGCATATCGGGCACTCCCAGGAAGTTGTCGGTATCGCGTGACACGATGGCCAGCACGTCAACATGGGAGACCAGCATGAGCGACGCACTGCTTGCCGTCGGCACCCGCAAGGGGCTCTTCCTCGCCCGGTCCACCGGCGGAGGCCCGTTCGACGTCGAGCCGATCCAGTTCTCCACGGTCGCGGTCCACTCGGTCGCGATCGACACCAGGGGCGAGCGGCCGAGGCTGCTCGCCGGCATCGAGTACGGCCATTTCGGGCCCTCCGTGATGTACTCCGACGATCTCGGCAAGAGTTGGAAGGAGGCGGAGAAGCCGCCCATCGCCTTCCCCGAGCCCACCGGAGCCACGCTGGAAAAAGTCTGGCAGCTGGCGCCCTCGCCGTCTGAGCCCGGCGTGGTCTGGGCGGGGGTCGAGCCGGGCGCGTTGTTCCGCTCGGAGGACGGCGGCATCACCTACTCCCTGGTCGAAGCTTTGTGGGAGCACCCGCACCGGGCGCAGTGGCAGCCGGGAGGCGGCGGCCTGTGCCTGCACACGATCCTCGGCCACCCCACCGACCCGAAGGTCATGGGTGTGGCGATCTCGTCGGGCGGCTTCTACCGCACGAGCGACGGCGGCCAGTCGTGGGAGGCGGCCAACCGGGGCATCAGGGCGCCGTTCATGCCCGAGGGGCAGCAGTATCCCGAGTTCGGGCAGTGCGTGCACAAGGTGGGCTTCCATCCGGCCAGGCCAGAGCGGCTGTTCCTGCAGCACCACTTCGGCGTCTATCGCAGCGACGACTTCGGTGGGTCGTGGACCGACATCGGCTCCTCGCTGCCGTCCGACTTCGGCTTCCCCATCGTCGTCCACCCCGGCAGGCCCGACACGCTCTACGTCCTGCCGCTGCACGCGGACATGGACCGCACCCCCGTCGGCCACCGCTACCAGGTCTTCCGCAGCGACGACGCGGGGGCGAGCTGGCGGTCCAACGGCGAGGGCCTGCCCGAGGGCCCGGTCTACGCCTCGGTGCTGCGCGACGCCATGACCGCCGCCGACCTCGACGACGGCAGGGCGAGCATCTTCTTCGGCACCCGCGACGGCTCGGTCTACGGCTCGCGCGACGACGGCGACACCTGGGGCGAGGTGGCCACCCACCTGCCCGACGTCCTGACGGTCAGGGCGGCGGTGCTCTAGAGCATGGCCAGGCGCGCCCTGCTCGTCGTCTTCGTGCTGCCCAGCATGCTGCGCCGCTGGGTGAGCGGCCAGAGCGAGGTCAAGGTCTTCGCGGTCGGACCCGATCACGACACGCCGCCCACCCTTGGCTCCGCCCTCGACACGCTGCGCCGTACCCACCCCTCGCTGGAGGAGCGGTTACGTGACGACTACGGCCGGATCAAGAGCCACATCAACATGTTCGTCTGCGGTGACGACTCCCAGGGGCTCGGCGGGCTCGACTACGCCCTTCCGCCAGGCGCGGAGGTCTATGTCATGACCGCCATCTGAGCCCCCGCGCCCCGAGCCGCCCGCGCGCCTAGCCCAGGATCTCCTCCCGCAGCCGCGCCCACTGCAGCGAGTGCGCGATGCCCTCGGCGACGCTGTGCCTGGCCTGCCAGCCGAGCAGCCGCCTGGCCAGGTCGGTGCGGGTGTAGGCCCCTGCGACGTCACCGGGGCGGGGGCCGGTCTCGACGACCTCGATGGGCCTGTCGGCCACCTCGTTGAACGCGGTCGCCAGCTCGCGCACGGTGGTGCCGGTGCCGGTGCCGAGGTTGATGACGTCCTCGGTGAAGGTGTCGAAGCGTTCGAGAGCGGCGACGTGGGCGGTGGCCAGATCCCACACGTGGATGTAGTCGCGGATGCCCGAGCCGTCGCGGGTCGGCCACGTGGTGCCGGTGATCTGGAACGGCTTGCCCTCGTCCCACGCCTCGATCATCTTGCCGAGCGCGTGGCTGGGCCTGCGCAGCTGCAACCCCGTGCGCATCTTCGGGTCGGCCCCGATCGGGTTGAAGTAGCGCAGCGACAGGATCCTGATCGGCTGGGTGGCGGAGATGTCGGCGAACATCGCCTCGCACACGGCCTTGGTGCGGGCGTAGGGGCTCTGCGGAGCCAGGCCCGAGGCCTCGTCGACGGTGAAGTCGGCGCCCGTCTCGTAGATCGACGCGGACGAACTGAAGATCATCTTCTGGCAGCCGTTGCGCAGCAGATGCGAGACGAAGTCGAGGCTCTTGGCGACGTTGGCCCGGTAGTAGCCGACGGGGTCGGCCACCGAGTCGGGCACCACGATGAGCGCCGCGCAGTGGACGACGGCCTCGATGTCGGGGTGCTCGGCGAAGACCCGGTCGACGAGCGCGCCGTCGGCGATGTCGCCCTCGTAGAAGGCGCGGCCCTTGGCGAACTCGCTGCGCCCCGTGACGAGGTTGTCGAGGATGACAGGGGTGATGCCCGCGTCGAGGCAGGCCGAGGCGACGGTGCTGCCGATGTATCCGGCCCCGCCGGAGATGAGGACCTTCACGGGGCGACCCGTCCGTTCGCCACGAACGCGGCATGGGTGAGCGGCATCAGCTCCGCCCACGCGGCCTCCATCTTCTCGGCGACCATCTCGATCTCCCGCTGCGGGAAGGAGGGCACCTTGGCCTGCTCGTTCTTGGTGCGCAGCGACAGGAAGTGCATGAGCGAGCGGGCGTTGCAGGTGGCGTACATCGTGGAGAACAGGCCGACGGGCAGCACCGCGCGGGCGACCTCGCGGGCGACGCCCGCCTCCAGCATCTCCTGGTAGGCGGCGTAGGAGTGCCGGTAGGCGCCCTCCATGGCCTCGGTGACCAGCTTGTGCTGCTCGGGCGTGCCGTCGACGAAGACGTAGCGGCCCGGCTTGCCCTCCTGAACGAGCTTGCGCTGCTCGCCCGGCACGTAGAAGACCGGCTCGAGCTCGCGGTAGCGTCCGCTCTCCTCGTTGTAGGACCAGCCGACCCTGTGCCGCATGAACTCGCGGAAGACCAGGATCGGGGCGCTGACGAAGAAGGTCATCGAGTTGTGCTCGAACGGGCTGCCGTGCCGGTCGCGCATCAGGTAGTTGATCAGGCCCTTGGACCGCTCGGGGTCCTTGTTGACCTCTTCGAGTGACTGCTCGCCCGCCGTCGACACCCTGGCCGCCCACAGCACATCGGTGTCTGACGCGCTGTGCTTGACGAGTTCGACCGTCACGTCGTTCAGGAAACGTGGCTCGTCGCTCACTTGGTGGATCCCCCTTGCACTCACCGTTCTGGCCGCCCGCCATCGTACGCCTGTCCTCCCTGCCGGAAGGTACGGCGCCGGTGGGTGGGCTAGTGTCTCGGGGCGTGAACGTGCTGTGGATCGGCGGGCCTCCGGGGGCGGGCAAGTCGACGGTGGCCAGGCGGCTGGCCAGGCGTCACGGCCTGCGCCTGTACGCGTCCGACGCCCGCACCTGGGCGCACAGGGACAGGGCGGTCATGGCCGGCCATCCCGGGGCGCTGCGGGCCGAGTCGCTGACGCCCGCGCAGCGGGCCGCCCTTCCCGTCGAGGAACAGCTGGCGATGTGGCTGCACGAGGAGCGGGGCCCGATGACGGTCGACGACGTGCGCGGGCTGCCGTCCTCGCCGCTGATCGTGGCCGAGGGGACGCAGGTGGTCCCGGCGATGCTGCCGCACGGCAGCAGGGCGGTGTGGCTGACGCCGCCCGCCGAGGTGCTGCGCGAGCGGCTGACGGCCAGGCACGGGCCCGGCCGGGTGCCCGAGCTCTACCTGCTGCTGGGCGAGCTGATCGCGGCCGAGGTGTCGCGGGCGGGCGTCCCCGCCATCACCGCCGCCGACGCGATGGACGAGGTCGAGCGCTTCTTCGCCGCCGACCTGGCCAGGGGGCCGCTGGCGGCGGGTGCGGAGGAGCGGAGGCGGCTGCTGCGCGAGGCCAACGAGGCGGTCGCCGAGCAGTACCGTGCGGCCTTCGCCCGGCCGTGGAACACCGCCGATTCCAGCGCCGTGGCGCGGCCCTTCGCCTGCGAGTGCGACGGCCACGAGTGCGACGAGGTGCTGTCTCTGGCGATCGAGGACCTCCCGCCCACTCCCCTGCTGGCGGCGGGCCACCGCTAGCGGCGCGGCCCTGGCGCGGTCGTCGGTGAACACGAACCTGGCGTTCGTGGTTCAGAGGCGGTAGACCCGGCGGGCATTGCCAGAGCCGATCATGTGGGCGACGCGGGCGGCGTCGGCGGCGGCCCACTCCCCCGACTCGATCCTGCCCGCCAGCGCCTCCGCCAGGCCCCGCCTGAAGTAGAGGGCGCCGAGGTGGCAGGTCTCGGCCGCGCCGAAGCAGTCGGAGCCGAACAGCTGCTTGTGGAACGGCACCAGCTCCAGCAGCTCGTCGAGCACCCTGGCCGACCCCGCGGCGGTGTGGGTGAGGGTCAGGCCGACGTCGACGTAGACGTGCGGGAACACCCCCGACAGGTAGGCGGCCTGCCGGTGGTAGGGGTAGCAGTGCAGCAGGACGACGGGGACACCGAGAGGCTGTAGCGCCCTGATGAAGCCCGTCATCTGGGCGGGGTCTGCGCGCGACAGGTCGAGGTCGGCGTCGCCGTACCCGGTGTGGAACTGGATCGGCAGCCCGCGCTCGCGGGCGACGTCGACGGCCGTCCACAGCAGGTGGCGCAGCAGGATCGGGTCGACGAGGCGCTCCTTGGGGTCGGAGAGCCTGCGGTTGGCGGCGGCGATGACCGAGCCGCGGCTGGGCCTGGAGGGGTCGAAGTCGAGGCCGCACCGGTAGGCGATGATCGATTTGAGGCCGACGGCGCGGGCCGCCCTGGCGAC
This sequence comes from Nonomuraea sp. NPDC049152, assembly GCF_040648355.1. Classification (NCBI taxonomy): domain Bacteria; kingdom Bacillati; phylum Actinomycetota; class Actinomycetes; order Streptosporangiales; family Streptosporangiaceae; genus Nonomuraea; species Nonomuraea sp. NPDC049152. Next base: position 178,410 of record NZ_JBEZDO010000004.1, on the reverse strand, counting down.
GAGCCGCTCGGCGAGGCTGTCCATGTAGTCGACGGCGACGGCGGCGCTCTCGGCGATGTCCTGCTCGATCTTCTCCAGGCGGACGATCTCGTCGGCCGCCGCGCCGCCATGGCGCGCCATCTCGGCCGCCGACAGCAGGTCGGGCGCCTCGAGGCCGGTGTCGACGAGGAAGGTGACCACTCCCGCGGCCCTCAGCAGCCGCCTGTTGACCTCGGCCGCGCCGAGCTCCTCGCGCCTCGCGAGGTAGACGGCGGGGGCGACGTGCGGGTCCAGGTCGAGAACGGGCGCGCACCAGCGGCGGATGGCCGCCCCGAGCGGGGTGTCGAAGTGGGTGGTGCCGGGCGGAGCCGGCACGCGTGACTCGCTGATCAGCAGCTCGAACTGGGCGCGGCTGAGGTCGTCGCGGCGCACCCCGTGGCAGTGGTGGTCGACGAGCGGGGCGAGCAGGGCTTCACGCACGGCGTCCGGGAGGGCTACGGGGAGCATGCGCCCGACTCTAGAGCGTGATCGCCGCGCCCACGGGGACTTTGCCGACAGCGAAGATCCCCGAGTGGGCGCTCCGTCCGGCCGTCCCGGAGGTTCAAGTCGCCGAGGGCCGGTCTTTCCCCTGGATCGACCCGCCTCGACGCGCGGCGGCTCCCCTGCGGAGCGAGCGGGACCCCGGCGAGTGCCGTCGCCGGGGTCCTTGCCCGTCAGGGCTTGCGGGCCAGCCGCAGGACGTTCGCGATGATCTTCGCGCCGGCCGCGCCCTCGGCCGTCAGGATCGACTCGGGGTGGAACTGGACGGCGAAGCGCCGGTTGGCCACGTCCTCGATCGCCATCACGTTGCCGTCGGGCGTGAGCGCGGTGGCGGTGAATCCGACCACGCCGGGCCGCTTGGCGTGCAGCGAGTGGTAGCGGGCGGCGACGAACTCGGCGGGCAGGCCTTCGAGCAGGGCGCTGTCGCCGAGCCTGGAGACGTGGCCGCGCTTGCCGTGCTCGGGATAGTCGAGCAGTTCCAGCGTGCCGCCCGCCTGCTCGACCATGGCCTGCAGGCCGAGGCAGACGCCGAAGACCGGCAGGCCCCTGGCGTAGACCTGGTCGATGAGGGCGGACATCCCGAAGTCGGACGGCCAGCCGGGCCCAGGAGACAGGACCACCAGGTCGGGGGCGATCCTGTCGATCATCTCGGCGGGGAAGCCGTGGCGCAGGGTCACGACGTCGGCGCCCTCCTGGCGGAAGTAGTCGGCCAGGGTGTTGACGAAGGAGTCCTCGTGGTCGACCAGCAGGACCTTCATGCCCTGGCCCGGCTGCTCCCGAACCGGGGCGCTCGCGACCGAGGACGGCTGGTTGACGGCGGCAAGGGCGCCGAGCAGGGCGCTGGCCTTGAGTTCGGTCTCGCGCTCCTCGGACTCGGGGTCGGAGTCGAACAGCAGGGTCGCCCCCGCCCTGACGGTGGCCACGCCGTGCTTGATCTGGGCGGTGCGCAGGGTCAGGCCGGTGTTCATGGAGCCGTCGAAGCCGATGAAGCCGATCGCTCCGCCGTACCACCTGCGGGTGGTGGCCTCGTGGTCCTCGATGAACTGCATCGCCCACGCCTTGGGGGCGCCGGTGACGGTCACTGCCCACATGTGGGTGAGGAAGGCGTCGAGGGCGTCGAACTCGGGACGCAGGCGGCCCTCGATGTGGTCGACGGTGTGGATCAGGCGGGAGTAGAGCTCGATCTGGCGGCGGCCGATCACCTGGACGCTGCCGGGGACGCAGACGCGCGACTTGTCGTTGCGGTCGACGTCGGTGCACATCGTCAGCTCCGACTCCTCCTTCACGCTGGACAGGAGGGTGCGGATGGCCTCGGCGTCCTCGACGGGGTTGGAGCCGCGGGCGATGGTGCCGGAAATGGGGCAGGTCTCGACCCTGTCGCCGTTGACGCGGACGTACATCTCGGGGGAGGCGCCGACGAGGTGCTCGCCGTCGCCGAGGTTGATGATGAACTCGTAGGGGGCGGGGTTGGAGTGGCGCAGGCTGCGATAGAAGGCCGAGGGGTCGGTGCAGGTGGCGTGGAAGACCTGGCCCGGCACGACCTCGAACAGGTCGCCGCGCTTGAACTTCTCCTTGGCCGCCGCGACGACCGTGGCGTAGGCGCCCTTCTCCGGGTCCTTCGGGATCTCGGTGGGGACGACCTGCGGGAAGGCCTCGCCGGCCCGCTCCAGGCCTCGGGTGGAGACGCCGTCCACGGTGAACTCGTAGCGGTACTCCACGCACGTCTCGCGCTGGCGGTCGATGACGATGATCCTGTCGGGCAGGTGGAGGACCAGGTCGCGCTGGTCGGCCGGCCGTTCGAGCTCGTGGCGGATCGGCTCGAACTGGAAGGCGAGGTCGTAGCCGAACGCGCCGTAGAGGCCCAGGTGCGGGTCCTCGCCCTTGAAGGCGGCGATGACCTCGCGGATGGCGGTGAACACCGTCGGACGGCGGCTGCGCAGCTCCTCGGGCAGCACCTCGCCAGGGTCCTCGCCAGGTTCGGCGATGTGCACCTCGACGTGGGTGTCCGTCGGTTCGGAGACGGGCTTGCCCGCCGCCAGCAGGCAGGAGGCCAGCGCGGGGAGCACCACCTTGCCGCGCTCGTTGAGCGCGCGGGCCGCGATCGTGCGGCCCCTGGCCACGAGCTCGACGCAGGGGTCCACGTAGCCGAACGCCCATCGGCTGTAGCGGCCCGGGTAGTCCATGCCGGAGGAGAACGCGCCGCCGCGCCGCTCGCCCAGCGCGGTCACGATCTCCTCGAGGGCCGCCTCGGGCACCTCACGTACCTCACGCTCGACGCTGACGCCACCAGCGGTGGTATATCCGCTCGTCTCCACTCAAAGCCCCTTGCTAGCTCATGAGCCCCGGGGCGGAGACAGGAAAGGCCGCCTTCCGGGGCGGCCGTCCGTTGAGGAATGCGAATCTCGCGCCGCCTAGGAGCGGCGCCACCACTGAAGCTGCAAGCGGATTCGCATGCCGCAAGGGTAACCGCCGCATCGGAGATCATGCAACGCGACACCCTGGTGGGCCGCCCCAGGACGGCGGCCGGTCAGGACACTATGTCGAGAGGGGCCAGTTCGGGGCGCTTCGGGTCGACGCCGTCGCCCGAGGAGCGGCCGTTGATCCGCCTGCTGATCCAGGGGGCGAGGAACTGCCTGGCCCAGCGCAGGTCGTCCCTGCGGGCGTGGGTCCACTGCGGCGGCAGCAGCGGCGGGTACGGCTCGCGCCAGTCCTCCCCGACCTCGACCCCGATCACCTCGGCCGCGTGCAACGCCACCCTGCGGTGGCCGTCGGGCGACAGGTGCAGCCTGTCCTGGTTCCACGCCCGCCTGTCGCGCAGCACCGCCATCGGCCACAGGTCGACCAGGAAGGCGTCGTGCCGTCGGGCGATGTCGTGGATGTGCAGGTTGAAGATCTCGATCTTGCTGTGCGCCAGCCGCATCACCGGCACCTCGCGCAGGTCGAAGCCGGTGAACAGCATCACCTTGGCCCCCGCCGCGTTCAGCGCCGCGACGCCCTCTTCCAGCCTGGCCGCGACCACGGCGGGTCCGCTGCCGGGGCGCAGGATGTCGTTGCCTCCCGCGCACAGCGACACGAGGTCGGGGCGGAGCGCGACGGCCCGCGGCACCTGCTCGCCGACGATCTCGTCGATCAGGCGCCCGCGCACGGCGAGGTTGGCGTAGCGCAGGCCGGGCTGTTCGGCCTCGATGTGCTCGGCCAGCCGGTCGGCCCACCCTCGGTACCCCACGTCGGCGGGGTCCTCCAGCCCTTCGGTGAAACTGTCCCCCAAAGCGACATACGAAGTGATTCGTCCCATGACCGGATAGCTTGCCAAGCGGCGAACTCCCTACGCGACCGTAGCCACCGCGCGACAGCGGGAGAATCGCGCGCCCAGGTCGTGCGTCGTGACGGGGGTCACGTTGTCCTGGTCCGATGGCGTATGTTACTGGTAGGTAATGCGAGTTCGAGCTCACAGGGACCTGCCCGTCCCCATGCCGGACGGGGTGACGCTGCTCGCCGACCGCTACGAGCCGATCGGGGCCGAGCGCGCGCCGGTAATCCTGATCCGCTCGCCGTACGGCAGGCGCGGGCTGTTCGGGCTCGTCTACGGACGCGGGTTCGCCCGCCACGGCTTCCAGGTCGTGATCCAGAGCTGCAGGGGCGGGTTCGGCTCGGGAGGGCTGCTCGACCCGCTCGGCGACGAGCACGACGACGGCATGGCGACCGTCGAGTGGATGCGCCGCCAGGAGTGGTACCCGGGTGCGTTCGCGATGCACGGGCCCTCCTACCTCGGCTACACGCAGTGGGCGATCGCGCCCTACGCCGGACCCGAGCTGAAGGCGATGGCCACGCAGATCACCGCCTCGCAGTTCAGGGACGCCGCCTACGTGGGCGGGGCCTTCGCGCTGGAGTCGGCGCTGAGCTGGACCACGCTGACCAACGGGATGTCGCGCAGGTTCGGCGGCGCCTCGGTGTGGACCGCGCCGCGGCTGACCAGAAGGGCGGTGCTGTCGGGGCGGCCGGTGGCCGAGCTCGACCTGGTGTCGGCCGGGCAGGCGCTTCCTTTCTACCGGGACCTCCTGACTCACCACGCCGATCCGGCCGTGCCGTACTGGCACAGGCGGGACTTCTCGGCGGCGGTCGGAGAGGTGGAGGCGGCGGTCACCATGCTGGGCGGCTGGTACGACGTGTTCCTGCCGTGGCAGCTGCGCGACTACCTGGCGATGCGGGCGGCGGGGCGGCGGCCGTACCTGACGATCGGGCCCTGGTGGCACATCGACGTCAGGCACGGGGCGGTGACCAGGGCCGAGGCGCTGGCGTGGTTCAGGGCGCACCTGCTGGGCGACCCGTCGGGGCTGCGGGACTCGCCCGTGCGGTTGTTCGTGACGGGGGCCAGGGAGTGGCGCGACTACCCCGACTGGCCGGTGCCGGGGATGCGCGCCGAGCGGTGGCACCTGCAGCGCGCGTTCGGGCTCGGGCCCGAAGGGCCGCCGGAGTCCGCGCCCGACGGCTACCGCTACCACCCCGGCCATCCGACGCCCGTGCTGGGCGGGCCCGTCCTGCTGGCCGACTCGCGGCCGCGCGACCAGCGCAGGCTGGAGGCGCGCAGGGACGTGCTCGTCTACACCTCGCCCGTCCTGCGCGAGGACACCGAGGCGATCGGGCCCGTGTCGGCCGAGCTGTACGTCAGGTCGAGCACGCCGTACGTCGACGTCGTGGTGCGGGTGTGCGACGTGCATCGGGACGGGCGGTCGATGAACGTCTGCGAGGGCGTGCGGCGGCTGACGCCCGGCGACTCCGGCGAGATCCGCAAGGTGCCGGTGGACCTGTGGCCGATCGCGCACCGGTTCGCCAGGGGACACCGGATCAGGGTGCACGTGGCGAGCGGCGCCTACCCGACCATCGCCCGCAACGCCGGCACGGGCGATCCGCTGGGACTCGCCGGGCCCATGGTGCCCGCCGACGTGGAGGTCTTCCACGATCCCGAGCGTCCTTCCGCGCTCGTTCTGCCGCTTGTGCGCGCTTGAGACTCCTGCCGGGCCGCCCGGGCGCTCGCGTCCTGTGAGCGCCCGCCTTCGTCCGGGACGGCCGGCAGGCGGGCGCGTCCGCTCCGGTTCGCCGGGCGCCGGGGTCGGTAGAGTCGGGGCGTGCGGGCCGCTCGGTTGATGTCGTTGGTGCTCCTGCTCCAGGGACGGGGTGGGATGACGGCGGCCGAGCTGGCCAAGGAGCTGGAGGTCTCCGAGCGCACCATCCACCGTGACGTGCTCGCCCTGTCCGAGGCCGGCATCCCCGTCTACGCCGACAGGGGAAGAGCTGGCGGCTACCGCCTGGTCGACGGGTACCGCACCAGGCTGACCGGGCTCGACAGGGCAGAGGCCGAGGCGTTGTTCCTGTCGGGCGTGCCCGACGCCCTGCGCGACATGGGCCTGCGCGACGTCGCCGCCGCCGCCAGGCTGAAGGCCGCCGCCGCGCTCGCGCCCGGCCTGCGCGACGCTCCGGCCACCGCCGCCCAGCGCTTCCATCTCGACGCGCCGGGCTGGTTCGCCAGCGACACCCCTCCGCCCGAGTCGCTCGCGCCACTGGCCAGGGCGGTGTGGGGCGACCATCCGGTGACCGCGAGGTACAAGGGGGCCGAACGGGCCGTCGAGCCGTACGGGCTGGTGCTGAAGGCGGGCGTCTGGTACCTGGCGGGCCGGGCGGGCGAGCGCCTGCTGGTCTACCGTGTGGACCGCTTCACCGACGTGAGCGTGGAGACGGGCGTGCGCTTCGACCGTGACACCGCCTTCGACCTGGCCGCCTTCTGGGGCGAGCGGTCGGAACAGTTCACCCGCTCCCTACTCAGGACCCAGATCACGCTGCGCCTGTCCCCCACGGGGATGCGGATGCTGCGGCACGTGGCCGACCCCGCCGCGCTGGCCGACGCGCTGGCCTCGGCGACCGACGACGGCACGGTGGTGCTGGCGGTCGAGTCGGTGGGCATCGCCTACAGCCAGGTGCTGGCCTTCGGCCCCGAGGCCGAGGTGCTCGAGCCGGCCGAGCTGCGCGCCCTCATGGCGGAGGCGGCGAGCCGGCTGTCGGCCCTGTACGAACAGCCGTGATCGATGCGGGACGCCGGGTGGAAGCCCGAGACCTCGCGCCCGGCCATCCTGCCCGGCACCACACACGTCACGCTCGCGCACAGGGCCGAAGGGCGCGCACCCGGGTGCGCGCCATCGTCCGTCGCTAGCGGTAGTCGGCGGGGTCGGCGGTCTTGCCTGCCTCGCGGACCTCCACGATCCATCGCCACACGTCGGGCCTGCTGCCGTCCAGGTCGGTGAAGCCGTACTCCTTGGCCAGCTCGCCGCTGGAGACCGAGGAGCCCGACCAGCGCATCCTGTCGGGGTCCGTGACCAGCGCGGCCACGGCCCTGCCAGTGAAGGCGGGAGTTTCGGACAGTATGAAATCCTCGTGAACCTTGGCCCCATCGCGCCAGTTGTCCTCGGTGACGCCGAAATGCTCCAGCATCATCTCCGAGCGCAGGAAGCCCGGCGTGATCGACACCGCGGCGCACCCGTGCGGGCGCAGCTCGTGCGACTGGGCGAAGGCCAGCCTGTTCACCGCGGTCTTGGCCAGGTCGTAGAAGATCGAGTTGCGGTAGTGGGTGCCGTTGAAGTCCGCCGTGCCGTCGGTGACCTCGACGACGAGCCCGCCGGGCCTGCGGATGAGCAGCGGCAGCGCGTGGTGGCTGGTGATGAGGTGGGTGTCGATCGCCAGCCGCAGCAGCCTCAGGCCTTTGTCCAGATCGTGCTCCCACACGGTCGTGTCGAACGTCCACAGCGGGTCGGCGCCCCAGACGTCGTTGACGAGCACGTCGAGCCTGCCCTGCTCGCGGTCGATCCGCTCGATCAGCTCCTTGACCTGGGCGGGGTCCAGGTGGTCGGTCCGTACGGCGATGCCCTTGCCGCCCGCCTCGGTGACCAGCTCGGCGGTCTCCTCGATCGTCTCGGCCCTGTTCATCTCCGAACGCTGCTGACGGGTGCTGCGTCCTGTGCAGTAGACCGTGGCTCCGATGGCTCCCAGCTGGACCGCGATGCCCCTGCCCGTTCCCCTGGTGGAGCCCGCCACCAGCGCGACTGTTTCGTTCATGGGACGATCGTCGCGCGAAAGCCCGACATCCTCTGTCATGTTTTCGACGAGTCCTCTGTGATAAGTAGTTGGTTACTATGAACAGCGAATTCGAGCTCCGCGGCGTCAACCACATCGCGCTGGTCTGCTCGGACATGAAGCAGACCGTCGACTTCTACTCCGGCGTCCTCGGCATGCCGCTGATCAAGACGATCGAGCTGCCCATGGGCTGGGGCCAGCACTTCTTCTTCGACTGCGGCGGCGGCAACGCGCTGGCCTTCTTCTGGTTCCCCGACGCGCCCGAGGGCGTGCCGGGCGTGTCGGCGCCGAAGAACCTGCCGGACAGGGGCGAGCTGCTGTCGGCCGTCGGGTCGATGAACCACCTCGCCTTCGACGTGCCGCCTGACAAGATCGAGGAGTACCGGGACCGGCTCGTCGCCAAGGGCATCGACGTCGGCGTGCTGCTCAACCACGACGACAGCGAGTTCGGCGTCGCCCCAGGCGTGCACGAGGGCGTGTTCGTCAGGTCCATCTACTTCAAGGACCCCGACGGGGTCCTGATCGAGTTCGCCTGCTGGCTGCGCGAGCTCGACCGCCCCGGCGACGTACGGCACGAGCCGAAGACCGCCAACGACAGGACGGTCTGATGCCGCGCCTTCGTCAGGTGCCTCGCGAGGAGGTGAGCGACGAGGTCGTGGCCTTCTTCTACGACCGGCTGCTGACGCCCGAGGGCACCGCGACCGGCTCGCCCGGCGACTGGTGGACGGTGTTCGCTCAGGACCCGGCGATCTTCCGGCACTGCGTGAAGGGCTTCCAGCTCTACCGCGAGTCGAAGCTGGACCCGGTGCTGCGCGAGCTGGGGCAGACCAGGGCGGGATGGGCGCGGCAGTCGCAGTTCGTCTACTCCCAGCACTGCAAGCAGCTGCGCGCGCTCGGCGTGCCGGAGGAGAAGGTGAGCGCGGTCGCGCACTGGCAGGTCAGCGAGGTGTTCGACGAGCTGGAGCGGGCCGTGCTCGCCTACACCGACGGCCTGGTGCTCGACGGCGGCCGCGTGCACGACGAGGTCTTCGCGGTGCTGAAGAGGCACCTGCCCGACGGGCAGATCCTTGAGCTGACCTACGTGACCTGCCTGTACGAGATGCACGCGACCATGGCCAGGGCGCTGCGGCTGGAGTTCGACGACCGCCCCGATCCGATCACCGAGGTGCCCGCCCCCGAGGGGTACGGCATTCGCGACATCGCCGACGAGCTGACCGTTCGGCGCGGGGACTCTACCGTTCGGCGAAAGGAGACCTGACCGAAACAGTTACATATTTACAGTGCCGGGCAACGGAAGGGAGAAGGCCTTGCCCGGCGACAACCGCGATCGCAGCCCCTGGTACCGGCTGCCGCCCACCCCGATCGCCTTACCGCCCATGGCGTTCCTCTCCCACGCCGCCGAGCCCCGGCTGTCCGGATCACCGCGGCCCCACCGGCTCCGGCTCGCCTTCATCTTCCCCGGCGTCGCGACGACGACCCTCGCTGCCCCGATGAACCCGGGCGGGCACCCAGGCCAACGGCGGCAAGCTCACCTCGCCGGTCGTGAAGGCCGGCGCGGCGCCGCTCATCCTGCTCATCGACCCCGGTTCCCCGTCATCCCGCGGACGCCGCTCGACCTGATCGTCGCGGTCGTGGTCACGCTCGTGGCCAGGGCGGCGAAGGCACCCGACGGCCAGACGGGACCGGTCCCGACCAGTGCACCGCCGACAAGGGCGCCGCCCGGTCAAGGATCTGAACCTCGACGCTTCCACATAATGAGACACCCCAGTTTAGGCCAAACCGTAATGTCTCAGTAATTGGGATCTATTACTGGGAAACGTTAGTGTGCGGGAATCTTACTCACGTTCCGGAGGATCTTTTGGTCACCCCCGAATCCGGGCAGAAACGCACCGACCGCAGTCCATGGAACTGGCTGCTGTTCGTGCCGATCGTGCTGCCGCTCCTGACGTTCCTGTTCAACGCCGACGAGCCGAGGCTTGCGGGCTTCCCGCTGTTCTACTGGCTGCAGCTTGCCTTCATCCTCGTCGGCGTGACCTGCACGACCATCGTGTACAGGATGACCAAGTGAGCGGGCACACGACCGAGCTGGTCGTCTTCGTCGTGCTGTTCCTGATCGTCAGCGGCATGGGCTTCGTGGCCGCCAGGTGGCGCAGGCCCGACAACATCGAGAGCCTGCACGAGTGGGGCCTCGGCGGGCGCAACTTCGGCACCTGGATCACCTGGTTCCTGGTCGGCGGCGACCTCTACACCGCCTACACCTTCGTGGCCGTCCCCGCCCTGGTCTTCGGCGCGGGCGCGCTCGGCTTCTACGCCCTGCCGTACACGGTGGTGGTCTATCCGCTGGTCTTCCTCGTGCTGGCGCGCATGTGGTCGGTGTCGCACGTGCACGGGTTCGTCACGCCCGCCGACTTCGTGAGGGCGCGGTTCGGCTCGCCGACTCTGGCGCTGCTGATCGCCATCACCGGCCTGATCGCCACCATGCCGTACATCGCGCTGCAGCTGGTCGGCATCGAGGCGGTGCTGAAGGCGATGGGCATCACGGGACACCTGCCGATCATCATCGCGTTCGCGATCCTGGCGGCCTACACCTACCAGTCGGGCCTGCGGGCGCCCGCGCTGATCGCCTTCGTCAAGGACACGCTGATCTACATCGTGATCCTGGCGGCGGTCATCTACATCCCCGCGAAGCTGGGCGGCTGGGACTTCATCTTCAGCAAGGCCGCGGAGAAGTTCGCCAAGACCCCGGCGCCGGGTGACGGCATCCTGCTCACCGGCGCCAACCAGCTGCAGTACATCACGCTGGCCTTCGGCTCGGCGCTGGCGCTGTTCCTCTACCCGCACAGCCTCACCGGCGTGCTGGCCTCCAAGAACCGCAACGTGATCAAGCGGAACATGTCGGCGCTGCCCGCCTACAGCTTCCTGCTCGGCCTGATCGCGCTGCTCGGCTTCATGGCGATCGCGGCGGGCACCAAGCCGGTCGTCAACCCGGCCACCGGCAAGGACGACAACAACACGATCGTGCCCGTGCTGTTCGACCAGATGTTCCCCGACTGGTTCACCGGCGTGGCCTACGCGGCGATCGGCATCGGCGCGCTGGTGCCCGCGGCGATCATGTCGATCGCGGCGGCGAACCTGTTCACCCGCAACATCTACAAGGAGTACATCAACAAGCACGCCAGCGACGCCCAGGAGGCCAAGGTCTCCAAGCTGGTCTCTCTGGTCGTCAAGGTGGGCGCGGTGCTGTGCATCCTGCTGCTCGACCCGCAGTTCTCCATCGACCTGCAGCTCATCGGCGGCGTGATCATCCTGCAGACGCTGCCGTCGGTGGCGCTGGGCCTCTACACCCGGTGGTTCCACAAGGGCGGCCTCATCGCCGGCTGGGCGGCGGGCCTGTCGGCCGGCATGTGGATGCTCTACCTCATCCCGAACCCCTCCAACGGCAAGCTGCACTTCGGCGGGTCCGCGTTCCCGCTGAAGAACCTCGGCTTCGACACCACGATGACGATCTACGCGGGTGCGATCGCGCTGACCGTCAACCTCGTGGTCGCCGCGGTGGTCACGCTGATCCTGCGCGCGGCCAAGGTGGCCGACGGCGAGGACGCCACCTCCCGCTCGGAGTACTTCGCCGACGAGGGCGACCCGCGGGTCAAGGACCTGGACCTGTCCGGCTCCCACTGATCCCTCCCCCGGCAGGGGGCGGTCCCGCCCGCGCGAGGCGACCACTTCCCGTGGTCGCCTCGCGTATTCATCTGGAGTCAGACGATCTGCGGCTCTACGATGGCGACCATGAACCGGGTGAGCATGGTGACGACGCTGCGAGCCATCGCCGGATACCGGCTCTCCGAGGCCCGGTGGGCGCGCGTGGACAGGGCGCTCACCGCCATGGAGGAGGCGCTCCAGGCGGGGGCGCGGGATCGGGTGACGCGGGCCGTACAGGATCTGGCGCTGATCGGGCCCGTGCGCATCAGCACCAGGTACGGCGACCCGCCGCGGGTGCCCGCCTCGGAGGAGACCAGGGAGCGGCTGAACCGGCTGATCTTCACCCTCAGCGAAGAGGAGCCCGCCGAGGATGGATGAGCGGGCGCTGGTCGTCCACCTGTTCGCGCCGGCCGGCCGGTCCACCGAGCCGCTGGAGAGGCTGTGGCGCGACCTCGGCGACCGGCTCGGCATGACCTGGTCGATCCCCGAGCTCGGGCCGTACGAGCTGCGGCCGGACGAGCCGCCCCGTGGGCGCGTGCTGGCCGCGCGGCAGTCGAGGTCGCGGTCGGAGATCTTCCAGGCGGTGGTGTGGCGCAGGCACGACGTGCTGGCGTTGCTGGTGGCGCTGGCGCCGCCGGCCCGGGACGGGACCGGCTGGGCGGAGCTTGAGGCGCGGTGGGCGCGGGTGGCGGGTGACACCTCGGCGTGGGCGCTGGGCGAGGCCCGCCTGCTGACCTGCGTGGGCCCCGGCCTGGACACTCCCCTCGACGAGGCTCCCCACGGATTCGCCGCCGAAGGGGCGAGGCTGGTGGCGGGCGGGCACACGGCGCTCATGGAGGAGCCGGGCGCCGAAGGACGGGCGCTGCGCAGATTCCTCGCCGTCGCCGCGGCCCGGGAGCGGGCCGCCTCGGACGCGTGGCTGTGGTCGCGCGGCACCGACGACTTCCCTCCGCTGGCCGCGCACCTGCTGCACGCGGCCAAGGTCAGGCACCAGCTGAGGGTGCGCGAGGGCTTCGACGCCGACCGGCTGCTCGGGCCGGCCGACAGGGCGCTGCGGCTCCGGCGCGACGGCGCCGACGGGGCCGACGGGGCCGACGACCTGGTGGCCGAGCGCAGGCGGCTGTCGGAGCTGCTGGCGGGCCCCGAAGGACTCACACTCGCCGCGACCAGGATGCGCGAGATGGAGCGGACGGTGCGGATCGCCGCCGCGAACATGCGCCAGGCCCACGGCGAGCTCGAGCGCGACCCCGGCCCCGTCCGCGACGACCTGGAGCTGGCCGGCTGGCTAGAGCAGCGGCTGGCCGACGACCTGCTGTACCTGGAGGCGGGACGGGAGCGGGTGCGTGACGCGCTCACCGAGGCGATCCAGGCGGCCGACGAGGCCGTGCAGGACCGGCGCGAACGGCTCCAGCGGCGGGAGGAGGCGGCGCAGCGGCGGCGCGAGCGGATCGACCTGCTGCAGACCGCCGTGATCGGCTCGGTGCTGATGGTGCTGGCCGCCGTCCAGGCCTTCCAGTACCGCGTGCCGCTCCCGGGTCCCGTCACTCCCGCCGTGATCGCGGCGCTGGGGTCCCTGGCGTTGCTGCTGGCCACCGTGACGCTGTGGCGGGCCGCCGACCAGGGCCGCGGGGCCGGGATGGCGGTGCGGGTGTTCGGCGGGCTGGCGTGCGCGGCGCTGGCGTGGGTGGGGTGCGCGGTCCTCACCCACCTGCTCGCGGGTACGGCGGCGCCGGTCTGGCTGACGTGGACGGTGGCGGTGCCGTCCTTCGGTCTGGGCGCCGTCCTGATCAGGCCCCGCTGACCGTCATGGGCCGATGTGGGTGAACGGCGCCCAGAGGATCGGGGCGTCGGGGTGCCGCTCTCGTAGCGCTCTGACCGCCAGATGGAGGCCGAGCGCGGCGGCGCGGGGGTCGGGTTCGCGGGTGCCGCCCGCGGTCATCATCGCGTAGACGTCCTCGACCAGGCCCGGCGCGTGCAGGTCGGCGATCGGCCACAGCGTGCCGATCACGCTGGGATATCCGGCGAGCTGCACCGTGGCCGCCAGGCTCACGCCCTCGTCGGCCAGCAGGTCGCCGCCGCGCGAGGTCTCGCACCCGCTGAGGAAGGCGAACTCGGCCCTGTCGAGGCGGGTCGCGGCCAGCTCCCTGACCGTCAGCGGGCCGTCGTGCAGCACCAGCCGTCCCTCCGACGGCGCGGCGGGATCCTGCTCGGCGTGGCAGGCGAAGTGCACCCACGGGCTGGAGGGCAGGGCGTCGAGGACGGCGGCGCGCACGGCGTCGGGCCCCACCAGCGGAAGCGTGTCCCTCAGCATCCGCCGTACCGCCTCGCTCTCGCGCTCGGCGCCCGGCAGGTCCTCCTCGCCTGGCGTGCTCGGCAGCGCGACCAGCAGCGGGCGGCCCTCGGCGTGCGGCCCCGCCTCGCGGCGGGCGTGCGCGAGCGCGCGCAGAGTCGGGGTGTAGGAGGAGACGGCGACGTCGAGCGCGACCGCGTGCAGCGGGAGCAGCGACAGGGCGCCCGTCGGGCACCACCACAGGCGGGGCCAGGTGCCCTCGGGCGGGGCGTGCAGGCCGATGGCGTCGAGGACGGGGCGGCCGACCCGTTCGGCGAGCCAATCGAGAGTGGCGGGGACGCGCTCGAGGACGCCGGGGTCCGGGTCGTCGTCATGGGTGTAGGCGTCCAGCGCGTCGACGAAGGCCGCGGCGCTCTCGGCGACGGCTGCCGAGCTCAGCCCGGGGAGCGGGACCAGCCGGACACCGCCGGCGGTGACGATGAGCGCGTCGCAGCGGTACACGCTGACGTTGACCACGACCACGGGGCCGTCCTGCGCGGCGGCGCGCAGCGTCGCGAAGGGCGGAGGGAGCAGGAAGCCGGCCAGCCCAGGCCGCGCCCTGATCTCGGTGAGCGTCTCCTCCCTTTCGCGGGCCAGGACGTGGCGCGTGTCGAGGTCCTCGACGGTGTCGAGGCCGTCCTGGATGTCGGCGAGCCTGGCGGCCAGCGAAGGGGCGTGGCGTTCGAGCTCGTCATGGACCGGGCGGGCGTCGATGATCTGGGCGAGCAGCACTCCCCTGCCCTGTTCGAGCAGCTCGACCGCGCGCTCGGGCAGGCCCGCCGCGATCGCGCAGGCGGCGGCGTCGCAGGCCAGCCCCTGGAACTCGGCCAGCGCCCGTTCCTGGTCCTGGCGCCGCATGCCGCGCCATGCCGCGGCGTCGAGCAGCCCGACGGCCGCGGCGAAGGCGTCCGCCGCGGCGGCGGGGCCGTCGTTCTCGGCCACGAACGCGCCCCACCGCTTGGCCACGCCCGCCCTCCACGCGGGGGCGGCCGTGGCGACGGCGGCGGCCGCGGCGAACTGCTCGACCGCCTCGATGCGGTCGTGTTCGTCGCCCGAGCGTTCCCACCTGTCGGCCAGCGCCTCGGCCAGGTGCAGCCGCGACACCGAGAGCACGGGTTCGTCCTCCGCCGCGCCGTCGACGGCCTCGCGCAGCGCGCGGATGGCGCTGTCGAGCTGCCTGCCCTTGCCTGTCATCAGCGAGCGCAGGCGCAGTGCCATGCCGAGCTGTCCGGCGGCCGTGACCTTGGCGTGATCGCCTCTGGGCGCCCTGCGGACGACCTCCCGCAGGATGGCGACGGCCTCGTCGAGCAGTTCGGTCTGCTGGAGCCTGCGCCCGGCGACCAGGTCAGGCACCGACGGCGGTGCGTCTTCCCGCAGCAGCGACAGCGCGAGCGCCAGCCGTTCGTCAGCGGTCAGCGCGCCGTCCTCCAGACTCACGAACCGCAGCTGGAGCGCCGTGGCCAGGCCGATCGCCGCCCCGGTGTTGGCGGCGGGCGCGGCGGCGGCCGCCGCGCGCGCCACCTCGACCGCCTCCTCCAGCGCCTCGGGCGTGTCCCGCCTGGTCAGCGCCCTGCCGAGGTTCGTGAGGATCATGTGGCGGTGCAGGTGACCCTTGGGCGCCCGCTCGAGTGCGCGCCGGTAGGTGTCGATCGCCTCCTCCAGCGCTTTGTGCTCCCCCGTCCTGTCGAAGCGCATGATCAGGACGGTCGCCAGCGCCGAGGCCCACCCGCCGCTGTGCGGGTGGACGGGCGGGGTGAGGGCGACGCACTCGCGCATGACGGCGATCGCCTCGTCCAGGTCGGCGACCGAGCCCGTCATCTCGTGCCTGCGGCCGAGGGCGGAGCCGAGGTTGGCCAGGTACAGCGGCCGGTAGTCGTGGCCGACCGGCGTGGCGTCGACGGCGGCCCTGTGGCCCTCGATACAGGCGTCGAGGTCGGCGCGCCTGCCCCACCGCTCATAGACGGCGAACCGCGCGGAGGCCAGCCCGGTCAGCGCGACGCCGCGCTCGGGATGGTCGGCCGCGGTCTGCTCGACGGCCTGCCGGTAGACGTCGGTCAGCCGCTCCAGCAGGGCGTCGCCGCCTTCGACGCCGTGCTTCAGCGCCAGCGCGTTGGCGAGGTTGGCCAGATAGAGGCCGCGCTCGGGATCTCCGGCGGGCGCGGCGTCCACCGCCTGTCCGAGCACGGCGATCATCTCGTCCGCCCCGCCCAGCTCGCCCGACCACTCCATCCGCTGGCCCAGCATCCTGCCGAGGTTGGTCAGCAGCGCGGCTCTGCCCGGATGTCCCTGCGGCGCCTCGGCGAGCGCGTCGCGCAGCATGGCGATCGCGCCGTCGACGTCCTCGATCCGGCCCGACCGCATGGCCTGCGCGACGATCCCGCTGCCCAGATCACTGAGTACGGCGGCGCGCAGCCCCGCTCCCGTGGTGCCCTGCTGCCGCATCGATACGAAGATCTCGCGCATCGCCGCCAGCTGCTCGGCGTCGAGGGAGGGCGGCTCGCCGTACAGAAGGGCGCCCGCGATCAGATGGATCTCCCTGCGCATCGGTTCGGGGACGCCGGGCAGGCCCGCGCGGACGGTGTCGAGAGCCCGCCCGAGCTCCTCCCGCGCGCCCGGCTCGTCGGAGACGAGCACGAGGGCGGAGGCGAGTTTGGCGGTCCTGAAGAGGAAGTAGGAGTCGTCCGCGGGGGTGGCCGCCACCACCGCGCGCAGCTTCGCGGCGTGTTCGCGCAGGTCCGCCATGTCGCCGTCGCGAGCGTAGCGCTGCCGGTGGGCCTCCGCGTGGTTGCTGAGCGCCAGGACGGCGAGCGGGTCACCGTCGGGCAGCAGCGCGACCGCCTCGCCGAACAGGTCGGCGGCCTGGTCGAGGTGCTCGGGCGGACCGCCGACGCGGAAGTCGTTCATCAGGACGATGCCCCTGCCGACGCGCGCCCTGCCCGCCGCAGGGTGGCCCGGAGGGGCGGCCCTGACCGCCCTGGCCTGCAGGACGAGCGCCTCGTCCAGCAGCGCCCTTTCCTCTGTCGAGTCGAAGGTCCTGGATAGGATGTCGCCCAGGTCCGACAGCCACTCGGGGTAGGCGGGGTCGTTCTCGGAGGTGAGCGCGAGCGCCCTGCGGCAGGCCGCCGCGGCCCGTTCCAGATCCCTGACATCGCCGCTGTACGCGAACCGCGTCGCGTGCGCGATGCCCGCCGCCATGGCCGCGCGTGCGCGTACCGCTCTGAACCCGCCCACGTTCATGATGACAGCGTCGGCCAGACGGGCCGTCCGCGCCTGAGTAGCGGGCTACTCAGCGTGCCTCGGGTTGGCCACCGCCAGCTTGTCGCGCACGATCTCGGCCAGCACGCCGAGCAGCGCTCCGCCCTCCAGGTCTCCTTCGCGGATCGCCTTGGCCAGCTCGGCGTCGTCGGCCACGCCGAGCAGCGCCAGGCGTTCGGCGTGGGAGGCGGTGTGAGAGGGGCCGAGCTCGATCTCGCGCTCGACCATGCCGAGAACATTGATCGCCACCCTGGTGTGGAAGCGCACCCGTCCCTCCACCTCCGGCAGCACGTCCGCCTGCAGGAACTCGCGGACGGCGGCGACGAGCTGGGTGGTCGTGGGCAGGTCGTGCGGAGCGCTCATAAGGAACCCCTTATTGACCAAGCAACGATTATCGGTTGTGATCCTGCCATGAGTTCCGCCGTGCCGGACAGCGTCAGGCAGGTCCGCGACGCCGTCCACGCCTTCATGACCGAGCGGGTGGAGCCCGCCGAGCCCGACCTGCTGCGCGACGACGGCTCGCTGCTAGCGCGGCTGCAGCAGGAGGCGAGGAAGGAGGGCCTCTGGGCGCTCGGGCACCCGCGCGAGCTGGGCGGCGGCGGGCTGCCGTTCATGGACTACGTTTACGTCAACGAGGTGCAGGGGCGCAGCGAGTTCGGGCAGTTGGTGCTCGGCACGTTCACCCTGCAGGACTCGCTGATGCTGCACGAGCACGCCTCCCCGGAGCAGCGCGAGCGGTACCTGGAGCCGCTGGTGCGCGGCGAGATCTGGCCGAGCTTCGCGATGACCGAACCTCTGGTGTCCAGCAGCGACCCGACCCAGCTGCGCACCGAGGCGGTGCTCGACGGCGACGAGTGGGTGATCAACGGGCACAAGTGGTTCACCACCGGCGCGTCACGGGCGGCGTACACGACCGTTATGTGCAGGACCGAGCCCGAGGACGCGCCGCCACACCTGGCGTTCTCGATGATCCTGGTGCCGACGGACACCCCCGGGTACACGATCGTGCGCGAGACGCCGGTGCTGGGCCTGTCGGGGGCGCACTGCGAGGTGCGCTACGACGACGTGCGGGTGCCCGCGGCGAACCTGCTCGGGCCGCGCGGACACGGGTTCGTGATCGCGCAGCGGCGGCTCGGGCCCGGACGGATCTTCCACTGCATGCGCTGGCTCGGGCAGGCGCAGCGGGCCTTCGACCTGATGTGCAGGCGGCTGCACGCGCGGTCGGCCTTCGGCGAGCCGCTGGCGCGCAAGCAGCTGATGCGGCAGCACGTCTTCGACTCCTACGCCGAGATCCAGTCGGCGCGGCTGCTGACGCTGCACGCGGCGCAGGCGCTGGACGCGGGCGAGGACGCGCGCGTGGAGATCGGGGCGATCAAGGTCGTGGGCGCGCGGATGCTGCACAACGTGATCGACAGGGCCATCCAGGTGTACGGCGCGGCGGGACTGACGCCCGACACGCCGCTGGACAGGATGTACCGGCACGCGAGGGCGGGACGGATCTACGACGGGCCCGACGAGGTGCACGTCGACTCGGTGGGGCGGCGGATCCTGGGGGCCTACACGGGCGGGGGCAACTGGGAGTTCGGGCTGCGATGATCGCGGAGATCGTGGCGGAGGTGTTCGGGCGGGGGTGCGAGATCCCGTCGCGCGCCCGGCTGTCGGGGGGAGCGTCGCGGGCGACGTGGGCGGTGGACGTCCTCGACCCCGCCGGCCGGCTCCACGAGCTCGTCATTCGCCTCTCCCCCGCTGCCGCGGGGACGCCCTCCGCTCCTCGGGAGGGCGTGGGCGGGATGGGGCTCGGCTTGCTCGAGGAGGCGCGGCTGCTCCGGGCCGCCTCGACGGCCGGGGTGCCGGTGCCCGAGGTGGTCGCGGCGACCGGGTCGTACCTGGTGATGCGCAGGGTCGAGGGCGAGACGATCCCCAGGAGGATCCTGCGCGACGACCTCTACAGCGAGGCCAGGCCCAAGCTGGCCGCCCAGTGCGGGAAGGCGCTCGCGGCGGTGCACAGGATGCCGCTCGACGCCGTGGCGGAGGCCGTACCGGAGGATCCGCTGGCCGCGTGGCGGGAGGTGCTCGATCTCACCGGGCAGCCGCACCCGGTCTTCGAGCTGGCCTTCCGCGAGCTGGCCCGCACCAGGCCGGCGAGCGGCAGGACCACCGTCGTGCACGGCGACTTCCGCAACGGCAACCTCATCGTCGGGCCCGAGGGCGTCAGGGCGGTGCTGGACTGGGAGCTGGCCCACGTGGGCGACCCGGTCGAGGACCTGGGCTGGCTGTGCGTGAAGGCGTGGAGGTTCGGCGCGCGGCCGCCCGTCGGCGGGTTCGGCGAGTACGACGACCTGGTCGCCGCCTACGAGCGGGCCTCGGGCCATCGGGTGGACAGGGACGCGTTGCGCTGGTGGGAGATGTTCGGCGTGCTGAAGTGGGGCGTCATCTGCGTCACGCAGGCGATGCGGCACCTGAGCGGGTCGACGCGTTCGGTGGAGCTGGCGGCGATCGGCAGGCGCGTCTGCGAGACCGAGTGGGACCTGCTCGAACTCCTCCGCGCCGTTCCCTGTCCCCCGGCGCCCGGCCGGCCGGGCGCCGGGCCGCTCAGGTCCGCCGCGCGCGGGGGACGGTCGCGCTCCGCGGGGTGAAGGCCGCCACGATCACGTCGACCAGCCCCTCCACCACCCGCCCGCGCTCGACCTCGGGGTGTTCGAGCCACCAGTCGCCCGTCGTCTGCACCATGCCGACGAAGGCGTGGCCGAGGATCTGCGCGCGCACGGGGTCGGCCACGACCTCCTCGGCCGCCAGCACCTCGCCCAGTTCCTCGCCGAGGCCGCGCACCAGCGCCGTCATGTGGGATCGGACGCTGGTGTCCTCGACGCTGGCCCGGTGGAACAGGAACCGGTAGAGGTTGAGGTTGGCCGAGATGAGGTCGAGGTAGATCTCGATGGCGGCGCGGGCGCGGCGGCGCGGATCGGTCCTCGCCCTGTCGAACTCGGTGCGCAGCTGCGAGATGACCCTGCGCACGTGGCGGTCGGCCAGCGCCTGGTAGAGGCCGCTCTTGTCGCCGAAGTGCCGGTAGAGGATCGGCTTGGTGATCCCGGCCTCCGCGGCGATGGCCGCCATCGACACCTCGGGCCCTTCACGCAGGATGGCCCGGTCGGCGGCGTCGAGCAGCGCCTTGCGCCGATCGGGGTCCCTGCCGTTCACTGGGCCAGGATAGCCCCGCCCACCTCGGCGTCCACCGGGTGAAGGCCGCGTGAGGACCGTCGTCAGCGCCACCTGGCGGGGAAGGCGGCCGAGACGAGCAGCAGGGCGCCGACCACCAGCGACAATCCCGTCACTCCCGCCACCACGCCGGGGGCCTCGGCCGTGCCGGTGAGCGACTCCATCGGCGGCAGCGCGCCCACCACGGGCGTCGCGGCCCACGGAGCGACGGCGAACAGCGCGCCGAGCACGGCCATCGGCAGCCCGCACACCAGCGCCGCGAGCGGCGAGAGCCACGGGCCGTGGGCCAGCACGGCGATGACGGCGACGACCGCCGCCAGGCAGCCCGCCCCGCGAAGGTCCGGCTGCTGCAGCGCGTAGCAGGAGCGCAGCCCCACCGCGCCCGCCTCGGTCAGGTAGTGGACAACGGGCAGCGCGGCCAGCCCGATCACCGCTCCGATCACATGACGCACCCTCCGAGGTTAGGGTCGGATCATGAACAGCGGAACGGGACCAGGAGCCATAACCCCCGATGGATCGCCGGTCGAGTTCTACACCCTGCTGCCTCCGGGCGAAGAGGCGGAGATCATCGGCGGGGCGGTGCCGGCGGGCGGCAGCATCCTGGAGCTGGGGTCCGGCGTCGGCAGGGTCACCCACCCGCTCGTCGCGGCGGGCTTCCAGGTGGTGGCCGTCGACGAGTCGGCCGAGATGCTCGCGCACGTGCGGGGCGTGCGGGCCGTCCACGGCAGAGCGCAGGAGCTGGCCCTCGACCGGCGTTTCGACGCGGTGGTCCTGGGCTCCTACCTGATCAACATCCCCGACGAGGGGCTGCGTCACGACCTTCTGGCCGCCTGCGCGCGACACGTCGCTGCCGGCGAGGCGGTGCTCATCCAATGGCAGCCGCCCGAGGCGCACGCCCGGTGGGCGGTGGGCAGGGGCCGTGAGGACGACGGCATCGGGATCATGATGACGGAGCTGGAAGAGGTCGCGCCGGGGACCTACGCCGCCACCATGCGCTACACGGCGGGCGAACGGGTGTGGACCCAGTCGTTCCTGTCGCAGCGGCTCACCGTGGAGGAGTTGGCGGCGGAGCTGGAGCGCGAGGGGCTCGCGCTCGACGGCTTCCTGACCGAGGACCGCACGTGGGCGCGGGCCGTACCGGCATGACGGGGGCCGACTTCCTGCGGAGCGTCGCCGACGGCACCGTGGAGTCCTCCCCTCATCTGGCGCACCTGGGGTTACGGCTGGTCAGCGTCGATCCCGGCAGGGTCGAGCTGGTCTGGCTGCCGGGGCCCGAGCTGACCAACAGGTCGGGCGTGGTGCACGGCGGCTACATCGCGACCGCGCTCGACGACGCTTGCGGCATGTCCAGCGGGAGTGCCGCCGAGCGGCCCACGCTGCACCTCACGATGAACCTCAACGTGGACTACCTGCGTCCGGTCCAGGCCGGGGAGGTCTACACGGTGGTCGGCTCCGTCACCCATCGAGGCAGGACACGCGTCCTGACGCTCGCGACCGTCACCGACGCGACGGGGCGGTTGTGCGCGCAGGCCACCGCCAGCCTCACCCCCAACCGGCACACCACCCCCGGCTGAGCGTCCGGCCGCTTTTTCCCACACGCTCCCCTCGGGCCGCGAACCACGGGTGGCGGGCCATTCGATCTGTCGGAGCAGGGCGGTAGTCTGCCGCACCAGGACCGCGATCGGAGGTGGACTGTGGCGCCCGAGGTGCCAGGCTACGAGGTGCTCGGCTTACTCGGCCAGGGCGGCTTCGGCGTCGTCTACCAGGCCAGGCAGCTGGCGGTGGGCAGGGAGGTGGCGCTCAAGGTCGACAGCAGGGTGCTGGTCTCCGAGCGCGACCAGCGGCGCTTCATGCGCGAGGTCACCTCGGCGGGCGCCCTGTCGGGGCATCCGCACGTGGCCGCCGTCTACGACGCGGGGGTGCTGCGCGACGGCAGGCCGTACATGGTGCTGGAGCTGTGCCCCGGCGGGTCGCTGTCCGATCGGATGCGGGCGGGCCTGCTGCCCGTGGCGGAGGTGCGCGACGTCGGCGTCAGGATCGCCGACGCGCTGGCGGCGGCACATGCGGCCGGGGTGCTGCACCGCGACGTCAAACCGGCCAACATCCTGATCAACCGCTACGGCCACGTGGTGCTGTCCGACTTCGGGCTCGCGACCATGCCCGAGCCGGGGGCCGAGGTGTCGGTGACGCGGGAGTCGCTGACGCCCGCCTACGCGCCGCCCGAGGCGTTCGAGCTGACCGAGCCGAGCGCGGCGGGCGACGTCTACTCGCTGGCCGCCACCCTCTACGCGCTGCTGTCGGGGCGTCCGCCGCGCTTTCCCGAGTCCGGGGTGGCGAACCTGGCGGTGATCATGGCGCTGCACCGGCAGCCCGTGCCCGAGATTCCCGGCGTGCCCGCGGCCTTCACCGAGGTGCTGCGGCGGGCGCTGGCGACCGATCCGGCCCTGCGCACCCCCTCGGCCGCCGCCTTCCGCGACGCCCTCGCCGCCCTGCCGCCCGACGCCTTCCTGGGCAGCGGCGCGTACGGGTCGCCGGAGGAGCCGGGGAGATGGGGCACGTCGCTGTCCTCGCAGGGCGGGGGCCCGCCGCTCGCCGGCTCGGGAGCGGGCCTGCCCGGGTTCGGCGGCCCGCAGAGCGGATGGCCGCCCGCGCCCACAGGTCCGCAGGGCGGATGGTCGGCGGCCCAGACGGGAGCGGGGCAGGCCGCGGCATGGTCGCACGCGCCCACCGGACCCGGCTCCGCGGGTCCAGGCCATGCGGGCCCCGGTCTTGCGGGCCCCGGTCATGCGAAGGCGCCGGTGGGTGGGTGGGGGGCCGCGCCGACCGGTCCAGGGCAGGGGCTCGGGCAGCCGGGTGGATGGGCCGGAGCGCCGGGCGGCGACCTGCACGGGGCGGGGACCGCGCTGTCGAGGAGGGCCGCGACGCGCGGCTACGCCGCCGCCTCCGCGCTGTTCGCCGTGATGATCGCCGTCGGGCTCGTGCTGATGATGCTCGAGGGCCGGTGAAGACCGTGCCCGACGACCTCGACACCCTCGAACGCCGCATCGATGGGCTGCGCACCCGCGTCCGCGCCGCCGTGCGGGACAGGGACCTCTCCCTCGCCCGCGAGCTGCGCGGCGAGCTGCGCAAGGCGGAGCGGGCATGGGATCTCCAGGTCAGCAGCCCGCCGGAGCCCCGGGGCGAGACGGCCGTCAGGCAGCAGGGCAGGGCCAGGACGGGCCCGCCGGTGCGGGAGCGGGTGCGCGACGCGCTCGGCCTGCTCCAGGTGCCCGCCGCGGGCAGGCTGGTGGTGAGCGTCTACGAGGCGTTCTTCTCCGAGTCGCTGAAGAGCTCCCAGCTCAGCACGCTCAGGCGCGACGAGGAGCGGACCTTTCGCCGCTCGCCGTACGGCAGGCCGCACTACGTGTGCGCGGCGCTCACCGACCGGCTCACCCCCTCGCGCGGGCTGCTCGCGGTGAGCACCTGGCCGCAGGAGCGGAGGGTGGTGGGGCCGCGCAGCCCGCGGGTCGACTTCCTCCTGTCGACCATGCGGGTGGCCGCGCGGGTCGGCGAGCTGGACGAGCCGTCGGAGAAGGCCTGGCGGCTGCTGGCCAGGATGGCGCGCAACGTGCCGGAGGCGGGCGGCGGGTTCGGCGAGCCGGAGCCCGACGTAGTGGTCATGGCGGCGGAGGCGGAGCTGGCCGTGCACCTGGAGGCCGACACGCGGGAACGCGCCGAGCTGGCCGAACGCGCCGGACGGCAGCTTGATGAGGCCGGTCGGCTGTTCGGCGCCACTACGCTGAGCGAGATCGCGAGGAAGGCGGCGTGCGCGTGAGACGGGCACGACCTGGCAGAGGAGCGGAGGCATGAGCGGGTGAACGGGCTCGACGCGCTGAGAGGCACCACCCCCGCCAAACCCCACGACGCCAGGGCCATCGCCGCGCTGGCCGCCAATCCCGGCTGCGCGCGCAGGGCGCTGATGGACGGCGCGGGTGTCGACAAGGACAGGGCTGCCAGGCATCTGGGCTTCCCCGCGCCCTTCGGACAGTCGCCTTTCGCGATCACCAGGGGCAACTCGTTCGAGGCGCTGGTGAAGGCCGACGGTTGCGCGGAGCTGCTGCGGATGCTGCGCGAGCTGCTGCGGCTGCCGATCGACGAGGTGGCCTACCAGGACGTGCACAACGTCGGCGCGCACCTGCGCCACGCGCACACCAGGGCGCTGTTCGACAGGGCGGCGCGGGAGGAGCAGGGCACGCTCTACGACCATCCGCTGCTCAGCCTGCGCATCGCGGGGCACACCGCCTACCTGGAGCCGGACGTGGTGGCCTTCCAGCGCGGCAGGCAGTTCCACATCGTGGAGATCAAGTCGTTCGCGGTGATCGACGGCCAGGCCGACCCCGCCGCGGTCGCGGCGGCGGCCAGGCAGGCGGCGGTGTACGTGCTGGCGCTGCGCACGCTGCTGGAGGAGCTGGGCCACGACCCCCTGCGGGTCGCCCACGACGTGGTGCTCGTCTGCCCGGAGAACTTCGCCAACCGGCCGATGGCGACGCTGGTCGACGTGCGCAGGCAGCTCGCGGTGCTGAAACGGCAGCTGGCCAGGATGACCTCCATCGACCGGTTGCTCGCTGAGCTGCCCGACGGCGTCACCTTCGACCTGCGGCCCGACGAGGAGGGGGTGCCGACCAGGCCGGCCGCCGAGCTGGCGGAGGCGCTGCACCAGGTCGCCGCCCGCTACGCGCCCGACTGCCTGTCCACCTGCGACCTGTGCTTCTTCTGCCGCGACGAGGCCCGCCGCGACGGCTCGTCGGACCTGCTCGGACGGCAGGTGCGCGACGCGCTCGGCGGGGTGGCGACGGTTGAGGAGGCGCTGGCCCTGGCCGAAGGACGCAGGGAGCCCGCCCCTGGGCAGGAGGAGATCGCCCGCCTGCTCAGAGACGCCGAACGGCTGCGCAGGGAGTGCCTGGCGTGAGCATCCTGACCTCGCTGGCCCGGCTGAGGGCTCTCCAGGAGGGGGTGGCGCAGCCGGCGGCCACCGTGCGCCACTGCCACCTGGGCGAGCGTCCGATGGTGTTCGTCCCGCTCAAGCTGTCGGGTGAGGCGGCGGCTCCGCTGGCGGCGATGCTCGGCACCGACCGCGACGCCCCCGAGCTGCTCGTGGTGGCCCAGCCGCGCAACAGGGACCTGCGGTTCGCGTTCATGGCCGAGCTCGCGGGGGTGCTGCTGCCGTACGTCGAGGGCTTCGCGACGCACACCGAGACGGTCGAGAGGAAGAACGCCGACCCCTACGAGCGGGCGCTCGACGCTCCGCAGCTGGTGCTGCCCAACCCGGCGGGCGTGGCGTTCACCAGGCTGCTCGGCCGTTCGACGAGGTTCCGCAGGACCGACGGGCCCTATCCGGTGCCTGAGGAGGTGCCGCTGCTGGGCAGGTGGCTGACCTACTTCGCCGAGCGGGCCGCCCATCCCGGCTCGTCGCTGACGTTGACCGCCACCGAGGAGCTCGGCCGCCACTGGGCCAGCGGGCAGAGCGGTCTTGAGGACGCCAACCTGGCCGCGCTGCTCGGCTGGATCACTCCTCCGCGGGGGCTGAGCGGCCCCGAAGCGGCCGAGGAGGCGGAGGACCCGCTGATCTGGCCGCCCGCCGGGCCCGCCACCGATCCCGGCTTCGACGCCGAGGTGCTCGCGCCCGCGATCGACGGCGGCACCGTCGAACGCGTCACCGAGGCGCTCCGCACCCAGCTCGCGCCGACGTGGGAGCTGCTGTGGCAGGCCATCGACCTGCTGAGGGAGCTGCCCGAGGGGGCGAGCGTGGCGACGCGGTGGGAGGGCGACAGGGGCTCCTTCAGCGCGATGGCCCAGCAGATCTCCGAGGGCGCGCCGCCGCAGGCCCGCCGTGACGGCGCGGTCGCCGCGGCCGCGCGCCTGTCCAGGATGGAGCGGGCGCAGGCGGCCTTCGAGGTGCAGCGCGCCTACGACGATCCGCTGATCATGGCCGAGTACCGGCTGACGGGCGAGGCGTTCGCGGGCGAGGTCATCGAGACCGATCCCGAGCACACCGAGGGCGAGGGCCGCTCCCGCAAGCTGCGCCCGGTCGTCCTGATCAAGACCGACGACCCGGTACGGCTGCAGCCCGGCGCCGTGCTCGGCACCCCCGACCGCCGCGGGCAGGCGGCCGAGCTGGTCGAGGTGCACGAGGGCCTGGTCACCCTGAAGATCACCAAGGGCATGGGCAGAGGCAGAACCCCCGCCCCCGGCTCGGTGCCCGAGCCGGGAGAGCGGGTCTGCTACACCTCGCTGACCGACGACTTCCAGGGTTCGGCGACGCTGCCCGACAGGGAGGCCACCCCGTGGACCCACGGCGGCCCTCCCCAGGAGTACGTCCCGAGCGACGAGGACGCCCAGGAGGAGTGGGCATGAGCCCCGAAGAGGTCATCCAGGCCGTGCTCGCCGACCTGCCCAGGCACAGGGGCGTGGTCGTCGACTCCCCTCCTGGCGCGGGCAAGTCCACCCTGGTCGTGCGGGCGGCCGCGCACCTGGCGGAGACCGGCGAGCCGCTGATGATCGTGGCGCAGACCAACGAGCAGGTCGACGACCTGATCGAGCGCATCGCCGACAAGCACCCCGACCTGGCGGTGGGCCGGCTCTCGGCCTCCGGCTACGTGCCGCCGCTGCGGCTGCTGGAGATCCCGAGCGTCACGGTCGGCACCAGGATCCAGGACCTCAACGACCCGGCCATCGTGATCGCCACCGCCGACAAGTGGGCGTGGATCAGCGGCCGCACCTGGCCGTGGGCGATCGTGGACGAGGCCTACCAGATGCGCTCGGACAAGCTGCTGCGCATCGCCGGGCTGTTCGAGCGGGCGCTGTTCGTGGGCGACCCCGGGCAGCTCGATCCCTTCTCCATCGTGGAGGCCGACAGGTGGGCGGGCCTGTCGTGGGATCCGCTGCAGAGCGCCGTGTCCGTGCTGCTGCGCCACAACCCCGACCTGCCCGTGCACCGGCTACCGGTGTCGTGGCGGCTGCCGGCATCGGCCGCGCCGGTGGTGTCGCAGGCGTTCTACCCGTTCACCGGTTTCAGGGCGGGCACGGGGCCCGGCGAGCGCGCGATGGAGCTCACCACGAAGGGCATGGGCACGGTGCACGACCGCGCGCTGGAGGAGGCCGCGCGGACAGGGTGGTCGCTGCTGGAGCTGCCCAGCCGCCACACGGTCCGCACCGACGCCGAGGCCGTGCGGGCGGTGGCGCTGCTGGCGACCAGACTGCTGCAGCGCGGTGGTGTGACGGTCTCGGAGAAGGGCGAGCGGCCGGTGACGGCCGACAGGATCGCGGTCGGCGCCGCGCACCGCGACCAGGTGGCGGCGATCAGGAACGCGGGCGTGCCGCCCGAGATCACGGTCGACACCGCCAACCGGCTGCAGGGCAGGGAGTACGACGTGACGGTGGTGCTGCACCCGCTGTCGGGCCGCAGGGACGCCACCGCCTTCCACCTGGAGTCCGGGCGGCTGTGCGTGCTGGCCTCGCGGCACCGCCACGCCTGCGTGGTGGTGGCGAGGGCGGGCATTCCCGAGCTGCTCGACGCCCATCCCTCGGCCGAGACGGTGCAGCTCGGCGTACCCGTGAAGTTCCCCGACGGCTGGGAGGCGAACCAGTCCGTCCTGGAGCACCTGGCGAGGCACCGGATCCGCGACGGCGACTGAGATCTCCGCGCTCGGCGGTGCCCGCCGCGTGGGCGACGGGCTAGATCCGCCTGCGCCAGACGTCGAACACGAGGACGGGGCGCATGCCCGCGGAGGTGTACAGGCCGAGGGCGGGCGTGGTGTTGTTCGCGTCGACCTGCAGCAGCGTTCCCCTCCGCCCGCGGGCGGCGTCGGCGGCGAAGGCCGTACGCAGCAGGAAGCGGCCCAGGCCGCGCCCGCGGAAGGCGGGCAGGGTGGCCAGGGTGAAGACGTAGCCGCGGTTCTCGTCCTCGGCGAAGTGGTCGGTGCCCACCAGCAGCGCGGCAGGCTCGCCGTCGACGCGGGCGACGAGCACCTGCGACCAGTCCGTGGCGGCCGAGGCGGCCTTGCGGTCCAGCCACTCCTCGTACGGCAGCGGCACGAAGCCGAAATGGTCGGCGAACCCCTCCTGGTGGATGCGGTGCGCCGCGCGCCTGAGCTCGTCGGTCAGCGCGGGGTGGAGGGTGAGTCCCTCGGGCGGCTCGGGCGTCTCGACGGGCCCGTCGAAGTCGATGCCGAGCCGGTGGAAGCTGGTGGCGGCCTCGAACCCGAGCCCCTTGGCCAGCGCCTGCTTGTCCTCGTCGGAGCGGTAGATGCCGATGTCGAGCGTGACGCCCTCGTGGCCGCGCTCGACGGCGAGCCGGCGGGAGCGTTCCACGACGGCCGCCCATAGCTCCTCGCTCACCCCGTCGCCGGTGCCGGGCCTGACGACGACCTCGACGTCGACCTGGTCGCTGTCGCCCTTGGGGAGAACCCACGCCCAGCCGTTCGGTGTGCCCGTGTCGTCCTCGGCCAGCCACGCGTCCCGCTCGGTGTCGAGTTCGCCGAGCTCGTCGGCGATGTCGGCGAGCGTGATGTCGGGGACGCCGATGACGGAGATGTCGTAGGCGGCGACGAGTTCGTGCACGGCGGCGGCGTCCGCCGGTCGCGGGCGGCGGACGGTGTGGCGATCCATGGCGACGATTGTCCACATTCGCCGGGACTTGCGCCTCTGGTTTTTCCGCTCACCGCGCCGTGCGGGGATAACGGGTGTCGTGGGCTCCCCCGTAGAGCACCACGACGGTGTAGACGGCGGTCGCCTCGCCCGCGTTGCGGTAGGCGTGCGGCCGGTCGCCGCGCAGGGAGAGGGCGTCGAGGGCGGAGACGGTGAAGGTGGCGCCGCCGACGTCGATGTGCAGCGTGCCCTCGGTGACGTGGATGAGCTCCCTCGTGCCCGTCGGGTGCCCGCTGTCGTCGATCTGGTCGCCCGGGTGCAGCGTGTGCTCCCACAGTTCATGGCGGCCGTCGGCGAGCAGCAGCGCGGCGGTGCTGCGGCCGTGGCGGGAGACGGCGGCGTCGGCGCGCCTGGCGAGGGTGCCGAGCTGGGTGGGCGTCTCGACCAGTTCGCTGATGGGGAGGTCGAGCGCGCCGCACAGGCGGGCCAGGGTCGCCACGCTGGGGTGCGTGCGGGCGGTCTCGATCTGGTGGATCATGCCGCGGCTCACGCCGCTGGCCGCGGCGAGGTCGTCCAGACGCCAGCCGCGAGCCGCGCGGGCCGCGCGCAGGTTGGCGGCCAGCGTCCTGCCGACCTCTTCGACCACGTCCACGACGCACTCCACTATGACAAAATAGTGTGATTGACGTCCTGAATACTATGACGGCATGACATGGTCTGGTAGATACGACGCAGTGTTGTTCGACCTGGACGGCGTGCTGGTCGACTCGTTGGACGTGATCGAACGCATCCTGCGGGAGTGGGCGCAGGGGCACGGTCTGGACGCCGGCAGGGCGGTGGAGCTGTCGCACGGCCGCCGCGACATCGATCTGATCGGGCTGCTGGCGCCGCACCTGGACGCCGAGGCCGAGACGGCTCGCATCGTCGAAAGGGAGGAGCACGACACCGCGGGACTGCGGGCCATGCCAGGGGCCGCCGACGCGCTTGCCGCCGTGCCGGCCAAGGCGTGGGCGGTGGTGACCTCGGGGACGCGCGCGGTGGCCGCCGCCCGGCTGTCGGCCGCGGGGCTGCCCGCGCCGGCGTTGCTGCTCGGCGCCGAGGACGTGCCGTGGGGCAAGCCCGACCCGACCGGGTACCTGTGGGCGGCTCGGCTGCTCGGGGTCGAGGCCCCGCGCTGCCTGGTCGTCGAGGACGCCGAAGCGGGGGCGAGGGCTGCGGGCGCGGCGGGCATGGACTGCCTGGGTGTGGGCCCCGCCCTGGCCGATCGCCCCGATCTGGTCCGCGCGCACGTGCCCGATCTGAGCCACGTGCGCATCTCCGCCGAAGGCGGCTCGGTGACCGTCGGTAGGCTGGGCTCGTGCTGATCCGCCCCGCCACCGCCGGCGACCTGCCGGCCGTGGCCGCCGTCTACGCCCACTACGTCGACACCAGCGTCGTCACCTTCGACGAGATCGCGCCAGAGCTGCCCTTCTGGGAGGCCAGGCTGCGGAAGCTCGGCGAGCGCGACCTGCCGTTCCTGGTGGCCGACGCGGACGGCGAGGTGGCGGGCTACGCCTTCGCGAGCCAGTGGCGGCCCAAGCCCGCCTACCGCCACACCGTGGAGGACACCATCTACCTGGCGCCGGGCCGTACCGGACAGGGCCTGGGCAGGGCCCTGCTCGGTGAGCTGCTGCCGCGCTGCGCTAAGGCGGGGGCGCGGCAGGTGGTGGCGGTGATCGCCGACACCGGTCAGGACGCCTCGGCGGCGTTGCACCGGGCGTTCGGCTTCACCTCCGCCGGGCGACTGACCGGGGTCGGCTTCAAGCTCGGCCGCTGGGTGGACACCGAGCTGATGCAGCTCGACCTCACCCGCTAGGGATCAGTCGAGGACCGCGGCCTGGAGCTTGGCCTCGTCCTCGGCGGCGGGGCCGCCGCGCAGCGGGATCTCCTTGATGAAGGCGGCCAGGACGGGTACCACGATCGCGAACAGGATCGCCCACCAGAAGATGCCGGAGATGGCGTCCGCCAGCGTCTCGAGGAAGCCGGTGCGCACCTGTGCCGGCATCTGGCCGAGGGAGGCGGCGTCCATCCTGCCGCCGCCGTTGACGATCTTGTCGGCGGCCTGGGCGCCGAACTTGTCCGTCAGCCCGGACAGCAGCTGGTTGTTGAAGATGGCGCCGAACAGCGAGACGCCGAACGAGCCGCCGATGGAGCGGAAGAAGGTCGAGGCGCTGCTGGAGACGCCCAGGTCCTTCTGCTCGACGCTGTTCTGCGCGATCAGCATCGTGGTCTGCATGAGGAAGCCCATGCCGAGGCCGAGGACGGCGATGAACACGCCGGTCTGCCAGGAGGGGGTGTCGACGCCCATCATCGACAGCAGGAACATGCCGAGCGCCATGACCACCCCGCCGAGCACGGGGTAGACCTTGTACTTGCCGGTGTTGGTGATCGCCTTGCCGACGAACAGCGACACGACCATCGCCGCGCCCATCATGGGCAGCAGCAGCAGGCCCGAGTTGGTGGCCGAGGCGCCCTGCACGGTCTGCTGGTAGAGCGGCAGGAAGTTGATCGCGCCGAACATCGCGAAGCCGAGCAGGAAGCCGACCGCCGAGATGAGCGTGAAGTTGCGGTTGCGGAACAGCTGGAGCGGCATGATCGGCTCGGCGGCGCGCCGCTCGACGGGGATGAAGGCGGCGATGGAGACCACGGCGAGCGCGGCGAGGCCGAGGATCTGCGGCGAGCCCCACTCGTACTCGTTGCCGCCCCAGGTGGTGATGAGAACGAGGGCGGTGATGCCGACCGACAGCAGGACGGCGCCGAGCCAGTCGATGCGGGCCTCGGAGCGGTGCTTGGGCAACTTGAGCTTGAGGGCGAGCAGGACGAGCGCGATGGCGCCGACGGGCAGATTGACGTAGAAGGCCCAGCGCCAGTCGAGGTGGTCGGTGATGAAGCCGCCGACGAGCGGGCCCGCGATCATGGCGAGGGACATGACGCCCGCCATGATGCCCTGGTACTGGCCGCGCTCGCGGGGCGGGACCAGGTCGCCGATGATGGCCATCGCGTTGACCATGAGGCCGCCCGCACCCAGGCCCTGCACCGCGCGGAAGGCGATGAGCTCGCCCATGCCGTCGGCCGGGCCGCCCAGCATCGACGAGCCCGCCATCCCGCACAGCACCGACCCGACCATGAAGATGATGATCGAGGCCATGAAGATGCTCTTGCGGCCGTAGAGGTCGCCGATCTTGCCCCAGATGGGGGTCGAGACCGTCGTTCCCAGCACGTACGCGGTAACCACCCATGACAGGTGCGTCAGTCCGCCCAGTTCCTCGACGATACGGGGCATCGCAGTGCCCACGATCATGTTGTCGAGCATCGCCAGCACCATCGCGAGCATCAGGCCCGGCAGTACCGCCATGACCTCCCGCCGTCGCTCCACGGAATCTCCCCGATCTTGACGTCTCACTTACTTGCCGACCGGCAAGCTCACGCTAAGCTAGAGTCTTACTTGCCGGCCGTCAAGTGAAATTGGACCGAAATGCGAGAAGACACACGGGCGAAGATCCAGGAGATCGCGCTCAGGCTCTTCACCGAGCAGGGCTACGAGGCGACCTCCCTGCGTGAGATCGCCGAGGAGCTCGGCGTGACGAAGGCGGCCCTCTACTACCACTTCAAGACCAAGGACGACATCGTCGCCAGCCTGGCCGCCGACAGGATCGCCGAGCAGGACGAGATCCTCGCCTGGCTGCGCTCCCAGCCGAAGACCGCCGAGACCCGCAAAGAGCTCCTCCTGCGCTACGCCGACCAGCTCGAGCGGTCGCACCACGACCTCGGCCGCTTCCTCGAGCGCAACCAGACCTCGCTGCGCGACCACCCGACCATCAAGGCGATGCGCACGCGGATGCTGGAGGTGGCCGAGGAGCTCAGCGCTCCCGACGACCCCGTCGGCCTACGGCTGCGCCGCTCGATGGCGCTGTTCGCTCTCCACTGGGGGATGTGGCTGACCCAGCAGTACGACATCACCGACGAGGAGCGGCGCGAGGTCTCCAGAAGCGTTGCGCTGGAGATTCTCGAAGACCCCTGCGGCGATTGAGACGCATCTCTCGGGGCACGGGCCATGCCATGACAGGGAAAGAGGAGATCACACGAGTCAAGGAGCTCATCGACGGGCTCTACACCGGCCAGGAACGGCTCAGCCGCCTGGAGATCACCGAGCGTATGACGGCCGCGGAGCTGCCCGCCGACCTGATGGTCTACTTCGATCGGCTGCCCGACGGGGACTACGACGAGGAAGAGCTCGTCGAGGCCCTCAACCAGATGATCACAGACAGGGGCGAGGAGCACGCGGTCGGCCACATCCCCGAGATCTAGGAGGCAGCAGTGGAGGCAACCATCGCACTTCGGCTGCCCAGGGACGCCGCGAGCGTACCGGTGATCAGGCAGACGCTCGACGGCACCCTGCGCTCGCTTCATGTCGTGCAGCCGATCAGGGACGACATCCAGCTCATGCTCAGTGAGGCCTGCGCCAACGTGATCAAGCACGCGGTGCCGAGCGACGAGTACACGGTCAGCGCGGGGGTCTATCACGACCGCTGCGTCATCAGGGTGGTCGACACCGGCGAGGGGTTCGACCCTCGCAGCGTGGCTGAGCCGAGTCCCGGCGCCGAACACGGCCGCGGCCTGCAGATCATGCGGGCGCTGGCCGACGACGTGCGCTTCACCCAGCGCCGGGAGCACGGCACCATCGTCAGCCTGGAGAAGAAACTGCGCTTCGAGAACGGGACTCCTTCGCCGACACCGCGGCCATGAGAGCGAGGATCACCAGGACGACGACGGAAATGGCGACCAGTGCGAGGGCGACCAGCCCGAGGATGATCGCCAGCGAGGCGGCCAGGCTGAGCAGTGTCCACAACATGACGTAGGCGCTGCCCGGTATCGACTAGCTCATGCAGCTATCTAGAGAAGTGTCGTTTCCGGGCGACCTGTCCAGGTCGATCCCACCTTGGACTCAGCCCAGCCGGCCTGGGAGCAGGTCGAGGCGGCGCAGGATGACACCCTCGCGCAGCGCCCACGGGCACACGTCGAGCCTGTCGATCTCGAACAGGTCCATGGTGGCGTCGGCCACGATGGCCCCCGCCGCGAGCTGGGCGGCGCGGCCCTCGGAGACGCCCGGCAGCCCGGCCCGCTCCGCGGCGCCCATCTTCGTCAGCTTCACCGCCCACTCGGCCAGGGCGGCCCTGGTCAGCGAGCGCGACACGTACGGGCCGTCACTGGAGGGCGGGGCTCCGGCGATCCTGGCCAGCTGCTTGAAGGTCTTGGAGGTGGCGACGGCGGCGTGCGGCACGCCGTACTTGACGACGTCGCCGACCCTCCGGGCGATCTCGGCACGCACATGCTTGCGCAGCTTGCGCACCTCGTCGGACGAGGGCGGGTCGGCGGTGAACCAGTCACGGGTCAGCCGCCCCGCGCCCAGCGGCAGGGAGGCGGCCCCGTCGGGCTCCTCGTCCATGCCCGCGGCGATCTCCAGCGACCCGCCGCCGATGTCGAGGGTGAGCAACCTGCCCGACGACCAGCCGAACCAGCGGCGCGCGGCCAGGAACGTCAGCCTCGCCTCCTCCTGGCCCGACAGGACCTTGATGTCCACTCCGCAACTGGCGTTGATCCGGGCCACCACGTCCTCGCCGTTGGCGGCCTCCCTGACGGCCGAGGTGGCGAAGGCCATGAAGTCCTCGACGCCCTTGTCCTCGGCGATCTGCAACGCCTCGGCGACGAACGCGCCCAACCGCTCGATGCCCCTCTTCGACAGGTGATCGCCGTCCTCGATGTGCTCCGAGAGGCGCAGCTCTTCCTTGTGGGAATAGGCGGGGATGGGCCGGGCTCCCCTGTGCGCGTCCACAACGAGCAGGTGAACGGTATTGGAGCCTATGTCCAGAACGCCGAGTCGCATGGGCGAAACGCTATCGTTCGCGCGGCCGTACGGTGAACCGGAGCCTGAAGTGGTCGAGCAGGGGCGGCTTCCCGATCACCCTGACCTCTCGCTCCCTGAGGATCTCCTCGAGCACGCGCGTCGCCGTGAGCATCACCAGCCCCTCCCCCGGGCATCTCGCCGGCCCGTCGCTGAAGGGCACCTGGTCGATGAAAGACGTGACGACCGCGACCATGCTGCCCGCGGGCACGGTGACCCCGCGCCACGTCGTGGGCGCCGTGGTGTCGCGCAGGATGGCCAGCGTCGTGGGCCAGCGCCGCAGCGACTCCAGCAGCGCCGCGCGCAGGCGTTCGGCGTCGTTGGGCCCTTCCTGGCCGGCCAGCAAGGCCAGCGCCCGCCATGCCGCGATGCCGGCGGCGTCGTAGGCGAACAGCCACTGCGGCGCCTGGCCTTCGGGATGCACGGCGGGATCGGCGCGCGTCTGGGCCAGCACGCCGGCCAGGCTGTCCTCCTCCGCCCTGCTCAGGTGCGCCTCCAGCCGCCGCTGGAAGGCCCCCCGCGCGTCGGTGCGGCGCGCCACCAGGTAGGACCAGTTGGCGTCGCCGCGCAGCCGGTCCAGCAGCAGGGTGAGCTGCTCGTCGTCGCGGGCCGAGTCGCCGAGCACGACGCGCCTGGCGATCCGCCAGTGCGCCGCGTGGAACTCGGGCCAGGAGATCACTCCCCGCGTGGGCAGCGTCGCCACCTCGTCGGCGACCTTCGTGCGCACGGCCTCGGCGATCCTGTCGGGCCTGAGCACCTCCTCGTTGAAGGCGCGTCGCTGGGCGCGCAGCTCGGGGTCCCTGGTGATGAGGACGGCGTCGAGCTCGAAGTGGCCGAGCGCCCCCTGCTTCTCCCTGTTGGCAGGGGTGAACTCGGCGCCGTGCAGCGTCCGCCGTACGTCGTCGCCGGTCAGCGGGATCACCGCCCAGCCGCGCAGGGGGATCCGCACCAGCAGGGGTCCGCCGTCGTGGCGCTCGCGCAGCCTGGCCAGCAGCCGGTTGGCCCGCTGGTCGGCCCTGGCCATGGCGGCGAGCCGGACGCCGAGCGGGCGCCGCAGGATGACGCCCTGGACGACGATCGGCAGCGCCACCTCCGCGGCGAGCCGCAGCGTCTCCCAGGGCGAGGTCCTGCCGAGCGTCCTACCGCGCCGCATTCGAAGCGGCCTGGTGGGCCGGAGGGCGGGATGGTGGTTGCCCTCGGGGTCGAAGTCGGGCATTCCGACGGCTCTGTCGCGCAGGCGCAGCAGGGCGATCCTGCGCTCGCCCGCCTTGATGGCGAGCACGTCCCGGGTGAGCCGGTGCGCGGTGAGCCTGAGCTTGCCGTGCCGGTGCCGGTAGCCGCCGGGCAGCGCCAGATCGAGGTCGTGTCCTTCGGCTCCGTCGAGGATCCGCACGAGCGACTTCTGGCCTGCCAGCCGGACGACGGCCTCGCGCGGGCCCGCGTCGAGGGCGGGCACGCCGAGCGGCGGATGCTCCAGGACCTCCAGCGTCGCGGTAAACAGGTCGCCCTGGGTGATTGTCGGCATATCTGGGCGAATACCCTTCCTGATGGGCGTGACACTCGAGGGTTCGCCCCGACCGGCGGGTACCCGACCGGGGCGCGACTGTCCGGCCGCGCCGCAATACTCTGACCTCGTGACACGAACCCTTCGTCTGCTGGTGACCGGTGGCGGCACCGGCGGCCACACCTATCCCGCCCTGACCACCCTGGCCGCGGTGCAGCGGCGACGCCTGCCCCACGACGTCCTCTGGGTCGGTACGGCCAGCGGCCTGGAGGCCAGGATCACCGCCGAGCACGGCATCCCGTTCAAGGCGATCACCACGGGCAAGCTGCGCCGCCGCCCGAGCCTGCGTGAGCTGGGCACCAACCTGGCCGACCTGTTCCGCATCCCCATGGGCGTCATGCAGGCGATCGGCCACGCGGCCCGCTACAAACCCGACGTGGTGCTGTCGACGGGCGGCTACGTCGCGGTGCCCATCGGGGTGGCGGCCAAGCTGCTGCGCCGCCCGCTGGTCATGCACGAGCAGACCACGGTCGTCGGCCTGGCCAACCGCATCCTGGCCAGGATGGCCACCCGCATCGCGCTCTCGCACGAGTCGTCGCTGGACCACCTGCCCGCCTCGGTGCGCGACAGGGCGGTCGTGACGGGCAACCCGGTACGGCCCGAGCTGCTCCACGGCGACAGGGCCGCGGCCTACGACCAGTTCGGGCTGACCTTCGAGGTGCCGCTCATCTACGTGACGGGAGGCGCGCAGGGCAGCAAGCAGATCAACACGATGCTCGCGGAGATCCTGCCGCGGCTGCTGCCGTACGCGCAGGTGATCCACCAGTGCGGGCCCGCGTGGATCGAGCAGATGCGCGCCATCGCGCTGCCGCCCGAGCTGGCCGACCGCTACCACCCGGTGCCCTACGTCGGCGCCGAGCTGCCCGACCTGTTCGCCGCCGCGG
This sequence comes from Nonomuraea sp. NPDC049152, assembly GCF_040648355.1. Classification (NCBI taxonomy): domain Bacteria; kingdom Bacillati; phylum Actinomycetota; class Actinomycetes; order Streptosporangiales; family Streptosporangiaceae; genus Nonomuraea; species Nonomuraea sp. NPDC049152. The sequence goes on along the minus strand of NZ_JBEZDO010000004.1, from coordinate 141,256 downwards.
ACGTCGTCATCGCGCGCAGCGGCGCGGGCACCGTCTCCGAGCTGACGGCGATCGGCAAGCCCGCCGTACTCGTCCCACTCATCCCGACCGGCGGCGACGAGCAGCGCAAGAACGCCTCCTACCTGGCCTCCGCCGGTGCGGCCAAGGCGCTGCTGGAGCCGAACCCGACCGCCGAGCTGCTGCTGGCCGAGCTGATGCCGCTGCTGGCCGACCCGGCGCTGCGTGCCGCGATGGCCGAGGCGGCCCACAAGCTGGGCAGGGTCGACGCGGCGGAGGCGCTGGCCGACTTGCTGCTGGAGGTCGCTCAGCCGTCCAGGTAACGGAAGGCCTCGTGCGCTTCGCCCACGCTCCTGCGCAGCGTCTCCTCCAACTGGTCGGCGTCGTCGGCCAGCCTGGAGATCTCCGGGACGGCGAAGCCGTCCGCGCCCGACTCGGCCACCAGCTCCTCGTAGCGGGGCAGGCGGGCGCGCAGCTCCTCGATCTGGCCGCGGGCGTGGTAGGCGCGTTCGGCGTCGGCCACGTGGCCCGCGTAGCGCTCCAGCGCCTCGACCCTGGCCACGACCGCCGCCTCGCTGTTGGCCAGCGCGCGTTCGAGCGGCTGGACGGCCTGGGCCACCTCTGGCGCGACGCCGCGCGCGATGAGCTGGTTGTGCTCGGCGCGCAGGGCCGACAGCTTGGCCAGCAGACGGGCGATCTCCCACTCCTGCTGGGGCAGCATGACCGCGTTGCGCACGTCGTCGAGCAGCCCTTCGGCGTTGACGTGGGAGCCGAGCACGGAGTTGACGGCCCGCTGGGTGCGCATCATCAGCGCCAGCGCCTCGGGGTCGAAGTCCTCGGGCAGGTGGTAGCGGCCGTCGTACCAGCGGGCCTGCTCGAAGATCTCGTGCTCGTCGGTGCGCTCGTCGTCGGGCTGCGAGCGCGGGGAGAGCACCTTGGCCAGGAAGAGGCACACGACCACGCTGAAGCTGAGGAAGGCCAGCTTGATCGAGCCCGCGACGATGAAGACGATCGCCAGTGCGAGCATCAGGGGAGCGCCCACGAGCGCGACGGCGCCGAACGGGCTGCCGGGCGCGGGATCGGGCTCGGGTCGCGGCCGCCATCCGGCCTTGATGCGGGACAGCAGCTGGGCGTTCGCCTTGAACGTCCAGGCCACCTCTTCGGGCACGCCAGGATCGACCACGACCGCCACGTCCTGTCCCGACATTCCCTGGATCATAAGCTCAGCCGTCGAGATGGCGGAAGGGTTCACGCTTTCGATCGGACGTTTCCCCCGTCACGGGGGCGATCATACGCCGCCGGGCCGGATCAGCCCGCTCTCATGGGCGAGAACCACCAACTGCGCTCTGTCGTGCAGGCCGAGCTTGGCCATGATCCGGCTCACGTGCGTCTTCACCGTCGCCGGCTCCGCGTCACTCCCGGTGACAGCAGCGCGTCTCCCCGCGCCGCCACCCTGACGGCCTGGCGCAGCTCGCCCGGCTCCGCGTCCTTCACCAGGAAGCCGCCGGCCCCCGCCCGCGGCGCCTCGTAGACGTAGCGGGCCTGTCGTTCAGCCAGGCCAGGCCGACCGCGGTGGCCGACGGCAGCACGGGACCGAGCGCGTCGAGCGGGCGGGCGTGCGGCTGGTTGCCGTACGCCATGACCGTGGAGACGATCACGGCGTCCAACCTGCGCGGTATTCAGGCCTTCATGAGGCCCAGGTCGAGCACGCCCCCGCGGCCCTCCAGCATGGCGCGTGCGGCGTGCCGTACGGCGTCGAGGGTGTTGCCCGCGGCGCTCGGCGAGTCCTCCACGCACATGCGCAGCTCGATCTCCAGGGAAGTGCCGCCGAACGCCTCGCCCTCCAGCCTGATGAAGGCGACCTTGCGGTCCTGGAGGAAGGGGATGTACTCGGCGCCGACGTGGACGTTGCCCTCGGCCGACATCCCCTGGGCCTTGGTGACCTTCTTGCCCGCCATCCTGGCGGGGTCGCGCATGGCGTGGAAGTCCATGTTGCCGCCCGCGTTGAGCTGGTAGGTGTTGCGCAGCCGCACCCCTCCGGCGGTCAGGGCGTCCACCAGCGCGCGGTGCACGAGCGTCGAGCCGAACTGGCTCTTGAGGTCGTCGCCGACCAGCGGCAGCCCCGCCTGCTCGAACCTGCGCGCCCACTCGGGGTCGCGGGCCAGGACGGCCGGCATGCAGTTGACGAACGCGCACCCGGCCAGCAGCGCCGCCTCCGCGTACAGCTCGGTGGCCCGCTGGTTCCCGACGGGCAGGAAGCTCACCACCACGTGCGTGCCCGTGGCCCGCAACACGTCGGCGACCTGGGCGGGCGTCCTGTCGCCCCGCGCGCCGTCGAGGTCGCCGAAGTCCTCGCCGAGGATGCCCTCCTCCACCCGCACTCCCAGGTACGGCACGTCGGCGAAGGCGTCGGCGTTGTTGGGCGCGGCCCAGATCGCCTCCGACAGGTCCTTGCCGATCTTCTCGGGGGTGACGTCGAAGGCCGCGGTGAAGGCCACCTGTCGTACGGCGAAGCCCGCGCACTCGGGGTAGTCGGTGTCGCGGTAGTACTCCACGCCCTGCACCAGCGAGGAGGTGCAGTTGCCGATGCCGATGAGGGCGACGTTCACAGTGCTCATGAACCATACATCTTGCCCAATTCGGCCACGGTGTCCCGCATCAGGTCGCGCAACTCGGCTGGAGCCAGCACCTCGACGCTCGCGCCCATCCGCAGCAGCAGCCATCGGGCGTGGGGGATCGACTCGATGGGCACGGTGACGGTGCGCCAGCCGTCCTGGTCGGGTTCGGGCAGCTCGATCGTGGTGCTCATGGTGTAGTCGAGCAGGCTCTCGGCGCCGGGCGCGACCCTGATGACGGCCTCGGCCTTGTACATCTTCTCGCGGAACTCCTTGGCGTACACCCCCCAGAACTCGGCCAGGTCGAAGCCGTGGGGCCGCTCGAACGAGCCGGTGAGCGTCTCCACCGTGAGGACGCGGGAGACCCTGTAGGTGCGCGGGGCGCCGTCGGACGGGGCGGCGATCATGTACCAGGAGCCGCCCTTGAGTACCAGTCCGTAGGGGTGGATCACCCGCTCCACCACCTGCTGGCCCCAGCGGCGGTAGGTCATGCGCAGGGGGCGCTGGTCCCACACCGCCTCGGCGACCTCGGTCAGGTGGGGGACGTCGTCGGCGTTGCGGTACCAGCTGGGCACGTCGAGGTGGAAGCGCTCGCGCATCCTCGCGGCCTGGGAGCGCGGCTCCGGCGGCAGGGCGGCGAGGAGCTTCAGCTCGGCGTTGGCCGCCACCTCTCCCAGGCCCAGTTCGGCGGCGGGTCCCGGGAGGCCGGCGAGGAAGAGGGAGGAGGCTTCGGCGGCGGTCAGGCCGTTGAGCCTGGTGCGGTAGCCGTCCAGGAGCTGGTAGCCGCCGGCGGGGCCGCGGTCGGCGTAGACGGGGACGCCTGCCGCCGAGAGGGCCTCGACGTCGCGGTAGACGGTCCTGATCGACACCTCGAGCTCCTCGGCCAGCTCGGTGGCGGTCATGCGGCCACGCGTCTGCAACAGCAGGAGGAGGGAGAGCAGGCGGCTGGCACGCATGCCCCCATTCTCCCGCCCTCACCGGCTCCCGTCATAAAGGGCTTGAGCCTCACGTAACGGGAGCCCCTACCGTCCCCACCATGGAAATCATCGTCCACGACACCTTCCGCGCCATGGCCGAGCTGCTGGGGAGCCCCATCGAGGAGCGCCCCGCCCTCCTGTCGGCCATGCTCGCTCCGATGCGCTCGGCCATCCCCATGCCGGGAGACATCGTCGACATCCACCACCGGGGCGCGGGCTTCCGCGTCGACCGCGACGACCCCCGCTATCTGCCTGCCGTACAGAAGCTCATCGACCAGGACGTCCGCGGGCAGATCGAGCGCACGCTCGCCAAGGCCGCCGACTCCCTGAGCGGCTTCGACGGCCCCGACACCATCCAGGTGATGTTCGTCATGGGCGACCCGGACGACGACTACCTCATGAACGTCACGGGCGGCTACTACGGCATGGGCGGCGCGGGCGACTGGCTCTACCTCATCGCCTGGCCGGACGACGACGTCATCGGCAGGATCGCGCACTGCGCGGTGCACGAGTTCCACCACAACGTCCGCTTCCGCAACGTCGAGTGGAATCCGGCGACCGTCACCGTCGGCGAGCACGTCATCGCCGAGGGCCTGGCGGAGGCGTTCGTGCGCGAGCTGTCGGGCCCCGAGGCGATGGGCCCGTGGTCGGCCCGCCCGCTCGACGACGAGGTGTTCGGCAGGATCGTCGCCGACCTCGGCATGCAGGGCATGGGCGTCACGTCCGCCTACGTGCTCGGCGACACGGCCGGGACCAGGTTCGGCCAGGAGCCTCGCGGCATCCCCGACCTGGCCGGATACGCCGCGGGGCTGCGCCTGGTCGACGCCCACCTCAGGGCGACGGGCAGGAGCGTCGTGGACTGCACGGGGCTGCCCGCCGCCGAGATCCTGTCAACCTGGGGAGACGAAGCCTGACTCGTAGGCGGCGATCACGGCCTGGGTGCGGTCGCGGGCGCCGAGCTTGGTGAGCACGTTGCCGACGTGCGTCTTCACCGTCTCCTGGCTGACCACGAGTTCGGCGGCGATCTCGCCGTTGGACAACCCCCTGGTCATCAGCCGCAGCACGTCGCCCTCGCGCCCGGTCAGCCTGCCGATGCCTGCCACCTCGCTCGCGGGCCTCCTGCGGGCGGCCAGTTCCCTGATCGCGGCGGGGAACAGCAGCGTGTCGTTGGCCGCGACCACCCTGATGGCCCGCACCAGGTCGTCGGGCCTGGTCCGCTTCAGCAGGAACCCGCTCGCGCCCGCCCGCAGCGCGTCGTAGACGTAGTCGTCGTTCTCGAACGTCGTCACGACGAGCACCTTGGGCGCCTCGGGCAGCCCGACCAGCTGCCTGGTGGCCTGGATGCCGTCGACGCGCGGCATGCGCACGTCCATCAGCACCACGTCAGGGCGCTCCCTGCGGACCACGGGGAGGACCTCCGCGCCGTCGGCGGCCTCGCCGACGACGGTGAGATCCTGCTCGGCGTCGACGATGATCCGCAGCCCGGTGCGGATGAGGTCCTCGTCGTCGGCTATCACGACCTTCAGCATCACGTACCCGACCGTAGCGGCAGCCGTACCGACACCTGCCACTCGCCCCGCTCCCCCGGACCCGCGTGGAGGGTGCCGCGCAGGAGCCCGACCCGCTCCTTCATGCCCGCCACCCCCCGGCCGCCGCCCCTTCCGCTTCTGGCGGAAGGGGCGTTGGTGACCTCGATGCTCAGATGGTCGTCCTGTACGGCGGCGGCCAGCCGTACTGTGCCCTGTCCGTGTTTGATGGCGTTGGTGAGCGCCTCCTGCACGATCCTGTAGGCCTCGCGGGAGACCACGGCGGGTACGGCGGACAGGTCGCCGACCTCCCGCCGCACGTCGGCGCCCGAGGCGCGGATCAGCTCGTCGAGGTCGGCGAGCGTCGCCTGGGGAGCGCGCGTCTGGGCGTCGTCCCTCAGCACGCCGAGCACGTGGTCGAGATCCTCGAGCGCGGACCTCGCCGACTGCTCGATGGCCTCGAGCGCCGTCCTGGCGGTCGCCGGGTCGCGTTCGATGACCCTGCTCGCTGCGGCGGCCTGCAGCGTGACGACGCTCAGCGCGTGGCCGACCGAGTCGTGCAGCTCGCGGGCCAGCCTGTTGCGCTCGGCCAGCCTGCGGGCCTCCTGCTCGGCGACGGCGAGCCGGTCGGCGGGCGAGGGGCCGAGCAGCCCTGGCGCCAGCCTGGCCAGCAGCGCGCCCGCGCCCGCCACCACGGTGACCAGGACCACCGCGATCGACAGCCCGGCGGCGGGCATCCACGCGAGAGGCGCGTTCCCGCCGAGGAGGCCGAGCGTGTCGCCGGTGAACGGCACCGCGAACAGCCACACGATGAACGGCACGACCGCCAGCGTGATCCCGCTCATCAGCCCGCCGACCCCCAGGTGCAGGGTGAACCACAGCGCGGTGCGCCGCCGCTCCCCCCAGGTGCGCCGCCCGCCGGGCACCGGGCCGACCTTCGCGCCGAGCAGCCCCTCGGCCGCCGACACCTCGAAGGCCCGCAGCGGCAGGAACAACCCCGTCACCGCGACCAGTGGCAGCACCGCCACGTAGACCAGGACGTCGACGGGGAAGAGCAGCTGCGCCCCGCTGCCGCGACCGGCGAGCGTGCCGCTGACCAGCACTCCGATCATCATGTACGGCATCAGCAGCGCCCCGCCGAGAATCAGGCAGGCCCATCTTCGGGCGAGGAGTCTCCATCTCACAGATCCCATTCTATGTCGACGTTCATTCACTCCCAGCAGAATGTGCTTTTAGCGAAATATGCTCACGGAGAAAGTCGGCGCCGCAATTAAGCCCTTCTCGATAACGTCGCATTCATAACGCGAGAGAAAGGTGTGCTGATGACGGAGACCACTCGCACGGCCTGGCCTGAGCAGCTCAGCCAGCGCCTGCTGAAGGAGCGCATTATCGTTCTCGGCCAGGAGGTCGACGACGACATTTGCAATCGCCTGTGCGGCGAACTGCTTTTGCTGGCCGCCGAAGACCCGGTCAGCGACGTCACTCTTTACATCAATTCACCCGGCGGTTCCGTGTCGGCCGGGATGGCGCTTTACGACATGATGCAGTTCGTCCCGTGCGACGTGGCGACGGTCGCGATGGGCTTCGCCGCCTCCATGGGGCAGTTCCTGCTGAGCGGCGGCACGCCGGGCAAGCGCTACGCGCTGCCCCACGCCAGGGTCGTCATGCACCAGCCGCTCGGCGGCATCGGCGGCACGGCGAGCGACATCCAGATCCAGGCGGAGAACCTGCTCTACACCAAGAAGCTGATGGCCGAGCTGATCGCTCAGCACACGGGCCAGCCTGTGGAGCGCATCCGGGAGGACTCCGACAGGGACCGCTGGTTCACCGCCCCCGAGGCCAAGGAGTACGGATTCGTCGACCATGTGGTCGCCCACGCCAACGGAGTGATCAAGCGATGAACGCTCGCTATGTGCTGCCCTCCTTCGTCGAGCGCACCAGCTACGGCGTCAAGGAGATGAATCCGTACAACAAGCTGTTCGAGGACCGGATCATCTTCATCGGCACGCCGATTGACGACACCTCGGCCAACGACGTGATGGCGCAGCTGCTCACTCTGGAGTCGCTCGATCCCGACCGGGACATCCAGCTCTACATCAACTCGCCCGGCGGCTCGTTCACCGCGATGACCGCGATCTACGACACGATGCAGTACGTCAGGCCGGAGATCCAGACGGTGTGCATCGGCGAGGCGAGCTCGGCGGCGGCGGTGCTGCTGGCGGCGGGCTCTCCCGGCAAGCGGGCGGCGCTGCCGCACGCGCGCATCCTGCTCCACCAGCCGGCCACCGAGGGCGGCAGCAGGGGACAGTCGAGCGACCTGGAGATCCACGCGAGGGAGATCCTGCGAATGCGCGACCAGCAGGAGGAGATCCTGGCCAGGCACACGGGGCGGACACCGCTCGACATCCGCAAGGACATCGAGCGGGACCGGTTCATGACGGTCGAGCAGGCGCGCACCTACGGGTTGATCGACGACATCTTCGCCGGCAGGAAGCGCACCCTCACCCCCGCCTGAGCCACCCCGGCTCCTTCGGTCACCGCACGGCCCTTCCTCCCGAGCCCCGGACCGAGCTTCGTCACCCGCTCTCCAGGGGCCGGGAGGCAGGGCGCCCTGCGGTTTTCCCCAGGGTTCCGGTTCCACGACGAGGCGCCTGACGCGGGTTTCCAGGGGTTTCGGGAGGTGGGGCATCCTGCGCTTCCGAGGTTCCGGGCCGAAGTACGTCACACGGCTCCCCGGGGTCGGGAAGATCGGACGTCACACGGCTCCCGGGGCTCGGGAAGACCGAATGTCACACGGCTCCCGGGGCTCGGAGAGGAGCCGGTCCAACGGGGGTAGGGCGGGGCGCTCGCCGGTCACAGCGGGCGCCCACACCGGTCCCGGCGCGCAAGATGGGCCGCGCCGGGACCGGATCCCGCCCCGCCTCACCCCAACGGACGCGATCCGCTCCCAGCCTCACCCCAGCAGGCACGATCCGATCCCCGGCCTCGCTCCAAGGGGCATGGTGCGATCCACCGCTTCCTCCCGTCCGATCTTCTTCCCCTCAGAACGCTCTCTCGCGGGGCTCGAGTGATGGCACCCGGGACGGGGTCGGAAATGTCAGGACATGTAGCCTGCTTTGCGTTTTGTGGCGTAAGCGGGGGGAGTGGCAGGCGTGTCGCTGGAACAGGTCGTCGTGCTTCTGGTGGCCGCCGCGGGAGCGGGCTGGATCGACGCCGTCGTCGGCGGCGGTGGGCTGCTCCAGCTCCCCGCTCTCCTGGTCGCGGGAGTCCCGACCGTGCAGGCGATCGCCACCAACAAGCTGGCCGCCATCTTCGGCACCGCCTCCGCCGCCGTCACCTACGTTCGCACGACCAAGCTCGACCGCGAGGTGGCCGTCCCCGCGGGTGTGCTGGCCGTACTGAGCTCAGGGCTCGGGGCGTCGGCGGCAGCGGCCATCTCCTCCGACGTCCTGCGCCCGCTGGTGATGGTCGTCCTGCTCGGCGTGGCGGCCTTCGTCACCCTGCGCCCTTCCTTCGGCGCGCTCCCCCAGCCGCACCTGCGCACCCGCGCGAGGGTGGGCGCGGCCATCGTGGCGGCGGGCGTGCTGATCGCGTTCTACGACGGCATCGTGGGCCCTGGGACGGGCACGTTCCTGATCATCGCGTTCACCACGATCCTCGGGCTCGACTTCGTCCACGCGTCCGCCACCGCCAAGATCATCAACACCGGCACGAACCTCGGCGCGCTGCTGGTCTTCGGCTACCAGGGCCACCTGCTGTGGGCACTGGGGCTCGGCATGGCGGCCTGCAACATCGCCGGGGCCCAGGTGGGTGCGCGCATGGCGCTCAAGCGCGGCACCGGGTTCGTCCGCGTGGTGCTGCTGTGCGTCGTGGTGGCGATGGTGGCCAGACTCGGCTGGCAACAGTTCGCCTGACCAAGACTTTACAAGACTGGCCAAGACCGGCTGAAGCCGCCCCAGGCTGACCCGGCCTCGGGCCTGGGCCTGGCACGGCATGGTCTGGCAGAGGCGGGGGTCAGATCGGGTTGCCCTCGCCGTTGTCGTCGCCGGGCGACTGTCCCGGGGTGCTCCTGCCCGTCTCGCCGGGCGAGGGGCTCAGCTCGGGCTCCTGCGGCTCGGGCGAGACTGGCACCGGCGGCGGGCTCGGCACGAACTCCGTCGGCGGCAACGGCCGGGGCATCGGCGAGCTGTCGTCGTCCCCGCCGAACAGCAGCAGCGCGATCACCGCCCCCAGCACCAGCAGCAGCGCCAGCGCCCCGGCCGCGACCAGCACCCTGGTCCGCGTCTCGGTGAGGGGCGCGCGCGGCCGTGGCGGCGCGGGAAGCGCGGGCATCCGGTCGGCCAGCCAGTACGGCACGAAGTCGGGCCCGTGCACCTCGCCGATCAGCGTGCCGCCCACCAGTACGGGCTCGAGGAAGCGCTCCGCTCCCGGCCGCCCCGGTACGTACGGCACGGCCACCCACGGAGCCTCTCCCAGCTCGGCGGCGATGACGGGCGGCCCGTCGCCTCCGACGCTCTTGCTCCTGGCCCTCGCGACCCACCCGCGCATTCCCGAGGCGGCGCGGATCGCCGTGACGAACCGCTCGCGCGCCGAGGGGTCGAACGCCGCCCCTCTGGTGAGCAGCGCGATCGACACCGCCCTGCCGTCGGCCGCCTGGCCGAGGTAGACCAGGCCCGCCGGTGCGGTGGACAGCCTGGCCTGCACGGCGAACCCACCGAGGCGCGGCGGGTCACCGTACTGCAGCGGAACGGCCATGCGAGTCATCAAAGCACGTATACCCGGCGCGCCGGGTCGTGCACCTATAAGCCTTGTTTGGTGGAATAGCACACATGAGCACTGCCGAAGAGCTGTCGACGAGTACCGACGCGGCCGTGCTGCGTCAGACCCTTGAGGAGGTCCGTCGCGTCATCGTCGGACAGGATCACATGGTCGAGCGCCTGGTGGTGGCGCTGCTGGCCCGCGGGCACTGCCTGCTTGAGGGCGTGCCGGGCGTGGCCAAGACGCTGGCCGCCTCCACCCTGGCCACGGTGGTGGGCGGCACGTTCGCCCGCATCCAGTTCACTCCCGACCTGGTGCCGAGCGACATCGTCGGCACCCGCGTCTACCACCCCTCCAGCGAGCAGTTCGACGTCGAGCTCGGCCCCGTGTTCGTCAACTTCCTGCTCGCCGACGAGATCAACCGCGCGCCCGCGAAGGTGCAGTCCGCGCTGCTGGAGGTGATGGCCGAGCGTCAGGTCACACTGGCGGGCATCACGCATCCGCTGCCCAAGCCGTTCATCGTGCTGGCCACGCAGAACCCGATCGAGTCGGAGGGCGTCTACCCGCTGCCCGAGGTGCAGCGCGACCGGTTCCTGTTCAGGGTCAGGGTGCCGCACCCGAGCGCGCACGAGGAGATGGAGATCCTGCACAGGATGAGCGTCGCGCCGCCGGTGCCCGAGCCGATCCTCGACCCCGAGCGGCTGCTGGCCCTGCAGCGGCAGGCCGAGCAGGTCTCGGTGCACCAGCTGGTCGCCGACTACGTGGTGCGCCTGGTCATGTCCACCCGCACCCCCGCCGAGTACGGCATGCCGGACCTGGCCGACACGATCGAGGTCGGCGTCAGCCCCCGCGCCACGCTCGGCCTGGTCGCCGCCGGCCGCGCCCTGGCGGTGCTGCGCGGGCGCGACTACCTGCTGCCCGACGACGTGCGCGACGTGGCGGTGGACGTGATGGGCCACCGGCTCATGCTCACCTTCGACGCCCTGGCCGACGGCATCGACCCCGAGCACGTGATCAAGCAGATCCTGCACGCCGTACCGCCGCCGCTCGTGGTCTGGAACCAGAACAGGTGACCCGCGCGCCGGACGGACCGGAGCGACAGGAGAAGGGGGCGTCGTGACGAACCAGGCCGAGCAGGCCCTGCGCAGGCTCGAGCTGACGATCACCAGGAAGCTGGACGGCCTGCTGCACGGACAGCACGGGGGCCTGCTGCCGGGCCCCGGCAGCGAGGCCGGCGACAGCCGCGTGTACGTGCCCGGTGAGGACGACGTGCGGCGGATGGACTGGGCGGTGACCGCCCGCACGACGATCCCGCACGTGCGGGATCTGATCTCCGACAGGGAGCTGGAGACGTGGGCGCTGGCCGACCTGTCGCCCAGCATGGACTTCGGCACCGCCGAGACCGACAAGCGGGACCTGGTGGTCTCGGCGATCGGCGCGATCGGGTTCCTGACCAGCAGGATGGGCGACCGGTTCGGCGCGCTGGTGCTGCACGACGACGCGCTGCACCGGATGCCCGCGAGGACCGGCCGCCCCGCCCTGTACGGCCTGCTGCACTCGCTGCTCGACGCGCCGCGCGGCCGGGCCGTACCCGACGCTCCCCAGCTGGCGGAGGGCATCGACGTGCTGGCGGCCATGCGCAGGCGGCACGGCCTGCGGGTGGTGGTCTCCGACTTCCTCGACGCCCGCCCCAGCCTGGACCCCGACGCCGAGCGCGAGTGGGAGCGGCCGATGCGGCGGCTGGCCGCCCGGCACCAGGTGCTCGCGGTGGAGGTCATGGATCCCCGCGAACTGGAGCTTCCGGACGTCGGTGCTGTGGCGTTCACAGACCCGGAGACTGGGCACGTAAGCGACGTACACCTTTCGCCGCGGGTGCGCGCCGCCTACGCCGAGGCAGCTGCCCTGCAGCGGGAGGGCACCCGGGCCGCGCTGCGCAGGGCCGGGGTGGCTCACCTGGTGCTGCGCACGGACCGGGACTGGGTGTTCGACATCGCGCAGTTCGCACTACGCCAGCGGCGCATGACGCACCTGGCACATCGGAGGGCGGGTTCGTGAGCGAGGATCGCGCGGCAAGCACCCCGGCGCGGGAGGGTTCGTGACGTTCCTCGCGCCGACGTATCTGTGGCTGTTCGCCCTGGTGGCGCTGGTGGTCACGGTGTACGTGGCCGCGCAGTTCAGGCGGCGCCGCTACACCGTGCGCTTCACCAACCTGGCCCTGCTGTCGCTGGTCGCCCCCAGCGCTCCCGGCTGGCGGCGGCACATCGCCCCTGTGCTGTTCCTCATCATGATGAGCCTGCTGGTCGTCGGCGCGGCCAGGCCGGCCGACCAGGTGCGCGTGCCGCGCGACAGGGCCACGATCATCGTCGCGCTGGACGTGTCGCTGTCGATGGACGCCGACGACGTGCAGCCCAGCCGCATCGCCGCCGCCAAGACGGCCGCGCAGTCGTTCGTGCGCGGGCTGCCCGAGCGCTTCAACGTGGGCCTGGTCTCCTTCGCGCGCTCCGCCAACGTGGTCATCTCCCCCACCACCGACCGCCCGGCCGTCGTGACCGCGATCGCGAACCTGACCACCAGACCGGGCACCGCGATCGGCGAGGCGGTCTTCAACTCGCTGGAGTCGATCCGCTCCTTCGACCAGCGCGCGGCCACCGATCCGCCGCCCGCCGCGATCGTGCTGCTGTCCGACGGCGACAACACCTCGGGGCGCTCGGTGAACGAGGCCGTCGACGCCGCCAAGCAGGCGCGGGTGCCGGTCTCGACCATCGCGTACGGCACGCAGGACGGCACCGTCATGATCGACGGCCGCCCGGTGACCGTACCGGTGAACAAGGCCACCCTGCAGTCGCTGTCGGAGGGCACCTCGGGCCGCGCCTACGCCGCCGAGTCGGGCACCGAGCTGCGCGAGGTCTACGAGCAGATCGGCACCTCACTCGGGTTCAAGACCGTCAGCCAGGAGATCAGCCAGTACTTCATCGTCGCGGCGATCGTCGCCGGCCTGCTCGTGGCGGCCGCGGCGATCCTGCTGGGCCATCGCATTCCTTGAGGGCGGTAACGTCTTCCCACGTGGCCCACTACTTCGAGGAGCAGCCGAAGGCGGCGAGCAGACCCGCGTCCGTCGACCTGGTCCTGCCCGACCTGCACCTGCGGCTGGAGACCGACAGGGGCGTCTTCTCCCCTGACCGGATCGACCTCGGCACCCGCATCCTGCTGGAGAGCGTGCCGAAGCCTCCGCAGGAGGGCGACCTGCTCGACCTGGGCTGCGGCTACGGTCCCATCGCGCTGACCATGGCCGCCCGCGCGCCGGGGGCGGCCGTCTGGGCCGTCGACGTCAACCGCCGCTCGCTTGAGCTGACCCGGCGCAACGCCGAGGTCGCCGCCCTTCCCCTGGTACGGCCCGCGCACGTCGACGAGGTGCCCGAGGACGTGCGCTTCGCGGCGATCTGGTCGAACCCGGCGATCCGCATCGGCAAGCAGGCCATGCACGAGATGCTGACCCGCTGGCTGACCAGGCTGACCCCCGACGGGGTGGCCTACCTCGTGGTGCAGAAGCACCTCGGCTCCGACTCCCTGCAGCGCTGGCTGTCCGACCAGGGGTGGCAGGCCACCCGCCACACCTCCCGCGCCGCGTACCGAATCCTGAAGGTGACCCGATGAGAAAGCAGCTGCGCCCGACCGACGTCAAGCGGCTCAACCGCACGTGGCGTCGCAGCACGGGGAACCGACTGTCGATGATCATCGAGTCGGTGACGGGCCCGTTCAACATCGGCTCGATCTTCCGCAGCGCGGCCGCCTTCGGCGTCGACCAGATCTGGCTGGCGGGCAACGCGACGCCGCCCACCAACCCGAAGGCGGGCAAGACCGCGCTCGGCACCGACAGGCTCGTGGCCTGGAAGGACGCCGTGCCCGTGCTCGACGCGGTGCGCGAGGCCAAGGACGACGGCTACACCGTCATCGCGATCGAGCTGACCGGCGAGGCTCAGCCCCTGCACAGGACCAACCTCGATCGCGACGTGTGCCTGGTCGTCGGCAGCGAGGACCACGGCTGCTCCCCGGCGCTGCTCGACGCCGCCGACCTCGCCGCCTACATCCCTCAGGTCGGCAAGGTCGGCTCCTTCAACGTCGGTGTGGCCGCAGCTATCGCCCTGTCCGAGGCCCGCCGTCAGGAATGGAGTAAATTGCCCGAGTCGTAACCCGGGTGACATGACGTGCCGGGCTCACAACCGGCATACTCGGCCTGTGTTCAGCCGTCGTTTCGCCTTTCTCGATCATCCAGGCCCGCTGGCCTTCGCGCATCGCGGCGGGGCCCTCGAAGGGCTCGAGAACACCTCCGCGGCGTTCGAGCGGGCGGTCGAGCTCGGCTACACCTACCTGGAGACCGACGCCCACGCGACCTCCGACGGCGTGCTGCTTGCCTTCCACGACCACACCCTCGACAGGGTGACCGACCATCGGGGCAAGATCGCCGAGCTGCCCTACAGGTTCGTCAGGCAGGCCCGCATCGGCGGCGTGCACGACATCCCCCTGATGGAGGACCTGATCGGCTCCTTCCCCGAGGCGCGGTTCAACATCGACGTCAAGGAGGCGGGCACGATCGAGCCGCTGGCCGCCATGGTCAGGCGGACCAACGCCTTCGACCGGATCTGCCTGACCTCCTTCTCCGACGAACGGCTGGCCAGGGCTCGCGCCGCGATGGGCCGCGAGGTCTGCTCGGCGCTCGGCCCGCGCGGCGTCGCGGCCCTGCGCGCCGCGGCCACCACCTCGGGCTACGGCCGCGTCCTCGCCCGCCTGGCTCGCTCGGGCGTGCCGTGCGCGCAGGTGCCGATCGGCTTCCGCGGGCTGCGGGTGACCACCCGCTCCCTCGTGCGTACGGCGCACGCGCTCGGCATGCAGGTCCACGTGTGGACCATCAACGACACCCTGCGCATGAACCAGCTGCTCGACCTGGGTGTCGACGGCATCATGACCGACAACATCTCCGGCCTGCGCGACGTCTTCGACCGGCGCGGCCTCTGGCACCCCGGCCAGCTCGCAGCCTAGGAGCCCTGCCTTGGCAGTCCCCCCACCCCCTGCCGTCCTCGACGACTCCCCCGCCGCCCGCCGCCGAGAGCAGCGTGGCTGGTACTGGTACGACTGGGCGAACTCCGCGTTCCCCACCACCGTGCTGACGGTCTTCCTCGGGCCCTACCTGACCGACATCGCCAAGACCGCCGCGGCGGGCGCGCCGTACGTGGACGTGCTCGGCTTCGACGTACGGCCCAGCGCCTACTACTCCTTCGTGGTCGGAGTGGCGGCGGTGCTGCAGATCGTGCTGATGCCGATCGCGGGCGCGCTGGCCGACCACACGGGGCGCAAGAAGCAGCTGATGGGCTTCTTCGCCATGCTCGGCGCGGCGGCGACCGTCTGCTTCTGGTTCGTCAGCGACGGGCGCTACCTGCTGGGCGGCGCGCTGTTCCTGGTCGCCAACATCGGGTTCGCGTGCGCGTTCGTCATCTACAACTCCTTCCTCCCCGAGATCGCCACACCGGCCGAGCGCGACAGGGTGTCGGGCATGGGCTGGGGCTTCGGCTACCTCGGCGGCGGGTTGCTGCTGGCCGTACACCTGGTGCTGTTCCTGCGGGCGGAGTCGTTCGGCCTGGACGGAGGCACCGCGGCGCGCATCGCGCTGAGCTCGGCCGGGCTGTGGTGGGGCGGGTTCACGATCATCCCGCTGCTGCGGCTGCGCAACCGGCGCACGGCGGCCGAGCGGGGCGAGTCGGCGGGTCAGGCGGTCGCGGGCAGCTTCCGCCAGCTCGCCAGGACGGCGATGGACCTGCGGCGCTACCCGCTCACGCTGGCCTTCCTGGTGGCCTACCTGCTCTACAACGACGGCGTGCAGACCGTCATCTCCTTCTCCGCGACGTTCGCCGACCAGGAGCTGGGGCTCGACAAGGACGTGCAGATCGGCGCCATCCTCATGGTGCAGTTCGTCGCGTTCGGCGGCGCGCTCCTGCTCAGCCGCCTGGCCTCGCTGTTCGGCGCCAAGCGGGTGGTGCTGGCCGCGCTGGTCGCGTGGACGGCGGTCGTGTGCGTGGCCTACTTCCTGCCCAAGGGGTCGGCCACGGCGTTCTTCGCGCTGGGTTTCGCGATCGCGATCGTCATGGGCGGCACGCAGGCCCTGTCGCGCTCGCTGTTCTCGCACGTGATCCCGCGCGGGAAGGAGGCCGAGTACTACAGCCTCTACGAGATCAGCGACAAGGGCTCGACCTTCCTCGGTTCGTTCACGCTGGGCCTGGCGCTTCAGCTGACCGACAGCTACCGGCTCGGCATCGTCTCGCTGGTGATCTTCTTCATCCTGGGCGGCGTGCTGCTGGCAGCGGTCAACCTGCCCAAGGCGATCCGCGCGGCAGGCAACGAGGTGCCGGAGAAGGTCTAAGGTGGACACCCGGGTGATCACTTCTGAGATGATCTTTGAATGGGTCGTGGTGACGCTGAAGTGGTTCAGCCTGCGATGCTCGAACGTCCAGTGGATCCAGCCCGTTACGGGGGTGTGGTCCGGCCGGACAAGACCGTGCGGTGGGCCAGGGACGAGCTCGAGCAGGTCAGGCGGTTGCGTGGGCGATCCCCGGACATGTGGCGCTTACCCGAGTCGCTGGGCCGACTCGCCAAATGGCTGACCGAGCTGGGATGGGACGATCTCGCCTGCCTGGCTCGCCGGGAAGAACTGGCGGTCTATCGCACTCTGTCCGCCGTCCAACCGGGCTTTTTCGCTGACCGGATCGTCCACGCCTTGGCTGCGTTACGCCGCAGCCTCGTGGAGTGCAGGCGGCATGAGGAAGCACTCGAGGTTGTCGAGGAGCTCCTGCGGCTGTCGGAAACCAACCGATCCGCGCAGGCAGAGGCCCCGGACACGCGCTACTGGCGGACGCTGCTCCTCGCCAGGCTCGGCCACGACCAGGAGGCGGTGGAGTCCGCGGCCGAGGCGGTGACCGAGGCCCGCGGAAGGCTACAGCACGCTGGGGCCACATCGGCGAGCTTCGAGCTCATCCACGCGTTGACGGCCTATGCGGATCGCCTGGACAAGGTCGGCCGCGTCGCCGAAGCCGCCGAGGTGAGCGCCGAGGTCATGGCCGCGTGGTGGCGACAGGCCGACTCGACGGTTCAATTCCTCCAGACGCTGGACCTGTGCAGCGAACGGCTCGTCCGGAGCGGGCAGATCGAACAGGCGCACGCGTGCATCGTCGAGGCGATGGGAAAGATGCGGCGCCGTAAGCGTGACACTTACCAGGCAGGGGCCTGGCACAACCTCGGCGTCCGCCTGCTCGCGCTGGGGGCGCCGGAAGCGGCGCTGACCGCCGGCGAGGAAGCGGTACAGCTCTACCGCGACAGGGGGCGCGCTCATCAGGAGCGGCACCGGGAGCTGGAGGCGGAGGACGACTGGGACGACGATCACCGCTACTCCGAGGCGTACCTGCTCAAGCGGCGACGCGAGGAGCTGAAGTCCTCGCGGAAGGAGGTCCGTCGAGCCGAGCAGGACCTGCACGACGCCCTGCTCACCCTGAGTGCCTGCCTGGAGCAGCTCGACCGCCCCGAGGAGGCGGCGGCGGCCCTCGCCGAAGCCGCCACGCTCCCCGGCTAGGGCCGGCTCAACCGGTGATCCACGCCTGAAACAGGCTCAGGGTGCGGAGGGCGCTGCCAGGACCATCGTGCCCGGGCCCTGGGCGGCGCCGGGGCCGCCCTGGACGGTGATCGTGTCGGCGCTCGCCTCGCCGCCGCAGTGCGGGCAGGTGACCACGGGCGTGAACAGTTCCCCGCACGAGTGCCGCAGCAGCGCCGGAGGGCCGCCGGGCGGGGTCGACCACTTGTCGCCCCACGCCATCAGCGTGATCAGCGCGGGCACGATCTCCCGGCCCGCCTCGCCCAGGTGGTACTCGTAGCGCACCGGACGCTCCTGGTAGGGCCGTTTCTCGACCACGCCCGCCTGGACGAGCCGCTCCAGCCTGGCCGTCAGCAGGTTGCGTGAGATGCCCAGGTCCTCCGCGAGCTCGTCGAACCTGCGCACGCCCAGGAACAGGTCCCGAAGGATCAGCGGCGTCCACGGCTCGCCGATCACGCCAACCGCCTGGGCGATCGAGCAGTGCATTTCCCCGAACCTGTTCATGACCCCAGCATAGTCAGTTGCTAAAGTGAACTCATGTCAGTTCAGTTTCAGGACTAACCTTTCCTGGGGGTCAAGGATGAACACCGCACTCCGCTACCGCGAAGCAGGCGAGAGAAAGGACCTCGACGCGCTCATGTCCACCCTCGCCCCCGAAGTGGTCTTCCACTCCCCGCTCAGCGCCCGAGCCGCGTTCCAGGGCCACGACGAACTGCGCACCCTGTTCGGCGTCGTGTTCGCCTCGATCGGCGAGCTCCGCTACCACACCGACGTGGGCGACGACAGGACCCGCATGCTCGCCGCCACCACCACGCTCGACGGCCACACGATGGAGGAGTCGGTACTGCTCAAGCTCGACGAGAACGGTCTGATCACCGAGATCACGATGTTCGTCCGCCCACTGCCCGCCCTCACCAGGCTCATGGCCGCGCTCGGACCCGGACTGGCGAGGGCACAGGGCAGGAAGGGCGTCGCCGCGCTGGTCGGCGTGGCGGCGGGGCCGCTGGTGTTCATGACGGAGAGCGGCGACAAGACCCTCGTACCGCTCGTCACCGCAGCGTCGCGGCGCACGACCCGATGAGGACGTGCCACTGAGTGCCGCGCGCTCACCACCGCACCTCGGCCACGACGGCGGCGGCAGTGGCACAACCGTCAGCCCCACCCGCGCGGACGCCGGGCGCCCCCTTCAGGCGCGGCCCGTGACCGTCACCCTGAACGAGCCTCTGGGTCAACGTAAGGTCCTCAGCCGCGCGGGTGGGGAGATCCACGTCCGCTCCACGACAGCGGGCTCACTCATCGAGACCATGCGACGGTGCAAGGAACGGCCTCGCCGACCGAGCGGCCGAGTCGGAGGTTCCTGGGCGAACGATTCCCCGGAGGCGCGCCCACGAGTCGTGAGGCCCGGGCGCCCTTCGGGGCAGGCGCACGAAGCCAAGCGTGCGTGCCGCTCGGCCCCCTCTGAGAAACGCATATCGATCCCGTGGTTCCGGCACCGCTCCGCGACCTCTTCATGCGGCCGTCCTGAGCGCGCGGTCTCGCGCACAGAGCAGCAATCCCCATAGAGAGCACCGCTCTTGACAACGCTGCCCCCAAAGGAGAGCATTGCTCTCACAACAGAGCACCTTCCCCCCTTCGCATGGAGTTCTCGTGAAGCTCACCCAGGCGTCCTACGCCATCACCGGGGTCCTCTTCCTCGTCTACCCGGCCGTCCGCCCGTCAGGGGACGACGCCGCCGCCATGTCCTCCACCGCGTGGGTGTTCGGCCATCTGGCGGCCATGATCGGGTTCATCCTTCTCGGCCTGGCGGCGCTCGGGATCCACCAACTGCTGAAGGACCGGCTCTCGCTGAGGGCCACGGTGGTCACCTGGATCGGCGCGGGGCTGACGCTCCCCTACTACGGCGCCGAGGACTTCGGTCTGAACGTGATCGCCAACCGCGCTCTCCGCGACAACACGCCCGCCCTGATGGAGCTGGCGACAGAGTTCCGCTACGGCGCCCTGGCGGTGACGATGTTCGCGCTGGGCCTGGCGCTGCTGGGCATCGGCACGATCATGACCGCGGTGTCGGTGTGGCGCTCGGGCACGCTGCCCGCGTGGAGTGCGGTGCCGCTGGCGGTGGGGTTCGCACTCTTCATCCCACAGTTCTTCGCGCCGGTCTACGCGATCCGCATCGCCCATGGCGCACTGATCGCGGTCGGCGGGGTGTGGCTGGCGATCGCTCTGGCCAGGGGACGCGCGAAGGCCGGCGTGCCCGCTTGAGGCACGAGGATCCGAAACCCCCGCCCGACGACCGACGGGGCGCGGGACAGCCGCGGAGGCGCGAGCCTGACGTGGCGCAGGGGTGAGGGAACCCCGGAATGGCAGGGCCGTGGAGCGCGTTCGAGGGAACGATCCAAGAAGTGGAGCGGCGGGACGAGGTGCCACTCCAGAGGACTGCGTGGCAGGCCGGGAGGCGGTGAGAGAGGCGCATGCCGAGGCCAGAGGGCTGATCCGCGGTCGATTGCCGGGCTTGGCGTGTCCGCCGACGATCTCGCCAGGCGCTCACAGCCCGGCCGAGTCGGCTCTCATCGCAAAAACCGCGATTGGATCACCCCTTGGGTGGGAATCCACTCACGGTATCAAGCGTTAGACACCGTGGGAGACAGACCCCTCACGATGGGGCCCTGTAGGAGGCATTAAACATGGGCGAGCGCGCACTTCGTGGCACCAGGCTCGGGGCAACCAGCTACGAGAACGACCGTAACACGGATCTGGCCCCGCGCCAGGAGGTGTCTTACACCTGTTCGAAGGGGCATCGCTTCGAGGTTCCGCTTGCAGCCGAGGCAGAGATCCCCGCGACCTGGGAATGCCGCATGTGCGGCGTCACCGCGGTCCGCGTGGACGGCGAGCAGCCGGAGGCAAAGAAGGCGAAGCCCCCGAGGACACACTGGGACATGCTGCTGGAGCGGCGGTCCATCGAGGACCTGGAAGAGGTTCTCAACGAGAGGCTGGCGATCCTTCGCGCGCAGCGACGCAAGAGC
Source organism: Nonomuraea sp. NPDC049152 (assembly GCF_040648355.1). Lineage (NCBI taxonomy): Bacteria > Bacillati > Actinomycetota > Actinomycetes > Streptosporangiales > Streptosporangiaceae > Nonomuraea > Nonomuraea sp. NPDC049152. The sequence goes on along the minus strand of NZ_JBEZDO010000004.1, from coordinate 120,730 downwards.
GCCTGACCTCCGACACGGTGACGCTGGAACGCCCCGGACCTCCCCGTCCGGGGCGTTTTTGCTGCCCTGAAAGCCACCGAGGGCCGCTCGCGCCAGGGCGGGGTCACGCCGTGCGGCGGGCTGCGCGTGGCCGAGTGGACGCCGCCCGAAGGCCCACGGCTCGACCGCACCCATGAGCCGCCGAGGCCGCGAGGGCGCGGATGCTCAGTTCCTGACGCGGCCGGTCGATCCTCGCGCGATGAGGGTGGGCGGGAAGACGTGGTCGACGTGGGGCGTGTGGTACCCCTGCAGGCGCTCCCACAGCGCGTTGGCCGCGGCGCCGGCCATCTGCTCGATGGGCTGATGGACGGTCGACAGGGGCGGGTTGCTGTGCGAGGCGAGGTACGAGTCGTCGTACCCGATCACGGAGAGGTCCCCCGGCACGGACAGACCCGCCTGGCGGGCCGCGGCGAGCGCGCCGAGCGCCATCAGGTCGCTGCCTGCGACGATCGCGGTCGCGCCGGCCGCAAGCAGCCGTTGGGCGGCGGCGTGCCCGCCCGTCAGCGAGTAGTCGGTCTCGGCGTAGAGCGCGTCGTCGACGGAGCCGAACCATTTGCGCATCTCCCTGCGGTAGCCGTTCAGCCGGTTCTGCGAGGGCCGCAGGTAGGCCTGGCCGCCCGCCAGGCCGATGCGGGTGTGGCCGAGGGAGCGCAGGTGGGCGACGGCCATCGCGGCGCCGGCCGCCTCGTCGGTGGTCACGGTGGAGACCGGCAGGTCGGGGACGTGCCCGCCGACCAGGACCATCGGCAGGTGCCGCTGGTGCAGCTGCCAGTAGAAGCCGTGGTCGGCCGAGGGGTTGGCGTGCCGTCCTGAGATCAGGACCAGGCCCTGGATGCGCTGCCGTACCAGGGAGGCGATGTAGTCCAGCTCCGTCGGCCCCTTCTTGGTGGAGCTGCCGATCATCGCGGTCACGCCGAGAGCGCCGAGCTTCGTCTCGATCGCGCCGGCCAGAAGCGGGAAGACGGGGTTGTCCAGCTCGGGAACGATGATGCCCACGAAGGGGTCGGAGACGGGCGCGGGCGCGACCATGCCCTGCTCGCGCATGGCGCGCAGCACGCGGTCGCGGGTCTCCTCGGCCACGCCCGGGCGGTCGTTGAGGACGCGGCTGACCGTCGCCGCGCTGACCCCCACGCGCTTGGCGATCGTCCGGACGGACAGCCTTGACATCGACCCTCCAGAAACCACTGAAACATGTTGCCGACTGTTGCGGCGGTATTCGGGAGCGACCTAGGCTCCCGGCCATAAAAGCAGGTGAACAGCGAATTGCGGAGCACTGACAGCATGTGGCAACCCGAAACACTTTGCAACATCAGCGCGCACCACGACGGTTCGCCGCTCTACGTGTCCGACCCGTCGCCGGGGTTGGGCGAGCGGGTCGAGGTGTTCGTGCGCACCGCCGCCGCGCTGGGTGTCGAGCGGTTGTACGTGCGCACCTCCCCTGACGGCGAGCCCAGGTTCACCGAGGCGAAGATCGACCGCGCCAGCGAGGACGAGACGTGGTGGCGGGTGCCGGTCGAGATCGTCAACCCGGAGTGCGGCTACCGCTTCCTGCTGCACACGGCCCGCGGGCCGCTCTGGCTGAACGCGTCGGGTCTGCGCCGTACCGAGGTCACCGACGCGGCCGACTTCACGCTCACCGCCTACCCGCCGCCGCCCACCTGGGCGGCGGACGCGGTGATCTACCAGATCTTCCCCGACCGGTTCGCCCGCTCCGGCCGGCCGCGCGGCCCGCTGCCCGGCTGGGCCAGGCCCGCGGCCTGGGACGAGCCCATCCCGTACGGCAGGCCCGAGGCGCTGCAGCAGATCTACGGCGGCGACCTGTGGGGGGTGGCCGACCGCCTGGACCACATCGCCGATCTCGGCGCCGACCTGATCTACCTGACGCCCTTCTTCCCCGCCAGGTCCAACCACCGCTACGACGCCACCACGTTCGACGGGGTCGATCCGTTGCTCGGCGGCGACGAGGCGCTCAAGGCGCTCACCGCGCGGGCGCACGCCCGCGGCATGCGGGTGATCGGCGACATCACGCTCAACCATTCGGGCGACGCGCACGACTGGTTCGTCAGCGCCATGGGCGAGCCGCGCGCCCCCGAGCGCGACTTCTACTATGTCGACGGCGACGACTACGCCACGTTCGCCGGCGTGCGGACGCTGCCCAAGTTCGACCACCGGTCGGCCGAGCTGCGCCGGCGCCTGGACAGGGTGATCTCCCGCTACCCCGACGAGTTCGGGCTCGACGGGTGGCGCGTCGACGTCGCCCAGTCGGCAGGCCGCCACGGCGGTGTCGAGCTCAACGACCGGGTGGCCGCGGACACCAGGGCGGCGCTGGGCGAGGGCAGGCTGCTGCTGGCCGAGCACCAGTTCGACGCCTCGGCCGCGCTGCGTGGCGGCGGCTGGCACGGCACCATGTCCTACGCCGGGTTCGCCCGGCCGGTCTGGTCGTGGCTGGCGCTGGAACGTGCCACCGAGTTCTGGGGCACTCCCGGCCCCATCCCCCTGTACGGCGGGCAGGACGTCGTCGAGGTGATGCGCGACCACGCCGCCCGGATCCCGTGGCGCTCGTACACCCACAACCTCACGCTGCTCGACTCGCACGACACGGCCAGGTTCCGGTCGATCGCGGGCCGCGACCGCCAGCTTCTCGGCGCCGCGCTCCTGTTCACGCTGCCCGGCCTGCCCATGGTCTTCGCCGGTGACGAGGTCGGGGTGGAGGGGGTCCATCTGGAGGACGGCCGCCGCCCCTTCCCGTGGGACGAGGAGAGCTGGGATCGGCGGACCTACTCGACGTACAGAGAGCTGGTGGCACTGCGCAAGAGCAGGCAGGCGCTGCGCCGCGGCGGCCTGCGATGGCTGCGCGCCGACGACGACGTCCTGCTCTTCGAGCGGGCCGTGCCGGGCGAGACGATGCTTGTCCAGGTCAGCAGGGCGAGCCACGCGCCTGCTCCGGCCCCCGCCGCTCTGTCCTGCCTGACCGGCGGCCCCGACCTGCGTCCCGGCGAGTCGATGCCCGCCGACGGACCGGCCTTCCACGTCTGGGAGGTCGCCCGATGATCGAGATTCTGGCCGGTGTGCGCTCCGAGGCGCTCGGCAACTCGAGGGACGTGTTCGTCTACCTGCCGCCCGGCTACGACCCGGCGGCCGGGCCGTACCCCCTGGTCGTCCTGCACGACGGGCAGCACGTGTTCGCGGGAGCGGGCCTCGCGCCGAGCTGGCGGGTGGACGAGACGCTCGACGGGCTCATCGGCGCGGGGCTGCTGCCGCCCCTGGTCGCCGTGGCCGTCGCCAATGCCGGTGACCAGCGCGGCAACGAGTACTCCCACGAGGTGCCCTACCCGCGTGACCCGAACGGGATCTGCCGCGGCGAGCTGTACGAGCGCTTCCTCGTCACGGAGCTGCTGCCGCTGGTGCGCGAACGCTACGCGGTCACCGACGATCCGGGCGCCACCGCGGTGATGGGCTCCTCCATGGGCGGCCTGGTCAGCTACCACCTGGCCTTCCGCCGTCCCGACGTGTTCGGGCTGTCGGCCGTACTCTCGCCGTTCCTGGTCTTCGTGGATCCGGAGACGCTCGCGCAGACCCCTGTCTTCCGCCGCTTCCCCGGGCGCGGGCCGCGCAGGATCTGGATCGACATCGGCGGCATGGAGGGTCTGATCATGGTCAGGCCGGTCCGCGAGCTGGTCGAGCACCTCATCGACGTGGGCTACGAGCCCGACGGGGAGCTGCGCTACCACCACGAGCCATCCGCGCCGCACCACGAGGACGCCTGGGCGGAGCGCGCGGGCAGCGCGCTGCTCCACCTGTTCGGAACGGAAGGGGCGCCCGTGACGCTGTCCGGCTCGGACGGCGAGGCCGCCGTGGGCCAGGCCGTCGACATCGCGCCCGTCGGCACGCGGGCGGACGGCTGCGTCTACTCGGTGCTGAGCGCGGACGTGACATGGCGGCCGCCCCACGTGCTGGAGGCCGCCGGCCACGCTCTGCTGACCGGCGCAGGGGCCGGCACCGCCGAGGTCGTCGCCAGGGCAGGCGAGCTGGAGGTGACCGAGCGGGTCACGGTCGTCGACGGCGCGCCCGACGCGCTGCTCGACGTCACCGTCGTCGTCCCGGTGGACACCCCCGCCGACTCCCCCGTCTACTTCTCCGGCCTGGTCACCACCCAGGTCGCGCCCGGCGTCCACCACGGCGCGTGGCGGCTGCCCCGCGGCATCGGCCTCAACGGCACCGTCGGCCGCGGCTGGCGCCGCGACGGGCTGGACGCCGACGGCCTCCCCATCCGAACCCCCCTACGGCACGACGGTGACCGGCGCGTGTGGGTGCGCGTCGCGGGCTGGAGCGATCCCGCCCAGGTCGATCCGCACGCCGGATCCTGAGGAGAACCCCGATGCGTACCCTTCCGATTCTCACCGCCCTCCTGCTGTCCGGATGCGCGCTGGCCGGTTGCGCGCCTGCCGAACGCGCGGACGAGCAGAAGCCTGCGGCCACACCGACACTGACCGTGTGGGCCGACGACGACAGGGCCGCCCCGCTGGCACGGATCGCCACCCGGTTCGAGCAGGACCGCGGCGTCAAGGTCAAGATCGTGCAGAAGGCGATGGGGAACCTGCGTGACGACTTCGTCTCGCAGGCGCCCTCGGGCCAGGGGCCTGACGTAATCGTCGGCCCGCACGACTGGCTGGGCAAGCTCGTCCAGAACGGCGTCGTCAGCCCGCTCGACCTGTCGGCCAAGGCCTCGCTCTTCTCGAAGGTGGCGCTGGACGGCATGACCTACCGGGGGCAGACGTACGGCCTGCCGTACGCGGTCGAGAGCGTGGCGCTCCTGCGCAACAACACTCTGGTCCCCGTCGCCCCCCGGACCTTCGACGAGCTGGTGGCCAAGGGGGAGGCGCTGGTGGCCGCGGGCAGGGCCGTCCACCCCGTCGGCCTGCCTGTCGATCCGAAGGCGGGCTCGCCGTTCCACCTCTACGCCCTGCAGACCTCCTTCGGCTCGCGGGTCTTCGGTGAGGGCGGCGAGCTGGAGATCGACGACGCGGGCGGGCTGCGGTTCGCCGCATACCTGCGGAAGCTGGCCCAGCGGAAGGCGGTGTCCACCTCGCTGACCGGGGACATCGCGACCAGTGCCTTCCTCAAGGGTGAGACGCCCTTCCTGGTCACCGGGCCGTGGGACGCGCCGGCCGTGGTCAAGGCGGGAGTGCCGTTCTCGGTGGATCCCCTGCCTCCGGCGGGAGACGGTCCTGCCAGGCCGTTCGTGGGCGTGCAGGGGTTCTACATCAGCTCCAAGAGCGCCAACCCGATCCTGGCCAACGACCTGCTCCTCAACTACCTGGCCACGCCGGAGGCGCAGAAGGCGCTCCACGCGGCGGGAGGGCGCCCGCCCGCGATGACGTCGGTGCGCGAGGAGCTCGCGGGCGACCTGGTCATGACAGGGTTCGCCAAGGCCGCCGCCGAAGGCGTACCCACGCCCAACGTCCCCCAGATGGACGCGGTCTGGGCCGACTGGGGGCTGTCCCAGCTGGGGATCATCGCGGGTGAGGGCGACCCCGCGGAGCTGACCAGGAAGGCCGCGGACAAGATCCGCGCCAAGATCGGCTCCTCGTGAAGCGCGCGCTGAGGCTGCTGCCGCTCGCGGTCGTGGACGCGCTGGCCCTGTACGGGCTGATGGCGCTCGGCGGGCAACGGCGGTGGTGGATGTTCGCGCTCCTGCTGGCAGGGTCGGCGGCGATCAACTGGATCTACCTGAGCAGGCGGGCCGTGCCCGCCAAATACCTGGCGCCAGGAGTGCTGCTGCTTCTCGTGTACCAGGTGTACGTGGTCCTCTACACCGGCTACGCGGCGTTCACGAACTACGGCGACGGCCACAACGGGACCAAGGCGGACGCGGTCGCGGCGATCCTGGCCGGCAGCGAGGTGAAGGTGGCGGGGGCCGTGCCGTACCCGATCAGGGTCATGGAGCGGGACGGGCGCCTCGGACTCCTGGTGGAAGGCCGGCCGGCGGCTGGATGGCGGCCGCTGACGTACGGCGAGATCGTCGCCAGGCAAGCGGAGATCGCGGCGCTGCGCCAGCCCGCGGACGGCGGCACGCTCAAGACCGCCGACGGCGTGACGGCGACGCTGTACCGGGCCACGCTCGCCTACGACGCGGCGACCGGCGGCATCACCGACGGGACCACCGTGTACCGCGACACGGGGCACGGTGCCTTCACCGCCGCCGACGGGCGCTCCCTGAGTCCCGGCTGGAAGGTCTTCGTCGGCCATGAGAACTTCACCCGCGTCCTGACCGACGCCGGGATCAGGGGGCCGTTCCTGGAAGTGCTCGCCTGGACGTTCGTGTTCGCGACCCTGTCGGTGGCGCTCAGTTTCGGCCTCGGGCTCGCGCTCGCGCTGGTCCTGGACGGGCACCGGGTCTACCGCTCGCTGCTGATCTTCCCCTACGCGTTCCCCGCGTTCATGGCGGCGTTGCTCTGGCAGGGGCTGCTCAACACCGACCACGGCTTCGTCAACGACGTGCTGCTCGGCGGCGCGCGCGTCCCCTGGCTGTCCGACCCGTGGCTGGCCAAGCTGAGCGTGCTGCTGGTGAACGTGTGGATCGCCTTCCCCTACATGTTCCTCATCTGCACCGGCGCCCTGCAGGCGATCCCGCCCGCGCTGTCGGATGCCGCGCAGATGGACGGGGCAGGGCCGTGGCGGGTGCTGCGGGCTATCAAGCTGCCGCTGCTGCTGGCCTCGACCGCCCCCGTGCTGGTGGCGACGTTCGCCTTCAACTTCAACAACTTCAACGTGATCTACATGCTCACCGGCGGCGGCCCGAGGGACGCGAGCGCGCCGGTCGACGTGGGATCGACCGACCTGCTGATCTCGTTGGTGTACAAGCTGGCCTTCGGCGGCACGTCCAGGAACTACGGCCTGGCGTGCGCGGTGTCCATCGTGATCTTCACGGTGATCGCCGCGGTCTCGCTGGCCGGGTTCCGCAGGGCGCGGCGGCTGGAGGCGGCATGAGGGTCTGGAGGCACGTGGTCGGCCTGCCGGCCGTGGCGGTCGCGCTGTTCCCGCTGGTGTTCGTGGTCGCGGCCTCGCTCAACCCCAGCGGCACGCTGACCGGGTCGAACGACCTGTTCGCGGCGGTGACGTGGGATCACTACGCCACGCTGTTCACCGACGAGCTGCATCCCTTCCCCCGCTGGTTCGCCAACTCCATGGTGATCGGGCTGACCACGGCGGCGGGGTCGGTGTTCCTCGGGGCGTGCGCCGCCTACGCGTTCTCGCGGTTCCGGTTCAGGGGGCGTAGGGCGGGGCTCATCGGGCTGGTGTTCATCCAGCTGTTCCCCCAGGTCCTGGCCTATGTCGCGATCTTCCTGCTGCTGTCGGCCATCAAGGAGGTGTTCCCGCCGCTCGGCCTCGGGAGCAGGCTCGGCCTGGTCATGGTCTACCTCGGCGGCGCGCTCGGCGTGAACACCTACCTGATGAAGGGCTTCTTCGACTCGGTGCCCAAGGATCTGGACGAATCCGCCCAGATCGACGGCGCCTCGCACGCGCAGGTCTTCTTCCTGGTCCTGCTGCCGCTGGTGCGGCCCATCCTGGTCGTCGCGATTCTCGTTCGTGGCGACCATGAACGACTTCGTCATCGCCGGTCTGGTGCTGACCGACCCCGACCAGCAGACGCTCGCCGTCGGCCTCTACCAGCTCGTCTCCTACCAGCTCGGCCAGAGCTGGGGCGTCTTCGCGGCCGGTGCGCTGATCGGCGCGCTCCCTGTGCTGATCCTCTTCCAGTTCCTGCAGCGCTTCATCACCGGCGGACTGACCGCCGGAGCGGTCAAGACCTGAGCGCGGACGTCAGTCCTCGCGCAGGACCTCGCCGTGCACGACCTTGCCGCCGGACGCTCCCGCGCCACCCGCGCCGCCGCCGCCGAGGCCGTCGGTGCGGGGGAAGGGCACCCCGAGGTTCGCGTACGGCGAAGAGGCCGCCATCGCCTTGACCCGCCGGGCGAAGAACCACGATCCGAGCCGACGCATCAGCGGCCGGGTGAACGGCAGCACGCACAGGAACCCGAACACGTCGGTCAGGAAGCCCGGCGTCAGCAGCAGCGCGCCGCCGACCAGGATGAGCGCGCCGTCGGCCAGCTCCTTGTCCGGCATCCGCCCCGACTGGATGGCGTCCTGCAGGCTGCGCCAGGCCCTGCGGCCCTCGCGGCGCACGATCCAGGCGCCGAACAGGCTGTCGGCGATCAGCAGGGCGACGGTGGGCCAGCCGCCGATCACCGAGCCGACCTGGATGAGCAGCCAGATCTCCAGGACGGGGACGACCAGGAAGGCCAGGAAGAGCAGGAGCCGGACCATCGTTTTCCTCATTCGCGCGAGCGGAAGGGGTTCATCTCGTAGTAACGTCCGCCGCCCCGCGGACGTTCCGGGAAAGCGTCAGTGCCGGCGGCGCAACCGGCCGGGGATGCCGCTGACGCCCCAGATGCCGACCCGCCAGAACGCCTCGTACATGACCTTGCCGCTCATCTTGCTGGTGCCGTGGGTCCGCTCGACGAACGTGATCGGCACCTCGATGACCCGCAGCCCGTGCCTGGCCGTACGCAGGGTGAGGTCGACCTGGAAGCAGTAGCCCTGCGACTCGACGTCGGACAGCCCGATCTTCTCCAGCGCCGTGCGGCGGTAGGCGCGAAAACCCGCGGTCGCGTCGCGGACGGGCAGCCCCAGCATCAGCCGCACGTAGACGTTCGCGCCTCTGGAGAGGAACTCGCGGTGGCTCGGCCAGTTGAGGACCTTGCCTCCTGGCACCCAGCGCGAGCCGATCACCAGGTCGGCGCCCTCGGCGAGCGCGTCGAGCAGCTTGGGCAGCTCCTCCGGCTGGTGTGAGCCGTCGGCGTCCATCTCGACGAGCACGTCGAAGCCCTCGGACATACCCCAGCGGAAGGCGTCGATGTAGGCGGCGCCGAGGCCCTGCTTCTCCGGCCTGTGCAGGACGTGGATGTGGTCGTCGGCGGCGGCGAGCTCGTCGGCGATCTCCGGGGTGCCGTCGGGGCTGTTGTCGTCGGCGATCAGCAGGTGCGCCTCCGGCAGGGCTTTGCGCAGCCGTCCGGCGATCAGCGGGAGGTTCTCCCGCTCGTTGTAGGTGGGGACGACGACGAGCACCCGGCCGAGCGTCTGCTCCATCATCGATCCTCTCCCTTACGTCGCCACGCGGCCACGCCGATCGCGGCCGCCCCCACTATCAACAGTGCCCACTCAGGCGCCGCGCCCACCCGCGTGGCGATCGTCGTCCCGGTGCGGACCGGCACCTTGACGACGTTCATGGCGGCGACGCGTTCCTTCGTCTGCCAGGCGACCCTACCCTCAGGCGTGACGTACGCGGAGATCCCCGTGGTCGCGGCGGTCACGACGGCCCTGTTGTGCTCGACGGCCCGCAGCTGCGACATGGCCAGCTGCTGCGGCGGCAGGTTCGACAGCGCGTAGGTGGCGTTGTTGGTCTGGACGACCAGCGGGGTGCCACCCGCCTTGACGGTGTCGCGCACCACCCAGTCGAAGGCGACCTCGTAGCAGTTGACCGCGCCGATGGTCACGGGTCCCATCTTCAGGGCGCCGGGCTTGTCGCCGGCGACGGACTGCCTGCCGACCAGGTTGGCCCGCTCGAACAGGGACAGGAAGATCTCCTTGAACGGCGTGTACTCGCCGAACGGCACCAGTTGCCGCTTGTCATAGTAGGCGCCGGGCCCGGTGATCGGGTCCCAGACGAGACTACGCGTGGCCCGGTGCTCGTCGCCGATCGCCACGACCGCGCCGACGAGCGTCGGCACGCCGACGTCCTTCACGGACTGGTCGATGATCTGGTTGGCCGTCTGGTCGCGGTAGGGGTCGATGTCGGTGGAGTTCTCCGGCAGGAACACCACGGCCGGTTTGAGCAGCTTGCCCTCTCGTACGGCCCGCGCCAGCGCGTGGGTGCCGTCGGCGTGGTTGCGCAGCACGATCGCCGGCTCGTCGCCGAGCGCGTACATCCCCTCCCCCGGCACGTTGCCCTGCACGATGCCGACGTTCACGCTCCTGCCCTCGTCGCCCGGGCGCGGGATGAGCAGCGTCAGCAGGGGCACGGCGAGCGCCAGCGCCACGGGCACGACCCGCCGCGGCCTGACGACGGCGAAGGCCAGCAGCGCGCCGCTGAGCGCCACCGCGAAGGAGACCAGCGGCACGCCGCCCAGCGCGGCGTAGCCGGTGAACAGCGTCTCGCCCTGGCTGAAGGCCACCCTCGCCCAGGGGAACCCGCCGACGGGGAACAGGCCGCGCGCCCACTCCATGGCGACCCACAGCGCGCCGAACCACAGCGGCCACAGCGGCAGCCTGAACACCAGGGCGACCCCGGCGGCCATGGCGGCGTAGAAGAGGCTCTCGACGGCGACCAGGGCCAGCCAGGCGTCGTAGCCGATCGGCCTGACCCAGGCCAGCGCCGGCAGCAGGAAGACGAGCGCGGCCACGTAGCCGAGCCACGCGGCGCGGCGGGGGCGGCAGCCGTACAGGGCGAGCACGACCAGGGCGATGCCGAGCGGCGCGCACGGCCACCAGCTGAGCGGAGGAAAGGCCAGGAACAGCAGCAGGCCGCCGAGGGCGGCGGCGGCGAGCCTGCCCCGCAGCGGCCACTTCGCGGCGCCGTCCGGCGCGGTGGGCGGCGGTACGACGCCCTGCTTCTCCTGCACCAAGGCCGGGGTTCTCCTCGCCATTCGCAACCTGATGGCGGAAACGCTACCGCCCGAGGCGGCCGACCCCCAAAGAGCACACGCTTGCAGGGTGATCCCTTGGCAGACGGATGCCATGGGATCACCCGCTAGCGGTGCGATCCGAGCGCACGGGAGCGGGAAGAGGGCCCGGAAACCCTTCGGACCGGATCCGTCTCGTCGGCGGCGAGCGCGGAGTTCCGTTGTCTACTGGGCGACCGGGCCCGTCCCGGGTCCAACCCCCCGCCCGGTTGGGGTGCCCCGACTCGACGGACCGACGGCCCTGCACCTGGCTGTATGGACGGAGTCACGCTCCGTCACGGACGCAGGATCCGACGATGTCAGAGACGGCCAACCGGCCAAGTCCCGTGCTGGACTGGGCAGCAAACTACCGACTCCAACTCAGATGTCAACCGTGTCCCGATCAGCGGAAACCTCAAGTTTTCGCAGCTAGGACATGCTCGGCGAGCTCAGTCTAATGCGCTCATCTCCCCGCGAGTCCGCGAAGGGGTTCGGGCAGCGTTCCGTCGTGGACGACGCCGAGCCGCTGGGTGGCCCGGGTGAGCGCGACATAGAGGTCACTGGCGCCGCGCGGCGACTGGCCGAGGATCTGGCTCGGCTCGGTGACGATCACCGAGTCGAACTCCAGGCCCTTGGCCTCGGTGACGCCGAGCACCGCCACCGAGGCGTCGAGCACTCCCCTGCCGGTGACGCCGCCGACCAGTTCGGCCACCTTCTCCAGCAGCGCGTCGGGGGCGAGCACGGCGACCCTGCCGCCGTCCTCCGTCTCCCCGCGCACCAGCTCGGGCAGGTCGGCCATCGGCGCCGCCCACGGCTGGGCGCCGCTCTCGCGCACCGACATCGGGGCGCGCAGCGTGGGGTCGATGGTGGCCAGCACTCTCGAGGCGACCTCCATCAGCTCGACGGGGGTGCGGTAGTTGATGGTGAGCGTCTCCTCACGCCAGCGGCCTGCGACGTAGGGGTCGAGCACCTGGCCCCACGAGCGGGCGCCGGCGCTGGATCCAGTCTGGGCGATGTCGCCGACGATGGTCATCGACCTGGTGGGGCAGCGCCGCATGACCACGCGCCAGGCCATTGGCGACAGCTCCTGCGCCTCGTCCACGATCACGTGGCCGAAGGCCCAGTTGCGGTCGGCGGCCGCCCGCTCGGCGGTCGTCAGGTACGGCTGGTCGCCACGCTGGCGCTCGGCCAGGCGTTCGGCGTCCATGACGTCGGACAGCCCGGTCAGCTCCAGCACCTCGCGCGCGTAGGCGAGCTCGGACTCCTTCTCCCTCTCCTGCGCGGCGCGGGCGGCGGCCAGCTCCTCCTCGGCCTGCATGGCGGTGGCGCGCAGCACCTGCTCGTCGATGTCGCCGAGCAGTTCGGCGGCCTCGTCGAGCAGCGGCACGTCCGATTCGGTCCACTCGGTGGACGTGCGGAGGAGCAGAGCGCGTTCCTGGCGGCTGAGGTTGCCCGCGGCGTAGTCGAGGCGTTCGGCCGAGCCGTACAGGCCGAGCAGCAGCCGCTGGGGCGTCAGGTAGGGCCACAGCCTGTTGAGCGCCGACTTGACCACGGGCTCGGTGCGCAGGTCCTCGCGCAGGTCGGCCAGCTCGTCGTCGTCGATGAGGCCCTTGCCGAGGTTCCTGGCCAGCTGCCTGGCCAGCGCGTTGAGCACCGAGCGCACGAACACCGCGCGGGCCTGGTTGTGGCTGCGCCGCGACTTGATCGCCTTGCTCCTGGCGTTCTCCATGGTGCGCTGGTCGAGGGTGAGCGTCTGGCGGCCGAGGGCGAGCTCGATCGGCTGGCGCGGCACCCGCTGCCTGTCGCGTACGGCACGCGCGATCACCTCGGCCATGCGCGCGTCGCCCTTGACGGCCGCGACCTCGGGCCGATCCCTCGCGGTGGCGCTCACGCCGGGGAACAGCTCGCCGACCGTCGACAGCAGCACGTCGGTCTCGCCGAGCGAGGGAAGCACCTGCTCGATGTAGCGCAGGAACGTGAGGCCGGGGCCGATGATGAGCACGCCGCGGCGTTCGAGCCGCTCGCGGTGGGTGTAGAGCAGGTAGGCGGCGCGATGCAGCGCGACGACGGTCTTGCCGGTGCCGGGACCTCCCTGCACGACCAGCACTCCGTTGAGGTCGGCGCGGATGACGCGGTCCTGCTCGGACTGGATGGTCGCCACGATGTCGCGCATCCTGCCGGTGCGCTTCTCGTCGAGGGCGGCCAGCAGCGCGGCCTCGCCGTTCAGCGTGGCCCTGTCGTCGTCGGTGAGTCCGTCGAGGTCGAGCAGGTCGTCGTCGACGCCGATCACGGTGCGGCCGCGGGTCTGCAGGTGGCGGCGGCGGGTGACGCCCATCGGGGAGGTCGGGGTCGCGCGGTAGAAGGGCTGGGCGACGGGGGCGCGCCAGTCGATCAGCAGCCGGTCCTGCTCGTCGTCGCTGAGGCCGAGCTTGCCGATGTAGAGCCGGCCCTCCTCGGTGTGGTCGAGCCGGCCGAAGACCAGGCCGCGCTCGACCGCCCACAGCCTGGCCAGCCTGGCGGCGTACATGCCCGCGAAGGAGTCGCGTTCGGACCTGTTCTGCAGCGTGCCGACCGCCCCCGTGGCCAGCACGTCTTTGAGCTGCTGTTGCGTGCGCTCGCGGAGGACGTCGAGGCGCCCGTACAGCCGGGAGACGTAGTCCTGCTCTCTGGCCAGCTCGGTTTGACGAGTCACCGCCGAACCGTTAGTGTTGGTAGTAATGGGACGCTCCGGGCCTTTCTGACTGTTGTGGCAACAAATCGCTACCTTATCAGGTCCGTTGAGCAGCTGACATCACGTATTCATCTCACCGCTTGACTCTATGGGTTCTTCGCCTCCATTGTGAGTTAGGAAAGTTTCCTAACTCCAATGGGAGCGACGAGTGAGCGGTCCGGTTCCTGGAACACCCAGCCTGCTGCGCGCGATCAACGATCGCGCCGCCCTGCAGGCGTTGCTGGACCGAGGGCCGCTGACCAGGCCCGAGATCGGCACCCTCACCGGGCTGTCCAAGCCGACCGCCTCGCAGCTGCTGTCCAGGCTCCAGGACGCCGGCCTCGTCGTGCTCGACGGCATCAGGGAGGGGCTGCCGGGCCGTACGGCCGAGCTCTACCGGATCAACCCGTCCGCGGCGTACGTGGCCGCGCTCGACGTCACCCCCGACCGCATCGAGGCACGCGTCGCCGACATCACCGGCGAGATCGTCGGCTCGCACGTCCTGCCGACCTCCCGCCGCCCCAGCGACGGGCTCATCGACAGGCTGCGCGCCGCGCTCGACGGCGCAGGCTCACCAGGGCCGCTGCGCAGGATCGTGATCGGCGTGCAGGCCGCGATCGACCCCTCGACCGGCCGTCTCGGCTACGCCACAGCCAAGGACATGCCGGGCTGGCAGATCCCCAACCTGGTGCCGACGCTCCGATCGGGGCTCGGCGTGCCGGTCGACGTGGAGAACAACGTCAACCTGGTGGCCGTGGCCGAGCAGGCCCACGGCGCCGCCCGCGACCACCAGGACTTCGTGCTGCTGTGGGCCGACGAGGGCATCGGCTCGGCCGTCGTGCTCGGCGGGCGCATGCACCGCGGCGCGACGGGCGGCGCAGGCGAGGTCGGATACATGCCCACGCCCGGCGCGCCGACCGCGCGCGAGGCGGGGCACTACGCCAACCACGGCTACCAGGCGCTCACCGGCGGCCCCGCCGTGCTGAAGCTGCTGCGCTCGTACGGCGTGCGCGGCACCGACTTCCGCCAGGCCGTCTCCGCCGCCGTCCGCACGGCCGCCGGCACCGGCAAGAAGGCCGACGACGCCCGCGCGGGACTGCGCGACATCGCCGCCCGCCTGGCCGTGGGCCTGGCCGCCGTCACCTCCGTGCTCGACCCCGGCCTCATCGTCCTGACCGGCGGCATCGTGCTGGCCGGCGGCGAGACGCTGCGCGAGCTCATCGAGCACGAACTGCACGCCCTCACCATCCCGCGCCCGCACGTGCGCCTGTCGACCGTCGAGGGCAACCCGGTGCTGGCCGGCGCCCTCGACCTGGCGCTCGACGCCACGCGCGAAGAGGTCTTCAGCTCAACCGTCCCAACCCCTTAGAAGCAGGGAGGCACCCCCCGTGCGTTTTGTCCCTATTGCGGCCGCAGGACTCACCGCTCTTGCGTTGACCGCGTGTACGGCGGGCAAGGAGGCGCCGCCCTCACTCGGCGCCCAGCCCAAACCCTCGGGCGCGGCCTCGCAGGCCCTGCCCGCGGCCACCGTCGAGCTCTGGCACGGCTTCCAGACCGACGCCGAGGTCAAGGCCTTCGACGAGGCGATCGCGGGCTTCAACAAGAAGTTCCCGCAGATCACCGTCAAGGTCACCAAGGCCGTCCAGGACGACCAGATCACGCAGGCCATCCGCAGCGGCAAGGCGCCCGACGTGGCGGCCTCCTTCACCACCGACAACGTCGCCCTGTGGTGCAAGACGGGAGCGTTCCAGGACCTCACGCCGGTCATCAAGCAGGACGGCATCGACCTGACGGTGCTGCCCGAGGCCTCGCGCTCCTACACCGAGTTCGACGGCAGGCGCTGCACGATGCCGCTGCTGGCCGACGCCTACGGCCTCTACTACAACAAGGCCCTGATGAAGGGCAACGAGCCGCCCAAGACGCTGTCGGAGCTGACCAAGCTCACCAAGGAGCTGACGGTCAGGGACCCCGACGGCACGATCAAGGTGGCCGGCTTCATCCCGAGCTTCCAGTACTACGAGAACTCCCCCTCCCACCTCGGCCCCATGGTCGGCGCCACGTGGTACAACGAGGACGGCACCTCGGCCATCGGCACCGATCCCGCCTGGAAGCAGCTGCTGACCTGGCAGAAGGAACTGGTCGACTGGTACGGCTACGCCAACCTGGAGAAGTTCCGCCGCAGCCTGGGCGATGAGTGGGGCAGCGCGCACCCGTTCTTCAAGGGCAAGGTCGCGATGATCCTCGACGGCGAGTGGCGCAACGCCATGATCGCCAACGACTCCAAGGCCAAGTCGCTCGGCTACGGCACGGCGCCGCTGCCCGTCGCCGACGACAAGCCCGACCTCTACGGCAGCGGCTTCACCGCCGGCACCGTGATCGGCGTGCCGAAGGGCGCCAAGAACCCGCAGCACGCGTGGGAGCTGATCAAGCACCTCACCACCGACACCGACAGCCTCGTGACGCTGTCCAACGCGCTGCGCAACGTGCCCACCACCAAGGCCGCGATGGAGTCGCCGCAGCTTGCGGCCGACGCCAACTTCAAGACCTTCCTGAGCATCTTCGCCCACCCGAAGACCAGCACGCTGCCCGCCTCGGTCAACAGCGTCTTCAACCAGGACGCCTTCTCCACCTTCCTGACCAACTGGGAGAAGGGCGCCGTCAAGGACCTCGACGAGGGGCTCAAGGGCGTCGACAAGCGCATCAACGACAAGCTGAAGCTGTCGGGCGGATGACAGCCGGCCCGAAGCGGCGGGAGGGCCTGCGGGCCCTCCTGTGGCTCTCCCCCTGGATCGCGGGATTCTCGATCTTCTTCGTCTACCCGCTGATCTCCATCGTCTACTTCTCCTTCACCAGGTACGACCTGTTCACGCTGGAATGGGTGGGCCTGGACAACTGGCGGTACCTGCTGCAGGACGAGCGGGTGTGGATCTCGGCGAAGAACACGCTGTGGCTGGTGGTCTTCATGGTGCCCGCCCAGGTGATCTTCGCGCTGGCCGTCGCCCAGCTCCTCACCAAGGTGAAGGCGGGGGCGGGCTTCTTCCGCACCGTCTTCTACCTGCCGACGCTGGTGCCGATGGTGGCGGGCACGGTGGCGTTCGTGTTCCTGCTGAACCCGGTCGGCCCGACGAACCAGATCCTGTCGTGGATCGGCGTCAGCGGGCCCGACTGGTTCGGCGACGCCTCGTGGTCGAAGCCGAGCCTCACCCTGCTGGGCATCTGGGGGTGCGGCAACACCATGGTGATCTTCCTGGCGGCGCTGCTCGACGTGCCCAAGCACCTGTACGAGGCGGCCTCGATCGACGGGGCGGGCGCGTGGCGGCAGTTCCGGAGCATCACGCTGCCGACGATCTCGCCCGTGCTGATGTTCTCGGCCGTCACCGGCGTCATCTACGCCCTGCAGTACTTCACGCAGGCGATGATCGCCTCCAGGGTGGCCTCGGGCGCGACCGACTCGGCGGGCAGCACCTTCACCCCCGGCTATCCCGACCAGTCGCTGCTGACGCTGCCGCAGTGGCTGTTCCACGTGGGCTTCCGCGACTTCAGCATGGGCTACGCCTCGGTGCTCGCGCTGGTGCTGTTCGGCACGTCCATGATCTTCACGCTGATCCTGCTGCGCCAGTTCCGCAAGGCCGAGGAGGTCCTCTCTTGAGCACCACGCTGACCGCTCCGCGGCCCACCAGGGCGACGCGGCCGGCGCGGGTGGGAGCCAGGCGGCGCAAGACGCTGACGTGGATCGCCACCCACGCGATCGCGGTGGCGATGGCGGCCATGTTCCTCGGACCGCTCGTCCTGGTGAGCCTGACCGCGCTGATGAGCGACGAGCAGGCGCTGACCGGCAACCTGTGGCCCGAGTCGTTCGCCTGGTCCAACTTCGCGGACGTCTTCGCCAAGTCGCACCTGCTGGGCTGGACGCTGAACACGCTGCTGTACGCCGGGCTCGGGACTCTGTTCATGCTGGTGTCCTCGGTGCCCGTCGCCTACGCGCTGGCCAGGTTCCGCTTCCGCGGCCGCGGGCTGGCCTTCCTGCTGGTGATCACCGCGATGATGCTGCCGCCGCAGGTCATCGCGGTTCCGATCTACCTCGTGTGGGCCAGGGTCGGCCTCACCGACACGCTCTGGCCGCTCATCCTGCCGATGCTGCTGGGCGACGCGTTCTCCATCTTCCTGCTGCGCCAGTTCCTCATCTCGATCCCTCGTGATTACACCGACGCGGCCAGGGTCGACGGCTGCTCGGACTTCAGGACCCTGGTCAGGGTGATCCTGCCCATGGCCAGACCCGCGATCGCCGCGGTGGCGCTGTTCCAGTTCTTCTACTGCTGGAACGACTACTACGGCCCGCTGCTCTACACCGGCATCAACCAGGACAACTGGACGCTGTCCCTGGGCCTGGCGACGTTCAAGGCCTTCCACAGCGTGCAGTGGAACCTGACCATGGCTGCCACGCTCCTGGTGACCGCACCGGTGATCATCGTGTTCTTCTTCGCCCAGAGAGTCTTCATCGAGGGCGTTACTTTGACAGGAGTGAAGGGTTGAAACTCGCCGTTGTCGGGGGCGGCTCGACGTACACGCCGGAGCTGATCGACGGGTTCGCCCGGCTGCGCGACGAGCTGCCGCTCACCGAGATCGCGCTCGTCGACCCGCACGCCTCCCGCCTGGAGCTGGTGGCGGGGGTGTCACGCAGGATGCTGGCCCGCGCCGGACACCGGGCCGAGGTGGTCGCCACCTCCTCCGTGGAGGAGGGCGTGGCGGGCGCGCAGGCGGTGCTGTTCCAGCTACGGGTGGGCGGGCAGGCCGCCCGCGAGGTCGATGAGACACTGCCGCTCCGTTGCGGGTGCGTCGGGCAGGAGACGACCGGCGCGGGCGGCCTGGCCAAGGCGCTGCGCACCGTGCCGGTGGTGCTCGAACTGGCCGAGCGGGTGCGCGAGCACGCGCCCGAGGCGTGGATCGTCGACTTCACCAACCCCGTCGGCATCGTGACGCGGGCGCTGCTCGACGCGGGACACCGGGCGATCGGGCTGTGCAACGTCGCGATCGGCTTCCAGCGACGCTTCGCCGCGCACCTGGGAGTGACCCCCGAGCGGGTGTCGCTCGGCCACGTCGGGCTCAACCACCTGACGTGGGAGCGCTCCGTCCTCGTCGACGGCGTCGACGTGCTGCCGAAGCTGATCGCCGAGCACGGGCAGGAGCTCGCCGACGACATCGGGCTGCCGGTGGAGCTGGTGCGCAGGCTGGGCGTGGTCCCCTCCTACTACCTGCGCTACTTCTACGCCCACGACCTCGTGGTCGAGGAGCAGCGCTCCAAGCCTTCACGGGCCGCCGAGGTGGCCGCCATGGAGACCGAGCTGCTCAGGCTGTACGCCGACCCCGCCGTCGACACCAAACCCGAGCTGCTGGAACGGCGGGGCGGCGCGTTCTACTCCGAGGCGGCCGTGGCGCTCATCTCCTCGCTTCTCGGCGACCGGTGCGACGCCCAGGTGGTCAACGTGCGCAACGCGGGGACGCTGCCGTTCCTGCCCGACGAGGCGGTCATCGAGGTGCCCGCGACGATCGGGGCGGCGGGAGCCGTACCGTTGCCGGTGCCGGCGGTGGAGCCGCTGTACGCGGGACTGATCGCCAACGTGTCGGCCTACGAGAGCCTGGCCCTGGACGCCGCGCTGCGCGGCGGCGAGGAACGGGTCCGCAACGCGCTGCTGGCCCACCCGCTGATCGGCCAGGAGGCCGTCGCGGGCGAGCTGACCCGCCTGCTGCTCGAGGCCAACAGGGCGCACCTGCCGTGGGTGGTGTCGTGAGGACCGTGCTCGCGGTCGACGGCGGCAACAGCAAGACCGACGTGGCGCTCGTGGCCGAGGACGGCACCGTCCTTGCCACGGGCCGCGGCGGGGCGTTCCTGCCGCAGAGCGCGGGCGTGACCGCTGCCGCCGACGTCGTCGAGGAGGCCGTACGGCAGGCGCTCGACCCGCTGACGCGGGCCCTCGGCACGTCGCGGACTCCGCCGTACGCCGACCTGCTGGCCGCCTACCTGGCGGGGGCCGACCTCCCCGCGGAGGAGGAGACGCTGAGCGACGAGTTCGCCGCGCGCTCCTTCGCCAGGGAGGTCGTCGTGGGAAACGACACCTTCGCGCTGCTGCGCGCGGGGGCGTCGGGGCCCTGGGGCGTGGCGGTGGTGTGCGGGGCGGGCGTCAACGCGGTCGGGGTCTCCCCCACAGGGCAGGTGGCCCGCTTCCCCGCACTCGGCAAGATCAGCGGCGACTGGGGCGGCGGCCTCGGCATGGCCGAGGAGGCGCTGTGGCACGCCGTCAGGGCCGAGGACGGCAGAGGCGCGCCCACCGAGCTCGCCACGCTGGTCAAGGAGCACTACGGCACCTCCACCGTGGAGGAGGTCGTGCTCGGCCTGCACTTCGGCGACTTGGACGAGGGCAGCCTGCACGGGCTGGCCCCCGGGCTCTTCGGGGTCGCCGCCGCCGGTGACGCGATCGCCAGGTCACTGGTCGAGCGGATGGCCGGGGAGATCGTGGTGATGGCCGAGGTGTGCCTGCGCCGCCTGGAGCTGCTGGAGACGCCGACGGAGGTGGTGCTCGGCGGCGGGGTGCTGCGCGCGCGTCACCCGATGCTGAGCGAGCTGCTCGACGAGCGGTTCGCTGCGCGGGCGCCGCAGGCCAAGCTGGTCGTGGCCGACGTGCCGCCGATCGTCGGCGCCGCCCTGAGCGGCCTGGACAGGATCGGGGCGAGCGAGGAGGCCAAGGCTCGCCTGCGCGGGCACTTCGGCGACGCCCTCTGACCGGCAGCCACCCATCCGGCTGACAGCACGGCGACAGCCCCGCAGCTCATCGCCGTGCTGGAGGGGATCCCCCGTCCCGCGAGCCGCCATCGTTCCCGGCCCTCGCTCTGCCCGCCGACATGCGGCGGGGTCTTCAGGCCTCGCCCAGCTCCGGGGGCCGGTGCTCGTACGGCGTGCTCAGCACCACCGTCGTGCGGGTGGAGACGTTCGCGGAGGCACGGATGTGCTGCAGCAGTTCCTCCAGCGCGAGTGGCGAGGCGACGCGCACCTTGAGGATGTAGCTCTCGTCGCCCGCCACGCTGTGGCACGCCTCGATCGCGCTCAGATGGGCCAGGCGCTCAGGCGCGTCGTCAGGTGCCGACGGGTCGATCGGCTTGATCGACACGAACGCGGTCAGCGGCAGTCCGATGGCGTCGTGGTCGACCAGCGCGGTGTAACCGCGCACGACGCCGCGTTTCTCCAGGCGGCGGACCCTCTGGTGCACCGCCGAGACGGACAGCCCTGTCTCCCTGGCCAGGTCGGTGAAGCTCATCCGGCCATCCCTGGCCAGCAGCGTGACGATCCGGCGGTCGATCTCCTCCATCCGATCAAAGGTAGCGGGCGATGGTCACGAGGTGGTCCCGACGGGGGCGCGCACCTTCATCGCGTGCTCGACCAGCGTGATCAGCACCTCACGGCTGGAGTCGCGCTTGCGGGCGTCACACAGGACGATCGGGATCGCCGGGTCGAGGCCGAGCGCCAGCCGTACCTCGGCCAGCTCGTAGACGGGCGAGCCGTCGAAGCAGTTGACCGCGACCACGAACGGCGTGCCGCGCCGCTCGAAGTAGTCGACTGAGGGGAAGCAGTCGGCCAGCCTGCGGGTGTCGGCCAGGATGACCGCGCCGAGCGCGCCCAGCGCCAGCTCGTCCCACACGAACCAGAACCGCTCCTGCCCTGGCGTGCCGAACAGGTAGAGCATGTAGTCGTCGCCCATGGTGATGCGGCCGAAGTCCATGGCGACGGTCGTGGTCCGCTTGGCCTCCACGCCGAAGGTGTCGTCGACGCCCGTCGAGCGGTCGGTCAGCGTCTCCTCGGTACGCAGCGGCCTGGTCTCGGAGACCGAACCCACCATGGTCGTCTTGCCCGCGCCGAATCCCCCGGCGATCAGGATCTTGATGGCGGTCGGCAGCCGCCGCCGCTCAGAGCGACCGAAGACCATCGAGCACCGCCCTGTACATCTTCTCGTCTTGCATGTCCACCTCGGGTTGAGGATCTTGCACGGTGACGAACCCCTGGTCGAACAGGTCGCCCAGCAGGACACGGATCGTGCCCGCAGGCAGGTCGAGGGTGGCGGCGATCTCCGCCACGGAGATCGGCTCACGGCAGAGCCTGACGATCGACAGGTGCTCGGGGTCCAGGCCCGCGCCGGCGCCCGGCGGGTCGCCCACGGCGACGGCCAGCGAGATCAGGTCGAAGGAGCCCCTCACGGGCTCGGTACGGCCGCGCGTCACCACGTACGGTCTGACGATCTCGGGGTCGACCCACTCCTCCCCCGTCATCGGGCCGCCTCTCCGCGCGCGGGCGATGTGAGGTACTGGCCGACCCTGGCCACGAGCATGGCCATCTCGTAGGCGATCAGGCCGATGTCGGAGTCCTGCAGGCAGAGCACGGCCAGGCACGCCCCCTCGCCGGCGACGGTGACGATGAGGTAGCGGGATCGCCACTCCACGATCGTCTGGCGTACGGCTCCCCCGCCGACGTGCTCGCTGACGCCTCTGGCCAGGCTCTGCAGCCCCGAGGCGACGGCGGACAGGTGCTCCCCTTCTGTCCTGTCCAGGTCCCTCGACGAGGCCATCAGCAGCCCGTCGGAGGAGAGCACGATCGCGTGCTCCACCTCCCTGACGCGGTCTCCCAGATCGTCGAGAAGCCAGTTCAGATCGGTCGTATGGCCTGCTGCTCTCACGTCTCCCCCTCGGTCAGCTTGGCCGCCTGCGTCCTGCCCAGGCGCGTACCCGACTGGAACGAGCCCATGATCGCGCGGATCTCCTCGGGCGAGCGCTCGTCGTCTTCCTGCTCCTGCGGCGTCGTGTCCTCCTCGGTCATGAGCCCCGGTGCCAGGTTGGCCTGGGGCACCCTGAACGGCAGGCCCGACGGGGTGAACGCCGGCCGCGCCTGCTCCACGACGGTCTCCCGCGACGCCGGAACCGGCCGCGCACCGGTCTCCTGCGACGCCGGAACCACCTGCGCACCGGCCTCCACCGACGCGAGGACCACCCCCGCATCAGCCTCCGCCGACGCGAGGACCACCCGCGCACCGGCCTCCGGCGACGCCACGCTCACCCCCGCATCAGCCTCAGGCGACACCGGGCTCCTCGGCACCTCGGTCTCCTGTCGCGCGGCGGGCTCGTGCGCGTTCGCCGGGTCGGGGAACTCGCGGGCGAGGCCGACGTCAGACCGCGCGGGCGCGTCCTCGGAGTCCGCCGCGTCCCCGGCCGCCCGGCCGGGCGCGACGTCCCCGTGCGGGCTCGCGGTCCGCAGGGCCTCCTTCTCGGAAAGCACCGGGTCGACGGACGTCAGGGGATGCGCGTCAGCGGGGACGCTCCTGGTGGGCAGCGGCGGCCTGGGCCCCCTCACGACCGGCTGCTCCGTCACCGGGACGGACCGCAGCGCGAGGGCGGTGCCGCCGGGCGGGCCGTTCGGCGCGGACCTGGGCGCGGGAATGCCCGGCACGAGGTCGTCCTCGCGCACGTCCCGCCCTTCGCGCCCGAAGTCCTCGAGGAGGGCGAACCTGGCGTCCTCGACCGCGGGCATGGGCGCTTCCGCCTCGGGCTCGAGGCCGATCAACTGAAGGGGGACGACCACCACGACCGTGGTCCCGTCGTACGGCGAGGGCCGCAGCCGTACCCGGATGTCGTGCCGCTCGGCCAGCCTGGCGACCACGTAGAGCCCGAGCCGCGCCGTATCGGTGAGCCTGAACTCGGGCGGCTCGGCGATGCGCCTGTTGGCCGCCTCCATGTCCTCCCGCGTCATGCCGAGGCCGCGGTCCTCGATCTCGATCACATAGCCGTTGACCGCCATCTGCCCGCTGACCCGCACCATCGTGTACGGAGGCGAGAAGGAGACGGCGTTCTCGATCAGCTCGGCCAGCAGGTGGACGACATCGCCCACGGCCTTGCCCGCCAGCGTCGCCTCGCCCACGGGCTGCAGTTGGACGCGGGTGTAGTCCTCGACCTCGGCCAGCGCGCCGCGCACCACGTCGATCATGGGCACGGACCTGCGCCACGTGCGGCCCGGCGAGGAGCCCGACAGCACGATCAGGTTCTCGGCGTTGCGCCGCATGCGGGTGGCCAGGTGGTCCAGCTTGAACAGGTCGCGCAGTTCCTCCGGCTTGTGTTCCCTGCGCTCCATGACGTCCAGGACGGTCAGCTGCCTGTGCACCAGGCCCTGCGTCCTGCGGGCGAGGCTGAGCAGGATGTCGCGGATGCCACGGATGTTTCGGCGTAGCTCGGCCTGCTCGGCCGCGACCCTGATGGCGGTCTCCTGGACGCTGTTGAAGGCCCGCCCGACCTCGCCGATCTCGTCGTCGCCGAACTCCAGCGGCGGCGCGTCGACGGCGAGGTCGACCTCCTCGCCGCGGCCGACGCGTTCGACCACGCGGGGCAGCCGCCGTTCCGAGAGCTCATGAGCGGCGTCGCGCAGCTTCTTGAGCTGGGCCAGGATGGCACCGGTCGTGGTGACCGACACCACGATCGAGGCGATGACCGCGATGAGGCCGAGACCGCCCGCCAGGACGAGCCTGACGATGACGCCGAGGGCGACGGGACCGGCCCGCTCGACGAGGTCGGCGGCCGCCTTCCGCACGGTCGCGTCGAGCGCCACGAGCACCGGCTCGATGGTGGACCTCCACTGCTCGGGGCCGACCGGGGCGGTGCCCTGGATGAGATGGTCCTCGAGGTCGCGCAGCGCGGAGAAGGCCGAGCCCGCGACGAAGGCGTCGTAACCGCGCCGGTCGGCGGCGGGCAGTTCGGCCGCGGCTTCGGCGCGGGCGAAGCGCTGGGCGCCGACGAGCTGCGCGAACCGGCCACGCTCGGCGACGCTCAGCCCACCCGCGGCCAGCGCGCCGGCGACGAGCGCGTCCTCCTGGGAGAGGAGCTCGACGGCTCTGCTCATCTCGATGAGGGTCCCGGCGTCCCTGACCGTCTCCTCGTCGTCGACGATGGCCAGCGAGTCGTAGGCCCGGTAGATCGTGTCGATGACGCCGGTGTAGGTGCCGGCGGCGCGGACGCGGTCGAGTACACCCGCGTCGAGGGCCGCACGGACCTCCTTCAGCCCTTCGAGGCGGGCGAACACCTGGTCCAGGCGCAGGTCGAGAGTGTCGGACGCGGCGAGGGCGACACTGGAAGAGCCCGCCTGCTCGATGAAGGCGGCCGCGGCGGCGTCGGTCTCGGCACGCTGGGCGCGCAGCGCCTGCTCGTCCGCGGGTCCCCTTGCTCCCAGGTGGATCAGCGACAGCCGGCGCTCGCGCTGGAGCTCGATCACCAGGGGGTCTCCGGGGGTGGCGACGCCGCTGTCGAGCGTGGCGACCCAGAGCAGGTTGGCCCCGTCGCGGAGGGTGACCCACGCGGCGAAGGCCCAGAGAGCTGCGAGGGAGACGAGAAGGGCGGCTACCTTGGTTCGCAATCGCGAATCACGCAAGCGCATATGCACACCCGGGGAAGATATTCGCTAAGGGACAATCACATACCCGGCGCCCCAACACTCCGGACACCCTAGCAACGCCACATACCTCACTCAAGCCGCAATAATCGATAAATGTCGCAATTGTCGGATTCGCTGACATTTAGGTTCATGATCGTATCAGGAAGGCCACTCCGGTCGCACTCGCCACGTGGAAAGCAGCCAGCAGTGCTGCCCTGACCAGGGCCCGCGTCGGATTGAAGACCTTGCCATACGAGAGCGCCGGCCGATCACCCAGGCCACCATCACGCAGAAACGAGCACCCCGTGGCGAACGCGCCGGCGCACGCGCCGATCCTGCCCCGGTGCGGCGCCGCGGCCTGCTCCGCGGTCATCCGGCGCCCAGCATGCGCTTCACCGGGTCCCGGGGTGGTGAAGCGGGGGGTGAAGGCAGTGTCATAAGCTGGCACAAACCTGGAGATATCCACCGCGGAGATCTGCCCCATGATGGTCTCGGCGCTGGTCCGGCAGCCAACGCCGCGATCACCGAGTCTTCGCATACCGGGCGGCCGGTCGACATCTACTCCTCCTTCGCAATATTCATGATTGCTCGCGTGGAGTAACGCATGATCGCCCGTTACTGATCAAGGTAGGAGATTGATGGCGACTTACAGCGTCACGCCAGTGCATCGGCGGACCGATGGCTGACCACGCGCTTCCTGCCGACGCCCTCTCCCGCTGCCGTGAGCTGCTCGAACCCGCGATGCGCGCGGCGGTGGCCGACCTCCACCCGTGGGGCGAACGGATGGCGGCCTTCTCCCTTGGCTGGTCGGACATCGACGGCACCCCCATCGAGGGCCACGCGGGCAAGGGGTTGCGCCCCGCGCTGGCCATGCTGTGCGCGCAGGCCGCGGGCGGCACGCTGGAGACGGCACTGCCCGGCGCCGTCGCGGTGGAGCTCGTGCACGCCTTCTCGCTCGTGCACGACGACATCATCGACAGCGATGAGCATCGCAGGCACAAGCCCGCCGTGTGGAAGGCGTACGGGGTGGGGCCCGCGATCCTGGCCGGGGACGCGTTGCTGGCGCTGGCGATCAGGTCGGTGGCGACCGGCCCGCACGCCGCGGCCGCCACAGGACACCTGTCGTCCGCGCTGGTACGGCTCGTGCATGGCCAGACGCAGGACATGGCGTTCGAGGAACGGCCGTGGACCGGCCACGACGCGGTGAGCGTGGCCGAGTACGCCGACATGGCCGCCGACAAGACCGGCTCGCTGCTGGCCTGCGCCGCCGCCCTCGGCGTCACGCTCGCCGGCGCGCCCGAGCCGCTGGCCGCGCGGATGCACGACATGGGCCGCGAGCTGGGTCTGGCCTTCCAGATGGTGGACGACGTGCTCGGCATCTGGGGCGACCCGTCGCACACCGGCAAGCCCGTCTTCGGTGACCTGCGCCGCAGGAAGAAGGCGCTGCCCGTGCTGGCCGCGCTCGCATCGGGGTCCGCGGCGGGCCGCGAGCTGTCGGCGCTGCTGGCGTGCGGCGCCGACGACGAGGAGTCGGTACGGCTGGCCGCCGACCTCATCGAGGCGGCGGGCGGCAGGACCACGACCCTCGCCATGGCCGCCGGTCACGCCTCCCGAGCGCTCGACATCCTCGACCGCGTCTTCCCCTCGGCCGCCGACCTGCGCGCGCTGTGCACCTCACTCATGAACCGCACCCACTGACATGCCCCCCGATCGCTCGCGCCCCTGCGGCGGGTCCTGAAACACACGCACCACCCCCGCGGGTCACTCCCGGCCAGACGGGCCCCTGCGGGCGGGCCCTGAAAGTCCCGCGCCGAGAGCCAGGGAGCGTTGGAGGGGCGGGGCCGCCCCATCATCGCATCGGCCCTGCGGCAGGATCATCGGCAGCCAGGCGGGCCGCTCTTCGGCGAGCGCCGCGCCGATCGGCGCGGCGAAGGCATGAGGTCACTCGGCCTCGGCCATCGCGGCGAGGACCTGCTCGCCGTACTTGGCCAGTTTGCTCTCCCCCACCCCCGAGATCCCCGACAGCTCCGCCAGCGACCCCGGACGGCGGGCGGCGATCTCGCGCAGCGTGGCGTCGTGGAAGATGACGTACGCGGGCACGCCCTGTTCCTTCGCCGTGGCCCCGCGCCACGCGCGCAGCAGCTCGAACAGTGGCTGGGCCTCGGCGGGCAGCTCGGCCGCCGCGGCCTGGCGGGCCGCCTTGGCCGGCTTGTCGGCCTTCTTGGCCACCGGGTCGTGCCGCAGCATCACCTGGCGCTCACCCCGGAGCACCGACCCGGCCGCGTCGGTGAGGACCAGCGTGCCGTAGTCGCCCTCGACGGCCAGCATCCCGAGCGCCAGCAGCTGCCGCACCACCCCGCGCCACTGCGTCTCGCTCAGCTCGGTGCCGACGCCGAACACCGTCAGCGAGGCGTGGTCGAACTGCAGCACCTTGTCGGTCTTCTTGCCGAGCAGGATGTCGATCAGCTGGCCCGCGCCGAACCGCTGGCCCCGTTCGCGCTGCAGCCGCAGCACGGTCGACAGCAGCTTCTGGGCGGCGATCGTGCCGTCCCAGGTCTCGGGCGGGGTCAGGCAGGTGTCGCAGTTGCCGCACGGCGCGCCCTCCTGCCCGAAGTAGGCCAGCAGGCGCACCCTGCGGCACTCGGCCGTCTCGCAGAGGGCGAGCATGGCGTCGAGATGTGCGGACTGCCGCCGCCGGTGGGCGTCGTCGCCCTCGGAGGTGTCGATCATGCGGCGCTGCTGCACGACGTCCTGCAGGCCGTAGGCGAGCCACGCGGTGGCGGGCTGCCCGTCGCGCCCCGCCCTGCCGGTCTCCTGGTAGTAGCCCTCCATGGACTTGGGCAGGTCGAGGTGGGCGACGAAGCGCACGTCGGGCTTGTCGATGCCCATGCCGAAGGCGATCGTCGCCACCATGATCATGCCGTCTTCCCTGAGGAAGCGGGCCTGGTGGGCGGCGCGCGTTCGGGCGTCGAGCCCCGCGTGGTACGGCAGCGCGCCCACTCCGTTCTCCTGCAGGAACGCGGCGATCTTCTCCACCGAGGCGCGCGAGAGGCAGTAGACGATGCCGGCGTCCCCGTCGTGCTCGGCGCGGATCAGCCGCAGCAGCTGCCGTTTCGGCTCGTTCTTCGGCTCGATCCTGTACTGGATGTTGGGGCGGTCGAAGCTGGCCACGAAGTGGCGCGCCCGCTCCAGGCCGAGCCTGGCAGTGATCTCCCTGTGCGTCTCCGGCGTCGCGGTCGCCGTCAGCGCGATGCGCGGCACGTCGGGCCAGCGCTCGTGCAGCGTGGACAGCGCCAGGTAGTCGGGCCTGAAGTCGTGGCCCCACTGCGCCACGCAGTGGGCCTCGTCGATCGCGAACAGCGAGATCGACCCCCTGGCCAGCAGCCGCAGCGTCTGCTCGGAGCGCAACCGCTCGGGCGCGAGGTAGAGCAGGTCGAGCTCGCCCGCCACGAACGCCTCCTCGACCGCGGCCCGCTCCCCCGGCTCCTGCGTGGAGTTGAGGAACCCGGCCCTGACGCCCGCCGTGGTCAGCGCGTCGACCTGGTCCTGCATGAGCGCGATCAGCGGGGAGACGACCACGCCCGTGCCCTGCCGTACCAGGGCGGGGATCTGGTAGCACAGCGACTTGCCGCCGCCTGTCGGCATGAGCACCAGCGCGTCGCCGCCCGCGACCACGTGGTCGATGATCTCCTGCTGCCCCTCCCTGAAGGAGTCGTAGCCGAAGACGCGCCGCAGCACGTCGGTTGCCTGGGGAACGAGGTCGGGGGAAGTCACCGGGCCACTCTAGGAGAGGTCGCCGACGAAAACGGCCGCACGGGCGAGGTGCGCGACACCTGGCGCTCCAATCCGCGTCAGCCGATGGCGGGGGAGGCGATGACGACGGTGACGTCGGCGGGCTCGTCGTCGGTCCGGTAGCCGTGAGGAGCGTCCCCCGCGAAGGCCAGCAGGTCGCCTGCCCCGAGCGTGCGAAGGTCATCGGCGGGACCCGCGTGGAGCCGGCCCGAGGCGACGAGCAGGTGCTCGGTCGTGCCCGGGGCGTGGGGCACCCCGTCGACGGCCGTGTGCGGGGGCAGGCGCAGCCGCCACAGCTCCAGGCTGTGGCCGCCGCTGATCCGGCGCAGCAGTTCCTCGTGGACGGGTCGCCTGCCCGACCTCGGGCACCTGGCCCACCTGCTGCGCGGCGCCGGGACCGGGCCGTGGCCGGCGTCATGAACGGAGACCGGCGTGTCGTCCGTCAGGTCGGGGTCGCGCACGACCACCGGCGTCGGAGACACGCGCCGCGTCAGCCGCGTCGACCCCGTTCCGCCCGGTCGGCCGACGCGTGCGTCCCGCTGCGGCGAGGCCCGCGGCCAGGCAGGTCAACGGGATGGCGGGGACGACGTAGCGGACGTCGAACCCGGTCAGGAACGGCGGTGCCAGGACCAGCGCCGCGGCCGCCAGGCCCGGCAGCAGGGCGTCGTGCCGCCGCCGTACCGACGCCAGGACTACGGCGCCCCCGAGCAGCGCGACCAGCAGCGGGAAGGGCAGGTATCCGAAGCGCTGGTAGACGCGCAGCCATCCGGCGTAGGGCTCGGCTATCCGCGTCGCCGCCGGGCCGCCCTCGTACGCCTCCGCCGCCGCACTGGCGGACTTCTTCAGCGCTCGCTCCTCGAAGGGGAACCAGTAGGGGTTGGTGTTCTTCATCGACGCCGTCCTGGCCGCGGTGCGTTCCCAGCGCAGCAGCCGGCGCAGGTCACCGCCCGCGGCGGTCAGGTAGTCGAAGGGCTGGGCCATGATGGCGGCACGGGCGAACCGTCCTGCCAGCGCGTTCTTGTCGCGTGGCATGCCGGCCAGCGGGGAGGCCGGTCCCCACAGCCAGAAGGCGGGCGCGGGCCGCCCTGCCACCGGCGTCGAGGGACAGAGCGGCGCCAGCTTCGGCTCCGGCCGTATCACCGAGCAGTCGGCGAAGGTCATGGTGCGCGCCCACAGGAAGAGCCCGTCGGCTCGGGTCAGCCCGAACGTGCCGCTGGTGCCGTACATCCAGGTGGCGTACGCCACCAGCGGCAGCGCCCCACCGAGCACCAGCCCCGCCAAGGACCGCCATCCGGTACGGCGCAGCAGCAGATGCCCCACGGCCAGCACGAGCACGGCCACGCCGATGGTCCTGGTGATCGCCCCGAGCCCGAGCAGCGCCCCGCCGACGCCCGCCGACAGCGGTGTGACGGCCCGGCGCGACAGCATGATCACCCCTGCCGTGACCAGGACGGTGAACAGCGCGTCCGCCATGATCATGTGTTCGAGCAGGATCAGGAACTCGTCGTACAGCAGGGGCATGGTCACGACCGTCGCACCCCAGCCCGGCAGGCCGCGCCGGCGCAGCACCACGTACACCGCGACCGCCAGGCCCAGCCCCAGGACGTGCTGGACCGCGGTGACGAGGGCAAGGCTGTGGCCCGGCGCGAGCGCGGCGAGGAACAGGGGGTATCCGAGGGGCCGGAACGTTCCAGGGACAGGGTCGGCCGCCGCTCCGAGGTAGGAGAAGGAGTCCGCCCAGAACCACAGCGTGGGCCGGTAGCCGACCATCGCCAGGACGCGCAGGACGAGGGCCGGGATCAGTGCCGCCAGGAACGCGAGATGGCGGTTTCCGGGCAGCACAAAACCAAACGACGGCACGCGCACGACGAGACTCCCAGGAGATGGCCGGCCGGGGTCCCCCGTGCCGACGTGGTCTCCTTGGTTTCACCACTTGTCGCGGAAAAGGTTCACAGCTCGCCGGGAAATCGGTTCGGCCGCCCTAGAAGCGGAAGCGGAGCATCCTCCCGACATCCCGCAGCCTCGGGATCCGCGCCAGCACCCACATCTGCGCCCGCCCCACCGGCGGCAACCGGTCCACCCCCGGCATCTCCACGCTCCGCACCGAGTCCGTGCACACCAGCCGGTCGTGCCACTCTTCGATCACCCGAGGGTCGTCCACCCCCCAGTACAGACGCGCCCCCGAGTTCCGCACCGCGGGCACCAGCTTCTGCAGCCTGATCCCCATCGTCCCGTACACGTCGAACAGCAGCTCCCCCGAAGGGAACCGCCCCGTGATCCGCTCGATGAGCCGCCGGCCGTCCTCCTCCCGCAGGTACATCGTCAGTCCCTCGAACACCGCGACGGTCGGCCGGTCGGCGGGCACCCCTTCCAGCCACTCCTCCCCCGTCACCGACGTCGCGATCTGCGTGTAGTCGCCGTCAGGCGTCGACAGCAGCCGCTCACGCAGCGAGATCACCTCGGGGAAGTCCACGTCGACCCACCTGACCGTGGCGGGCCTGGCCACCCGGTGCGCCCTGGTGTCCAGGCCGCACGCCAGATGCAGCACGGTCGCCGAGGCGTTGGCCGCCAGGAACTCCTCGAGCCAGTCGTCGAGCTGCTTGGCGCGCAGCGCGACGCCCGCCGCCGTGGTCGCGTTGACGCCGGTCCTGCGGAAGTCGTAGTCGATCCGGCGCACCGCGGTGACGGCCTGCTCGTCGCCCAGGATGGGGTCGCGGGCTCGGGCGTCGAGCGCCCTGCCGTACAGGGTGGCCAGCAGGGTCTCCTGGGCGCCTGTGAGGGTGACCCTCTCGCGGTTGTCCATGCTTGCGACGGTAATCCCGTTGCCGTGAGTTGTGCGGGTTCGGCACGCTGATGGCCATGAACGTCCCATACCGGCAGATCCGAGCCGCTTACACCGAGGAGTCCATCACCGTCTACCAGGCCTACGATCCGGCCATCGCCGCTCCCGCCGTGGCGGCGCAGCGGTTCGTCCCGCCGTTCAAGCGCGAGCGGATGACCTGGATCAAGCCGTCGTTCCTGTGGATGATGTACCGCTGCGGCTACGCCACCAAGGAGGGCCAGGGCCGCGTGCTGGCGATCGAGCTGACCCGCGAGGGATTCGAGTGGGCGCTGGCGCACTCCTGCCTGTCGGACCGGCGGGACATGCCGGTGCGTGTCCAGTGGGATCCCGAACGCGACCCCCGCCACAACGCGCTGCCGTACCGGTCGATCCAGATCGGCCTGTCGGGCGAGGCCGTCGACCGCTACGTCGGCGAGTGGACGCTGTCGATCACCGACCTGACCGAGCGGGTACGCGGCCTGCACGCGGCACTGCGTGAAGGCCGCGACCTGACTCCTCTGCTGCCGGCCGAGCGCCCCTACCCGCTACCGAGGGAGCTGGCCGAGGTCATCGGCGCGACTCGGGAGTGAGAGCGCGGCTGATGACCAGGCGCTGGATCTGGTTGGTGCCCTCCACGATCTGCAGGACCTTGGCCTCGCGCATGTAGCGCTCGACGGGGAAGTCCTCGACGTAGCCGTAGCCGCCGAGCACCTGCACCGCGTCCGTGGTCACCTTCATGCACATGTCGGTGGCGAACAGCTTCGCCATCGCCGCCTTGGTCCCGTACGGCCTGCCCGCGTCACGCAGCCGCGCGGCCTCCAGGTAGAGGGCGCGGGCGGCGGCGATCTGGGTGGCCATGTCGGCCAGCATGAAGCCGATGCCCTGGAAGTCGATGATCCGCGAGCCGAACTGGCGCCGATCCCCCGCGTAGGCGGTGGCGGCGTCGAAGGCGGCCTGGGCCACGCCGACCGCGCACGCCGCGATGCCGAGCCGTCCGCCGTCGAGCGCGGCCATGGCGATGCGGAAGCCCTCGCCCTCGGCGCCGACCAGCGCGGACTGCGGGAGCCGTACCGCGTCGAAGCGGACCTGCGCCGTCGGAGAGGAGCGCATGCCCATCTTGTGCTCGGGCACGCCGTAGGAGAGCCCTTCGAGCCCGGACGGCACGCGCAGGCAGGAGATGCCGCGGGCGCCCCGGTCGCCGGTGCGGGCCATGAGCATGTAGAAGTCGGCGACGCCGCCGTGGGTGATCCACGCCTTGACGCCGTCGACGGTGTAGCCGTCGGGGCCCGGCACCGCGCGGGTGGTCAGCGCGGCCGCGTCCGAGCCCGAGGAGGCCTCCGACAGGCAGTAGGCGCCGAGCAACTCGCCGCCGACCATGTCGGGCAGCAGCTCCTCCCGCTGCTCCGGCGTGCCGAAGGAGGCCACGGGGAAGCACGACAGCGTGTGCACCGA
Source organism: Nonomuraea sp. NPDC049152 (assembly GCF_040648355.1). NCBI lineage: Bacteria > Bacillati > Actinomycetota > Actinomycetes > Streptosporangiales > Streptosporangiaceae > Nonomuraea > Nonomuraea sp. NPDC049152. The sequence continues at coordinate 87,740 of NZ_JBEZDO010000004.1, read as the reverse complement.
CACACCCAGGCCGACGGCCAGCCATCCGGCCGCCAGCTCCTCGACCACCTGCAGATAGACCTCGTACGGCTGGTCGGCCCCGCCGTACTCCGAGGGGTACGGCAGGCCGAGCAGTCCCGTCGCGCCGAGGGTGGTGAACACCTCGCGGGGGAAGCGTCCAGCCGACTCGTCGGCGGCCGCGCGGGGCGCGATCTCCTTGGCGATCAGGTCTCGGGTCAGGTCGATCAGGTCGTGCGCCTCAGGGGTGGGCAGGGCACGCTCAACGGTCATCGCGACACGCTCCAGTGATGGGCTCGGGGTCTCCGATGTCCCGATTCTGTCATCGCCGCCGGCCGCGGAGACCGGTCGGTCGGCCGCACGCCCGTCCCGCGGAAGGACGCCATTGCCGAAGCCGCGGGAGCCCCCGGGCACGGCTCGGGCCCTGACGGCGCCCGAGCCGGCCGATCCGTCAGACGATCACGAGCTCGCGCGTGGTGTTGTTGAGCCGCGTCCCGCCGTCCTCGGTGCAGACCACGATGTCCTCGATCCGCGCCCCGTGCCGCCCCGGCAGGTAGATGCCGGGCTCGACCGAGAACGCGAACCCGGCCTGCATCGGCTCGGTGTTGCCCGACACGATGTACGGCTCCTCGTGCGTCTCGATGCCGATCCCGTGCCCGGTCCTGTGGATGAAGTACTCGCCGTAGCCCGCGTCCTCGATCACCGACCTGGCCGCGGCGTCGATCGACTCGCAGCTCACGCCGGGCCGTACCGCGGCGCAGGCCGCCTCCTGCGCCTGCCGCAGCACCTCGTAGTAGGCGGCGAAGTCGGCGGGCGGCTCTCCCACGCAGTAGGTGCGGGTGGAGTCGGAGCAGTAGCCGTTGTGCAGCTGCCCACCGATGTCGACGACCACGGGCTCGCCCGCCTGGATGACCCGGTCGGAGACCTCGTGGTGCGGGCTGGCGCCGTTGGGCCCTGAGGCGACGATCACGAAGTCGACAATGGAGTGTCCCGCCGCGAGGATCGCGTCGTGGATGTCCTTGCCGACCTCCCGCTCCGTACGACCGGCCTTGAGGAAGCGGGGAACCTGCCGGTGCACGGCGTCGATCGCCTCCCCCGCCTCGCGCAGCGCGTCCACCTCGACGGCCGACTTGCGCATGCGCAGCTCGCGCAGCACGGTGCCGGCCAGCACCTGCTCGGCGGAGGGCATGGCGGCGCGGAAGCGCAGCGAGGCCATCGCCCACATCCGGTCGGCGAGCCCCACCTTGGCGACCTGGCCGAGGCGCGCGGCGACGATGCCGTAGGGGTCGTCGGTCTCGTCCCATGCCACGAAGTCGAGGCCGAGGCGCGCGGCAGGCGAGGCCTGCGCGGCGGGAAGCTCCAGGCGTGGCACCATCATGAACGACTCGCCGCTCGCGGGCACCACCAGGCAGGTCAGCCGCTCCAGCGGGAGCGCCTCGTATCCGCTCACGTAGCGCAGGTCGGGGCCGGGGGTGAGCAGCAGAGCGTCGAGGCCCGCCTTGGCGGTGGCCTCCTGGGCGGCGGCGAGGCGGGACACGGGGTAAAGGTCTTGGGACGTCACATGGGCCAATCTACCGTTGTCGAATTCCATGAAAAGCTCTCACAACTCGCAAGCCAATCGCTACACTCCGTACCAGGACGATCACTTATTGTGGGGCAATTGTCCCGTTCCAGCGATTCGAGAAGTGAGCCCCTTATGGTCGGCGTCGTGGGCGGCCCTCAGCCACCCCTTCACTCCCCTGACGACCAGCGGCCCGGCGGGCCGATGGCGGCCGGCGAGCTCCTGCGACAGCTCGCCGATCAGCTCCAGCAACGCGAGGCGGCCGACGCCCTGGCCGTCCAGCTCGCCCACGCCCAGCGCCTGGGCAACATGGGCTGGGCCGAGTGGAACCTGCGCACCGGCGCGGCGGCCTGGTCCGACCACGTCTACGTCATCTTCGGCAGGGACCCCTCCGAAGGGCCCATCAGCCTGCCCGACCTGGCCGCCTACGTCGAGACGACCGACCTGGCCGCGCTCGACCAGCTGCTGTGGACGGTCGTGCAGGGCGTCGAGCCCGTCCAGGCGGAGTTCAGGATCAGGCGCGGCGCCGAGCTCCGCAACCTGCGCGTGGTACTCGAACCGCTCATGGGCGCGGGCGGCCCCACCGGCGTCCACGGCGTCGTACAGGACATCACGGGGCGGCGAAGAGCCGAGCGCATCATGACCGAGTCGCGCCGCCAGCTGCTCGAGGCCCGCGAGCGGGCGGCGGAGGAGCGGCACGTGATGATCGCGATGCGCGAGGCGATCCTGCCCGAGCCCATCGGCTGCCTCGACCTGCCGCAGGCGCGCGTGGCCGTCCGCTACGTGCCCGCGGGCAACTCCGCGAACCTGGGCGGCGACTGGTTCGAGGTGGCGGGCCTGCCCGACGGCAGGCTGCTGCTGGCCATCGGCGACGTCTCCGGGCACGGACTGCCCGCCATCGCGCACATGGCCCAGCTCCGCCACGCGCTCATCGGGCTCACCATGACGGGACAGCCGGCCGACCAGCTGCTCCGCTGGCTCAACGAGCTGGTCCTGCACCGCCTGGCCGAGACGACGGCGACCGCGGTCATCGGCCACCTCGACACCGCCACGAACGTGTTCACCTGGGGTCAGGCGGGCCACCTCGCGCCGATCCTGGTGCGTGACGGTACGGCCAAGCAGCTCGACCCGCCGCACGGGGTGCTGCTGGGGGCGACGGGCGAGCAGCCGTACGAGCTGGCCAGCATCGAGTTGCTGCCCGACGACCTGCTGCTGCTGTTCACCGACGGGCTGGTGGAGCGGCGCACCCGCGACCTCGACGAGGGGCTGGCCCTGGCGGTGGCGGCGGCGCGCGAGCTGCCCGCCTACGACCTCGACGCGGGCCTCGACCGGCTGCTGGCCGGCATCGGCGGCCCCAACCCCGAGGACGACGCCTGCCTGCTGGCCGTCGGCGTCGTGGGTCCCGGGGTGCGACCATAGACGGGTGCTGATGCTTCTCGACACCCCGTCGCTCTACTTCAGGGCCTACTACGGCATCCCAGAGTCGATGACGGCGCCCGACGGCATGCCCGTCAACGCCGTGCGCGGCCTCATCGACATGATCGCCACGCTGGTCCGCAAGCACTCGCCCGCCGAGCTGGTCGCCACCATGGACGCCGACTGGCGGCCCGCCTTCAGGGTGGCCGCCATCCCCACCTACAAGGCGCACAGGGTCGCCTTCGGCGACACCGAGGAGGTGCCCGACACGCTGGTGCCGCAGATCCCCGTCATCGAGCAGGTGCTCGACGCGGTCGGCATCGCCAGGCTCGAGTCCGCCGGCTACGAGGCCGACGACGTCATCGGCACCCTCACCCACCGGGCCGGCGGCGCGGTCGACATCGTGACCGGCGACCGCGACCTGTTCCAGCTCGTCGACGACTCCCGTCCGGTCCGTGTCCTCTACACCGCCAGGGGGGTGCGCAACCTGCAGGTGGTCGACGAGGCGTTCGTCACCGCCAAGTACGGCATCCCCGGCCGCGGCTACGCCGACTTCGCCACCCTGCGCGGCGACCCCAGCGACGGCCTGCCCGGCGTCGCGGGCGTCGGCGAGAAGACGGCGGCATCGCTGGTCACCCGCTTCGGCTCGCTGGAGGCGATGCTGGCCGCGCTCGACGAGGGGCGGACCGACGGGTTCCCCGCGGGGTGCCGCACCAAGCTGGCCGCCGCCCGCGACTACCTCCTCGTCGCCCCCGCGGTGGTGAAGGTGGCCGACTCCGCGCCGCTGCCGGAGACCGACCTCACGCTGCCGGTCAAGCCGCGCGACCCCGAGGAGCTGGTACGGCTGGCCGATCGCTACGGCCTCGACGGCCCGCTCAACCGCCTCCTGGACGCCCTGTCCCGCTGACCCGGCCCTTTCACCGTCGATCGCCATGAAACGGGACGAAACGGTGACGTAAAGTCGGTCGGAGAAGACCTCCCCCCGAGAGGCCGCGGCGTTCGCCGCGCCGGAATCGAGGGGTTATGGCACAAGACGTGGTTCATTCGCAGACCTCCGTGCCGCGCGTCGGGGTGACCCTGACCGTCAACGGCGTCGACCACCGGCTCGACCTGGACTCCCGCGTGACCCTCCTCGACGCGCTGCGCGACGCGCTGGAGCTGACCGGCACCAAGAAGGGCTGCGACCAGGGCGCCTGCGGCGCCTGCACCGTGATGGCGGACGGCAGGCGGATCCTGTCCTGCCTGACGCTGGCCGCGCAGTGCGAAGGCCGGGAGATCACCACCGTCGAAGGCCTCGCGGCCGGCGGCGCCCTCCATCCGGTGCAGGAGGCGTTCGTCCGCCACGACGCCTTCCAGTGCGGCTACTGCACCTCCGGGCAGATCATGTCGGCGGTATGCCTGCTGGCCGAGCGGCGCGCCGGGTCGGACGCGGACATCCGCGAGTTCATGAGCGGCAACCTGTGCCGGTGCGGCGCCTATCCGAACATCGTCGCGGCCATCCGCGAGGTCGCGGGGGCGGGTGGCGGCGATGCGTGAGTTCGAATACGTCAGGGCCGGCGAGGTGGGCCAGGCCGTGGCCGCGGCGACCGCCGATCCGGCCGCGTCCTACCTCGCCGGCGGCACGACCCAGCTGGACCTGATGAAGGACGGGGTCCTGGCGCCCGACCGGCTCATCGACATCACCCGGTTGCCACTCGGCGGCATCACCCGCAGCGGTGACATGCTCCGGGTCGGCGCGCTGACCACGATGGAGGAGCTGGCCACCGACCCCACGGTGGCCGAGCGCCTGCCGTTCCTGCGCGAGTCGCTGCTGCTGAGCGCCTCCGTCCAGCTGCGGAACATGGCGACCATCGGCGGGAACCTCCTCCAGCGCACCCGCTGCAGGTACTTCCGCGACCCCGCCGTCCCCGCCTGCAACAAGCGGCGCCGTGGTACCGGTTGCGCCGCGGTGGAGGGGGCCGCCCGGATGCACGCGATCCTGGGCGCGAGCGAACACTGCATCGCCCTGCACGCCTCCGACATGGCGGTGCCGCTCGTGGCACTGGACGCGGTCGTGCACCTTCAGGGAAGGGACGGCGGGCGTTCGGTTCCGCTGACGGAGTTCTACCTCGTGCCCGGCGACACTCCGGATGTGGAGAACGTGCTCGCGAGGGGCGAGCTGATCACCGCCGTGGAGATCCCGCTGCTCCCCGCCGACGCGCGCTCCACCTATCTCAAGATCCGCGACCGGGTCTCCTACGAGTTCGCGCTCACCTCCGCGGGAGTGGCCCTGCGGCTCGACGGCGACGTGATCCGCGAGGCACGCGTGGCCCTGGGCGGTGTCGCGACGATTCCATGGCGCGCACGGGCGGCCGAGGAGGTCCTGCGCGGAGCACCCGCCGACCTGCGGACCTTCACCGCGGCAGCCGATGCCGCCATACGGGACCCGTTCACCGTGGAGGGCACCGCCTTCAAGGTCGAGCTGGCCGGACGCACCCTCGTGCGCGCCCTGCGAACCGCCGCGGGAGGAGTGTCATGACGACTGTGGAGCAGGTCGCGCTGGTCGGCGCGGGAGTGGACCGGATCGACGGCCCGCTGAAGGTCACCGGCGCCGCGCACTACCCCAACGACTTCACCTTCCCGAACCTGGCACACGCCGCGCTCGTGCGCAGCACCGTCGCCGCCGGGCGGATCAGCCGTCTCGACACGAGCGCGGCCCAGGCCGCGCCTGGCGTGCTGGCGGTCATCACCCACGAGAACGCGCCCTCGCTCGGGCACGCGCCCGACACGTTCCTGTCCGCGCCGCCGCCCCCGCTGCAGGACGATCGAATCCTGCACCACGGCCAGTATCTGGCCGTGGTGGTGGCCGGCACCGCCGAGCAGGCGACCGCCGCGGCCCGGCTGGTCGAGGCGGACTACGAACCGGCCGAGCCGGTGATCGACATCCACGATCCGCGAGCGGAGCGGCTCACCGACCCGTGGGGGATGGACACCCGGCGCGGCGACGCACAGGCCGCCCTGGCCTCCGCCGAGGTGAGGTTCGAGGCGACCTACACCACCGCGGACAACACCAACAACCCGCTGGGCCTGTTCGCCACCGTGGCCGCGTGGGACGGCGACGCCCTCACCGTGCACGACGCCACTCAGTGGCCCGGCTATGTGCGCACGGCGCTCGCGCGGGTGTTCCAGGTACCGGAGAGCGGCGTGCGGGTGCTGGCACCGTTCGTCGGCGGCGGTTTCGGGGCAGGGCTGCGCGCGTGGCCGCATGTCATCCTGGCGGCGCTGGCCGCGCGCACGGTGGGCCGTCCCGTCAAGCTCGTGCTGACCCGTCCGGAGATGTTCACCGGCATCGGCCACCGCACGGCCACGGAGCAGCGCGTCAGGATCGGCGCCGCACGCGAGGGCCGGCTGGTGGCGATCGACCACGAGAGCACCACGACGCTGCAGATGGAGGGCGACAACCTCGAACCGTGCGCGGCGGGAACGGCGGCCGCGTACGCCTGCCCCAACGTCTCCACCCGCGACCAGCAGGTCCGGCTGAACATCGCGTGGTGCAACTCGATGCGCGGGCCCGGCGAGGCGCAGGGCAACTTCGCGCTGGAGTCGGCCATGGACGAGCTGTCCTACGCCCTGGGCATCGACCCGCTCGACCTGCGGCTGCGCAACTACGCCGAGAACCACCCGCAACTCGGCCTGCCGTGGTCGAGCAAGGCCCTGCGCGAGTGCTACGAGGTCGGCGCCGAACGGTTCGGCTGGTCGCGGCGCACGCCCCAGCCCGGGTCGATGCGCGACGGCGACTGGCTGATCGGCTACGGCCTGGCCGGCGTCTCCTTCTTCTGGTACCAGCCGCCATGCCAGGCCGGCGCGACGCTGCGCAGGGATGGGACGGCCCTGGTGCGCAGCGCGGTGACCGACATCGGCACCGGCACCTACACGGTGATGACCCAGCTGTCGGCCGAGCTCCTCGGACTGGACCTGGAGCAGGTGACCTTCGAGCTCGGTGACAGCGACCTGCCACCAGGGGCCCAGGCGGGCGGCTCAGGCCTCACGGCGGGTCTCGGCAGCGCGGTCCACGCGGCCTGCCGCGACCTCGTGCGGGCCTTCCTCGACATGGTTCGCGACGATCCCACCTCACCTCTGGCGGGGTGCGGCGTCGACGAGGTCACCGTCGCAGGCGGCCGCATCCACCGCACGGGAACGCCGCAGCGCGGTGAGTCCTACACCGACATCCTCGCGGCGCACGGGCTGGAGGAGCTGACCGCCGGCGGTGCCAGCACCCCTGCCGATCCCCAGGAGCTCGGCCTGGCGCCGGCGGGCCCCTTCGGCGCGAGGTTCGTGGAGGTACGGGTCGACCCCGACCTCGGGCTGCTGCGGGTGGCCCGGATCGTCTCGGTGATCGACGCCGGCCGGATCCTGAACGAGAAGACCGCGACCAGCCAGATCATCGGCGGCACGGTCGGCGGCATCGGCATGGCCATGTTCGAGGAGACGGTCACCGACGCGAAGACCGGGCGCATCGCCAACGCCACCTTCGGCGACTACCTGATCCCGGTGAACGCCGACGTCCCCGACATGGAGGTGATCTTCGTCGGGCGGCCCGACCGGTTCAATCCCATCGGGGTCAAGGGCGTCGGCGAGATCGGCCTCGTCGGCGTGGCGGCCGCCATCGCCAATGCCGTCCACCACGCCACCGGGAGGCGGATCCGCTCCCTGCCCATCACGATCGACCAGCTCTTCTAGCGCGTCCAGCGGGAGCGCACCGCCTGAGGTCGCTAAATCGGTTCAGCTCCTCGCCGAGGTGCTCTCCCGCACGGTCAGCCTGGGCGTCGGCGTCTTGACGTTCAGCGGAGCGGCCGGGTCGGCGATCGTCTCCAGCAGCGTCTGCGCCACCTGCCTGCCCAGCGCGAACGTGTCCCGCGACAGCGCGGTGAGCGTGGGATGCACGATCCTGGCCAGCACCGAGTCGTCGAAGGCCACGATCGACACCTCCTCAGGCACGGGGACGCGCATCTCTGCCGCGACGCCGAGCCCCGCCACCGCCATGACGTCGCTGTCATAGATGATCGCGGTCGGTCTGCGGCCGCGCGACAGCAGCGTCCTGGTCGCCGCCGCCCCCTGCGCGTCGCTGAAGTCGGTCGGGACCGAGACCACCTCCTCCAGGCCGAGCCTGCGCGCCGAGTCGCGCAGCGCCCTGATCCGCCGCTGGGTGTGACGAAAGGCGGGCAGCCCGGCCACGTGCGCGATCCTGGTGTGGCCGAGCGCGGCCAGGTAGTCGGCGATCGACAGCATCGCCCCTCTGTCGTCGGCCCACACGCACGACAGCGATCCGTGGGGGCCGGGCCCGCCCAGCACCACGGCGGGCACCCCGAGCCCGTCGAGCACCTCGACACGCGGGTCGCGCACCTGCAGGTCGACCAGGATGAACCCGTCCACGCGCCCCTCGGAGGCCCAGCGCCGGTAGATCTCGATCTCGGCCGCGGTGTCCTCCACGACCAGCAGGTGCAGCGCCACCGCGCCCGCCGACAACCCCGCCTGCAGGCCCGACAGCAGGTGGGCGAAGAACGGCTCCACCCCGATGGTCCTGGCCGGCCTGGCGATGACCAGGCCCGCAGCCTCGGCCCTGGCGCCGCCGAGCGCCCTGGCGGCGCTGTGGGGACGCCAGTTCATCTCCTCGGCCACCCGCAGGATGCGCGCCCGAGTCTCCTCGCTCACGCCCGGCCTGCCGTTGAGCGCGAAGGAGACCGCGCCCTTGGACACCCCCACCCTGCGGGCGATGTCGGCAATCGTCGGTCGCCCCACGGCTCCCCTTCCTCTTGACACGGGAGTCTATCGGGAGAGCGCGCAGGCACTAGAACGGTTTAGCGACTGCACTGACGGCCGTACGGCGGGACCAGCGGCGTTTCTTCTTCCACGGCGTCGAGGAGGGCTCGCATCAAGGGATAAGTTTGATCAGGTGAGCACGAACATCCGATTGTCCGGAGATGTCCACCCGCGGCTCGCGGACGGATTCGAGCGGATCAGGCGCGAGATCAAGCTGCCGGAGGAGTTCCCCAAGGCCGTGCTGGCGGAGGCCGCACGCGTGGCCGACGACCCCGCGCCCGCGGTCAGGCAGGACCTCACCGAACTGCCGTTCGTCACCATCGACCCGCCGGGCTCCATGGACCTGGACCAGGCCCTCTTCATCGAGGCGCTCGGCTCGGGCTACCGCGTGTGGTACGCCATCGCCGACGTCGGCGCCTTCGTCAGGCCGGGCGGCGCGCTCGACGCCGAGGCGCGCCTGCGCGGGGAGACGGTCTACCTGCCCGACGGCAAGGTCCCGCTGCACCCGCAGGTGCTGTCCGAGGGCGCGGCCAGCCTGCTGCCCGGCGTGACCAGGCCCGCGGCCGTGTGGCGGATCGACCTGGACGCCGAGGGCGGCCTGATCGGCGTGGACGTGCAGCGTTCGCTGGTGCGCAGCCGCGAGCGGCTCGACTACGACTACGTGCAGGCCGCCGTCGACACCGGCACCGCCGACGGCACGCTGAAACTGCTGGCCGAGGTCGGCCGCCTGCGCCTGGGCCTGGAGCGCGCCCGCGGCGGCGTCACGCTGCCCACCCTCGAGCAGGAGGTCGTCGCCGGCGACGGCGGCTACCGCCTGGAGTACCGGGCGCCGGTGCCGTCGGAGGCGTGGAACGCCCAGATCTCCCTGCTGACCGGCATGTGCGCGGCCTCGATGATGCTGGACGCGGAGATCGGCGTGCTGCGCGTGCTCCCGCCGCCGCAGCCAAGCGACCTGGCCACTGTTCGCAGGGCCGCCCTCGCGCTCGGGGTGCCATGGCCTGAGGGCGCCTCCTACGGCGACGTCGTGCACGACCTCGACCCCAAGGTGCCCTCCAACGCCGCCTTCCTCAACGAGTCGAAGATCCTGCTGCGCGGCTCCGGCTACGTCGCCTTCGACGGCGAGCCGCCGAAGCTGGCCGAGCACTCGGCGGTGGCCGCGCCGTACGCGCACGTCACCGCGCCGCTGCGGCGCCTGGTCGACCGCTACGCGACCGAGGTGTGCCTGGCGATCGCCGCGGGCGAGCCCGTGCCCGACGACGTCCAGGCGGCGCTGGAGGACCTGCCCGAGATCATGTCCATCACGGGCCGCCGCGCGAACGCGGTCGAGCGGGCCTCGATCGACCTGGTGGAGGCATTCGTGCTGCGCGACAGGATCGGGCAGAGCTTCGACGCCGTCGTACTCGACATCGACGAGCGCCGTCCCGGCGGCCTGGTCCAGCTGACCGACCCCGCCGTCATCGCCCGCTGCGACGGCTCCCCGCTGCCGCTCGGCCAGTCGGTCAGGGTCCGGCTCACCCAGGCCGACCCCAACACCCGCGAGGTCCGCTTCACCGTCGCCTGAACATGCCGACCGCGCCTTCACGCAAGCGAGAGCCGCGCGCGGTGCCGGGGGGTGCCGCACGCGGCCCGGTTCGGGGTGCTACCGGTGACTCACTTCTTGAGCGGGCTCCAGCCTGCGCCGATGCCCATGAGGTGGAGGGCGACGCACAGCAGGCCGGCGGTGCCGAGCGTGGCGACGGTGACCACACCACCTACCGCCACATCGGCGATCTCGAACACGAGGGCGAGCACGAACAGCAGGGCAGCGATGAGAGCGAACATCCCAACCTCCAGGCGTGGGAGACCTTCCGACATGGGGATTTCCGCTGTGATCACCCGGAAAACTGGCGCGAAGGTGACCTTAGGTGAACCTACGACCACGTCACCTTGACCGGGCGGTCAGCCGCCCGCGTTCGCGGCCTGTACGGGCCCGCCCGCCGTACCGCACGGCGAGCGGGCGCGCTCACGACAGGGAGGAGTAGGCGACGACGCCGCGGCGCATGGCGTCCATGGCCTTGTTCGCCGTCTGCTTGACCTTGCTGCCGGGAGGGGCGGCGTTGCCGAGCTGGCTCAGCAGGTCCATGAGCTGCTTGACCCAGCGCACGAAGTCGCCCGCCGCCAGCTCGTTGCCGTTGATCCCGTCCATCAGCACCGCGTCGAGGCTGTGGCCCTTGGTCCAGCGGAATGCCGCCCAGGCGAACCCCAGGTCGGGCTCGCGGATGACCGACAGTCCGTTGTCCTGCTCGATGCCCTCCAGCTCGCCCCACAACCTGATCATCGCCGTGAGCGTGTCCTGCGCCCTGCCCGCGGGGATCTTGGGGCGCCTGGCGTCGTCCGCCTGGCGGGACTCGAACACCAGCGCAGACACGCACGCCGCCAGTTCGGCCGGGTCGAGCTCCTCCCACAGCCCCGCCCTCAGGCATTCGGCGGTCAGCAGGTCGAGCTCGGTGTAGAGGCGGCCGAGGCGGCGGCCCTCGCCGGTGACGGTCTCGCCCTCCAGGTAGCCGAGCTGCTCGAGCACCGCGCAGATCCGGTCGAAGGTTCGCGAGATGACGTGGGAGCGGCCCTCGACGCGGCGGCGCAGCCCCTCGGTCTCGCGAAGCAGCTTGTAGTAGCGCTCGGCCCAGCGGGCGTGCTCCTCCCTGTCGGCGCAGCCGTGGCAGGGGTGCTGGCGGATCAGCCGCCGCAACTCGGTGATCTCCTCGTCCTCCACCGCGTGGTCGCGGGCCCGCGCCGGCTTGCCGAGGTCGCGGTCGCCCATCTTGGCCAGCAGCGAGGAGACGAGGTTGGCGCGCTCCTTGGGGGCGCGGGCGTTGAAGTTGCGCGGGATGCGGATCTTGTCGAGCGGCTCGACCGGCACGGGGAAGTCGGCCGGGTCGAGCTTCTTGACCTGCTTGCCGATCGTCAGCACGAGCGGGTTGGGCCCATGTCCCCGCGGGTTGAGTCCGGGGTCGAGCACGATGGCCAGCCCGGCCCTCCGCCCGCCGGGCACGCGGATCACGTCGCCGGGCTTCAGGTCCTCCAGCGAGCGCACCGCCGCGGCCCTGCGGGCGGCGCCGCGCTGCTTGGACAGCTCGGTCTCGCGGTCGGACAGGCGGCGGCGCAGGCCCGCGTACTCGGTGAAGTCGCCCAGGTGGCAGTGCATCGCCTCCTGGTAGCCCTCCAGCGCCTCCTCGTGCTTGCGCAGCTGCTTGGCGATCCCGACGACCGCCCTGTCGGCCTGGAACTGCGCGAACGACGCTTCCAGCAGGGTCTTGGCGCGTTCGCGACCGAACTGGCCGACCAGGTTGACGGCCATGTTGTAGGAGGGCTGGAAGCTGGAGCGCAGCGGGTAGGTACGGGTGCCCGCCAGTCCGGCGACCGAGATCGGGTCCATGCCCGGCTGCCACACCACGACCGCGTGGCCCTCGACGTCGATGCCGCGCCGGCCTGCGCGCCCGGTCAGCTGGGTGTACTCGCCCGGCGTGAGGTCGGCGTGGGTCTCGCCGTTCCACTTGTCGAGCTTCTCGATCACCACGCTGCGCGCGGGCATGTTGATGCCGAGCGCGAGGGTCTCGGTGGCGAAGACGGCCTTGACCAGGCCGCGGGTGAACAGCTCCTCCACGACCTCCTTGAAGGCCGGCAGCATGCCCGCGTGATGGGCGGCCAGGCCGCGCTCCAGGCAGTCGCGCCACTCCAGGAAGCCGAGCACCGCCAGGTCCTCGTCGGGCAGATGGGCGGTGCGCTCGTCGACGATCTGGCGGATCTCGTGGCTCTCGCGCTCGGTGGTGAGCCTGATGCCCGCGTACAGGCACTGCATGACGGCCGCGTCGCAGCCCGCCCGGGAGAAGATGAACGTGATCGCCGGCAGCAGGCCCTCGGAGTCGAGCTTGTCGATGATCGCTGCCCGGTCGGGCGGGCGGAAGCGCTGCGGCCTGCCGTACCCTCTTCTGCCCCTGCCACCGGCCAGCCGCTCCTCGTCGCGGGTCAGGCGCATCAGCGTCGGATTGATCCGCATGAGGTTGTCGCCGTCGTCGGAGGAGAACAGGTCGTAGATCCTGTTGCCGACCATCATGTGCTGCCACAGCGGCACGGGCCGGTGCTCGTCGACGATCACCGTGGTGTCGCCGCGCACCTCGCCCATCCACTGGCCGAACTCCTCGGCGTTGCTGACCGTCGCCGACAGCGCCACCAGCCTGACCGAGTCGGGCAGGTGGATGATGACCTCTTCCCACACCGCGCCGCGGAAGCGGTCGGCCAGGTAGTGGACCTCGTCCATCACCACGAAGCCCAGCCCCGACAGCGTGGACGAGCCCGCGTAGAGCATGTTGCGCAGCACCTCGGTGGTCATGACCACGATGGGCGCGTCGCCGTTGACGCTGTTGTCGCCGGTCAGCAGGCCGACCTTGGCGGTGCCGTACCGCTTGACCAGGTCGTTGTACTTCTGGTTGGACAGCGCCTTGATGGGGGTGGTGTAGAAACACTTCTGGCCCTGCTCCAGGGCCAGATGGACGGCGAACTCGCCGACGACGGTCTTGCCCGAGCCGGTGGGGGCCGCCACGAGGACACCGTCTCCCGCCTCCAACGCTCGGCAGGCGTCGATCTGGAACTCGTCCAGCTCGAATTCGTAGTGCCCCCGAAACGACCCGAGTGCGGCGCCGTCGTCCCCGTACTTTTCACGGAAGGCCGCGTAGCGTTCCGCTGGCGTTGTCATACCGCCAGCCTACCGAAACCGCCATTCCGGTCAGGCCAGGTAGTCGCCGAGCCCGTTCGCCAGGACCGCGAACCCCTTCTCCGCCGCCTCGACGGCCGCGGGGTAGGCCTGCTCGGCGCTCTGGCCCAGGTAGATGCGGGTGGTGTTCTGCGTCTGCAGGGTGCGCCACAGCGCGTGGATCATGCTGGCCGCGTACGGCGCGCGCTCGTCGCCGCCCAACGCCGCGGCGAGCCTCATCTCGGCCTTGACGTGGAACAGCAGCATCCGCGCCCCCAGCGAAGGCGTCTGGCGCAGCAGGTTGAGCAGGCGCAGGAACTCGGGGCCGTCGCACAGGCCGGTCTCCGGGGCGTGCCTGGCCAGCGCGTCGAGGAACTGCCGCCTGGCCGTGGCGGCGACGGACTCGCCGGGCAGCCGGTCGGTCATGAGGGCGGGGATCTCGCCGAGGTCGTCCTCCATGGGCGCGAGGACGATGTCCTCCTTGGTCGGGAAGTAGTTGAAGACAGTCATCTTCGAGACCTTGGCCCTGGCGGCGATCTCCACGACCGACACCTCGGCGAAGCCGCGCTCGCCGAACAGCTCCATCGCGGCGTCGTGGATCGCCTGCCTGGTCTCCAGCTTCTTGCGCTCGCGCAGCCCCACTCCGCGAGCATACCCATATTGACTTGGTCGAAATATTGACCCAGTCTATATTCATGTCAGAAGCACGGAAGGGCTGGGCCATGGTGGGCGTACTGATCACGCTCATCATGGCCGTCCTCGACCAGAACATCGTCTCCACCGCCTCGTGGGCGATCGTCTCCGATCTCGAGCCCGCACACGGCCTCGAACGCCTGCCGTGGCTGGTCACCTCCTACGCCCTGGCCGCCACGGCCGCCCTGCCCCTGTACGGCAAGCTGTGCGACGTCTACGGCGCCAAGCGCGTCTACCTCGCCGCCATCGCCCTGTTCCTGCTCGGCTCGGCCCTGTGCGGGCTCGCCCAGGACATGCCGCAGCTCATCGCCTCCCGCGCGATCCAGGGCCTGGGCGGCGGCGGTCTGATGAGCGTCACCCTCGTCGTCGTCGCCCACCTGACCCCTCCAGGACAGCGCGCCACGGCGGGCGGCGGCGCGGGCGGCCTGCTCGCCGGGCTCGGCCTGGTCGCAGGGCCACTGCTCGGCGGCGTCTTCACCGACCAGGTCAGCTGGCGGTGGATCTTCCTGATCAACCTGCCCTTCGGCCTGCTGGTACTGGTCAGCGCCGCGATCTCGCTCGACCTCGGCGACGGGGGGCGGCACCGCCGCATCGACTACCTCGGCGCCGCCCTGGTCGCCGCCACCGCCAGCCTGTTCCTGCTGATCGTCGAGCACGACCTGACCGACCTGATCGTCGTCGACGTGGCGCTGCTGGCGGCCTTCCTGTGGCGCCAGGCCACCGCCCCCGAGCCGATCCTCCCGATGTCGATGTTCCGCGACCCCGTCCTGCGCGTCGCCCTGCCCCTGCAACTGCTGACGGGCCTCGGCATGACGGGCGGCCTGTTCTACACGATCGTCTACCTGCAGGCCGTCGCCGGAGTCGACGCGGCGAGCTCGGGCCTGTACCTGCTGCCTATGGCGGCGGGCATGGTCGTCTCCGGCGTGGTGTCGGGGCTGGTGATCGGCAGGGGCCGCTCCAGCAAACCGTTCCTGCTGGCCGGCACCGCCATGGTCACCGCCGCGATGGTCCTGCTCGGGCAGCTCGCCGTCGACACCTCCCCCTGGACGCTCGGCCTCGACCTGCTGCTGTTCGGCCTGGGCCTCGGCCAGATCCTCGGCATCGTCATCTTCCTGGTCCAGAACGCCGTGCCCGCCTCCGAGCTCGGTGTGGCCACCACCGCCATCCGCTTCGCCCAGATCCTGGGCTCGGCCTTCGGCTCCGCGATCTTCGGCGTGATCCTGACCAGGGTGGCGGCGGCCGACTCGCTCATCGCGGGCATCGACGTGGTGTTCCTGTCAGGGGCGGGCGTCATGGCGCTGGCCCTGGCACTGACCGCCCTCCTCAGGACCGGGCGGCAGGCCGAGCCCGTCGACGCACGGCGCTGAGTCCGGGTGTCCGTCGCGGCGGCGGGCACCCGGACTCAACGCCTTTACAATGTAGATCAAAGGCCGATCAGCCGCAGGATCGGCGCTCCCATGGTCCCCAGCCAGTTGGCCAGCGCCGCCAGCGGCTCGCGCAAGGCCGTGCCCGCGCCCGCGACGGCGCCGACCGCCTGCGCGATCGTCGTCAGCCTGCCCGCGATCGCCTGCCGGTCGGGCTCGGGCCGCGCCAGCTCCGCCTGCACGGCCTCGGCCTGCGCCGCCTCCTGCCGTAGCCCTTCGCCACGCAGCGCCTCGGCCAGCCGCGCCGCCCAGTCGGTCGGCCGGCCGGCGACGAAGGCCTGCTGCCCGCCGTAGATGGTCTGGTCCCCCGCGACGTTGTTGATGTTGCCCTGCTGCGAACCGATGTTGAAGACCACTGCTATCTCCTCCCTACGGCGGGCGAGTTCCACGAGTGTCTGGGATCCACGTCCACCCTGCGCGCCCGCGCCGCGGCGACGATCTGCATGATCAGCCCCACCCAGAACAGGATGTTGCCCACGAACCCGACCGCGAAGGCGATGAGCCCGATCGGCACACCGAGCCCCACGTCGGGCCCGAAGGGGAAGTCCTCGGGCATGCGCCCGCTGGCGAAGGAGCTCTGGATGTCACCCATCCCCTTGATGATCACCGCCGCGTAGCCTGCCCCGCCCCCGAACATCAGCAGGATGCCGAGCCAGAACACGCTCCTGGCCTTGCTGCGGTAGGCGGCCACCTGGCGCAGGAAACTGTCACGCTGGTGGACGTAGTGGTTGTACTGGTTGCCCGCCACGTTGTTGAGCTGGCCCGCCTCCTGCCTGCCCACGTGATAGCTGACCGCCGCCGGCATCGCCTCGGTGTGGCCGCGCCCGCCGCCGCCGTCGTCCTCGAAGCGGGCGTGGACGGTGCCGAGCCTGACGACGTCGCCGTCCCTCAGCCGCCGAGGTCGAGACACCCGCTCCTGCCCCACCACCGTGCCGTTGCGGGAGCCGAGGTCCTCGATCGTCACGCCGCCGCCCGCGGGAACGACGGCGGCGTGCACGGCACTCAGATGCGGGTCGTCCAGCCGCAGGTCGGCCGCGGAACCGCGGCCGATCACCTGCCGCCGCTCCCCCACGAGCAGCACGGTCCCCTCCAGCGCCGGAGGGTGGATGACGATCAGGCGAGGCATGCGTCCATGGTGAACCGCCTGGCGGGGCGGCGCCTGAGTAGGCCACTACTCAGATCAGGACGCGCAGCGCTCCCGGCGAGACCGTGCAGGTGAGCGGCAGCGGGCCGACGCGCTCGCCGTCGGCGTAGGCGACCACGTCGGGCGCCTCCAGCGTGACGCTTCGCGCCTTCAGCATGGTGACGGCGGGATGGCCGGCGTGGGCGCCGCGATAGACGCCGGCGAAGGCGCGGACGAACGCGCCCTTGCCGACGGCCCCGAGGATGGTGACGTCGAGCAGGCCGTCGTCGGGCTCGGCGGTGGGGCAGATGCGCATGCCCGCGCCGTAGGAGGTGGTGTTGCCGACGGCCACCAGCATCGCCTCCTGCTCGATCACCTCGCCGTCGACGGTGAGCCTGAAGGGGATGGGGCGGAAGGAGCGCAGCTCGCCCGCGGCCGCGACCAGGTACTTGGCCATGCCGGGCGGCCAGGTGAGCGCGTTGGCCCGCTCGTTGACCCTGGAGTCGAAGCCGCAGCACACCACGCTGGCGAACCACTCGTCGGGTCCGATGCGGGCCGCGTCGACCACGCGGGTCCTGCCGCGCAGGATCGCCCTGACCGGGTCACGGCCGGTGAGGCCGAGCGCGGCGGCGAAGTCGTTGCCGGTGCCCGCGGGGACGATGCCCAGCGGCACCTCGGAGCCGGCCACCGCCTGCACCGCCAGGTGGACCAGGCCGTCGCCGCCGAAGGCGACCAGCGCGTCAGGGCGCTCGGCGACCGCCGTACAGGCTCGCTCCAGGGCGTCGGCCGGGCCGTCGCCCACGATCACGCTCACGTCGGCGCCGCCCGTGCGCAGCCTGCGCACGATCGGTTCGAGCAGGCGCAGCGTCCTGCCGCCCCGGGCGGAGGGGTTGACTAAGAGGGCCAGATCCACCCGTCAGTCGTCCAGGTTGAGCGGGGCTGCCTCGTCGTCGGACAGCAGCTCGTCGGGATCCCGCGGCATGCGCCGCTCCCTCAGGAAGATGAAGCCCTCGGCCATGAAGTAGAGGACCACCATCGGCGCGGCCAGCGCCATCATCGTCAGCGGGTCGCCACCGGGGGTGATGACGGCGCCGAAGACGAACATGCAGAACACGACCGTACGGCGGTGCCTCTTGACCGTCGCGTACGACAGCACCCCGATGATGTTGAGGAAGACCAGCAGCAGCGGCAGCTCGAACGACACCCCGAAGATCACCAGCATGATCAGGACGTAGTCGAGGTACTCGTCGATCTGGATGGCCGGGACGGTGTCGGCCGGGGTGAAGCCCAGCAGGATCGCCAGGCTGGTGTCCATGATGATGTAGGCCAGCGCGGCGCCGCCGAGGAACAGCGGGATCGCGATCGCCATGAAGGCCACGCTGTAGCGCTTCTCGTTACGGTAGAGCGCGGGGGTGACGAAGGCCCAGATCTGGTAGAGCCACACCGGCGAGGACACCAGGATGCCCACCATCGCCGACACCTTCAGCGTGGTGAAGAAAGGCTGGAAGATTCCGCCGGTGACCAGGGTGCACTGTCCAGGGCGCAGTTGGTGGGCCGCTGCGTTCTCGCAGAAGGGTTCCTTGAGGAAGTCCCATACCGGGTTGAAGAGGAGGAACCCGATAACGATACCGACGATCAACGCGAGGAGCGCGTAGACGAGCCTGTTGCGCAGCTCGCGCAGGTGCTCCATGAGAGGCATGCGCCCCTCATCGTCGACGGCGGCCTTGTTCGGCCGTTTGAGCAGCGCCATTCAGCGGTCCCTGGTGAGGTGAGGGGGTGAATTCAGGCGTTCTTGTTGGTGGCGGCCTGCGCCCGCAGCTTGGCGGCCTGCTCCTCGAGCTGGCGGGCCTGCTCCTCGGGCGAGAGGACCGGTGCGGCGGCCGGCAGCGGCTGGACGGGCTGAGCCTGCGGCTGAGCCTGCGCCTGCACGGTCGTCTGCGGGGCGTCGTCGTCCTCCTCGCGCAGCTTGTTGGTCTCGGCCTTGAAGATACGCAACGACTTGCCCACGCCTCGGGCCATCTCCGGCAGCTTCTTCGCCCCGAACAGCAGGACCAGCACGCCGGCGATGATCAGAAGCTCGGGCACTCCGAGATTTCCCATGAAACATCCTTATTGAGCGAGGTGCAATCTCACCGACGATCGTACGCTGCCGGGAGCCCAGACTCATCCCCTGAGCTCTCGTTCGCCCCCTTTTGGGCACGCAATGTTATCCCACCGGCCGTGAGCTGGGCACTTGCCCTCCGGATCTCCGCGCTCAGCTCCTTCGCGGCGACCAGCACACGCACGGCCACGAACCCCAGCACGGCCAGGCCCGCCACGCCGGCGGCGACCGCCACGTAGATCCAGGCCATCAAGGTCATGACGCCTGAGCGTACAGCGACAGCGCCCGCTCGGCCTCCTGCTGCACCCTGACGGCCATCGCCTCGGGCGAGACGATCCTGCCGGTGTCGCCCAGGCGAAGCGCGAGCTTGAGCGTCCAGTCCTCGTCGCGGGCGCGCAGCGTGACCCGCAGCCGCCCCTCCCCGAGCTCCTCGGCCCGCTCGTACGGGTAGTACTCGGCCACCCACCTGCCCGCCGCCGTCACCTCGAGGACGACGAGCTCGTCGGTGGGCGACGGCCTGAACACGCCCTGGGTGACGTCGATCGGCTCGGCGTCGGCGGGCGGGTCGGCGGGGACGTCGAGCACCTCGACGGTCAGCATGCGGTCGAGCCTGAACAGCCGCATCGCCTCGGCCCTGTAGCACCAGCCCTCCAGGTAGGTGCGGCCGTCGGCCACCACGAGCCTGGTCGGGTCGACCTCGCGCGGGGTCACCTCGTCGCGTCCCGGCACGTAGTAGCGCAGCGACAGCCTGCGCCCGCCGACGAGCGCCTCACGCACCCTGGCGGCGGCGTCGGGCGCCGACTCCACGTCCACCGCGAACTGGCTGCTGACGGCCGCCGCGCCCTCGCCGGCCGCCTGCTCCAGCTTGGCCATCACGCGCGGCAGCGCGTCGCCGTGCGCGAACTCGGCCAGCTCCGGCGTGGCCGACAACATCCGCAGCGCCACCAGCAGCGCGCTGGCCTCGTCGATGCCCAGGCGCAGCGGGCGGGCGATGGTCTCGGCGTTGTCGATGATGATCTCGCCGCCGTCCCAGGAGACGTCGATGAGGTCACCGGGGGTGTGGCCGGGCAGACCGCACATCCACACCAGCTGCAGGTCGTCGATGAGCTGCTTCTCGCTCAGCCCGAAGACCTCCGCCACCTCGTCCACCTGCGCCCCGGGGTGCGACATCAGGTACGGCACCAGCGCCAGCAACCTGGGCAGCCTGTCCGCCGTGGAACTCATGACTTCTCCCTCGCCGGCTCCTCGAAGCCGTGTCCGGCAGTCGGCTCGCGATGCTCGCTCATGCCAGCGCCCCCTTCAGTCGCGCGATCACGGCCTCCCTGGCGTCGGGCGGGCCCAGCACCACCACGCCGGCGCCCAGGCTGGCGATCCAGCCGGCCAGCCGTTCGGGGTCGGCGAAGACCAGCTCCACCATGTCCCACCCGTCCTCGCCCTCCCGCACCGAGCGGGCGACCTGGCGCAGGCCCTCGCACGCGCCCTGCCGTACCTTGAGGACGGCGGTGCGCTCCTCCATCGCCTCCTCGGGGAAGCCGACCATCGAGCGCAGGTCCACCCCCTCGGGCACCTCGACCGCGCCCGGCCTGCCCACCGCGGCCACCTGGCCGGAGATGCGGCTGAGCCGGAACACCCGCGGCGCCTGCCTGTCGCGGTCGAAGCCGGCGACGTACCATCTGCCGCGCCTGCTGATGACGCCCCACGGCTCGACCGTGCGCGTGCGCACCGACTCGCCCGCCGCCGGCCGGTAGTCGAAGCGGACGACCCGCCTGTCGCGCACCGCCTCCCACAGCGGGGGGAAGGACGGGTCGCGGGTGTCGACGCGCAGCTCCAGCGCCTCACCGGGGCCCGCGTCGGTGGCCACGCCGCCCGCGCGCAGCTTCAGCAGCGCGCCGCTGGCCGCCTCGGCGAGGCTGGCCCGCTGCCACACCTGCGCCGCCAGGCCGAGCACCGCGGCCTCGTCGGGCTCCAGCGTGATCTCCGGCAGCTCGTAGGCCTCGCGCTGGATCCGGTAGCCCGGCTCGTCCTCCCACGGGTCGCGGTGCACCTCGATGGGGATGCCGATCTCGCGCAGCTCGTTCTTGTCGCGCTCGAACATCCGCTGGAAGGCCTCGTCGCCGTCGCGGTCGTAGCCGGGCACGGCGTGGCGGATCTGCTCTGCCGACAGCGGGCGGCGCGTCGCGAGCAGGCAGATCACAAGATTGAGCAACCGCTCTGTCTTACGGCGCGACATCTGCCCTTCTCCTCACTCGTTCGACGCTACCCTGCCTCCGTGATCAGATGGCGCAAGGGCGAGGTTGTCCGGATCCGGCGCGAGTGGCCGGGAGCTGTGGAGCTCGAGGTCACCGTCCCCGAGGGGACGTGCAGGGCGCTGGCCTATCCCCTCCTGGTGGGGCGCCCAGAACCAGGTGACGAGGTGCTGCTCAACACGACCGCACTCGCGATGGGTCTCGGTACGGGAGGTTACGCCATGGTGGTGGCCCTCCCGAACAGATTGCCGGAAGATCCTGAAGGTCCCGGCCACCTGGTGAAGGCGCGCTACACCCCGCTGCAGGCCACCGTGCTCGGCGCGGACGAGCAGGACTCCCCCTTCCACGAGGTGCTGCGCGAGGCCGACTCCCTCGACGGGATGCCGGTCGTGGTGGCCGATCTGCACTCGGCGCTGCCCGCCATCCTGTGCGGGATGTCGCCGCGGCCCCGGGTGGCGTACGTGATGCTCGACGGCGGCGCGCTTCCCGCCTGGTTCTCGATGGCGTGCGCGAAGCTGCGCGAGGTGGGCTGGCTGGCGGGCGTGGTCACCGTCGGCCAGTCCTTCGGCGGCGACGTCGAGGCCGTCACCACCCACACGGGGCTGCTGGCCGCCAGGCACGTGCTGAACGCCGACGTGGCGATCGTCACCCAGGGGCCCGGCAACCTCGGCACCGGCACCCGCTGGGGATTCTCAGGGGTGTCGGCGGGCGAGGCGGTCAACGCCGCGGCCGTGCTGGGCGGGCGGCCGGTGGCCGCGCTGCGTATCAGCGAGGGTGACAGGCGCGAGCGGCACATCGGGGTCTCGCACCACTCGCTGACCGCCTACGGCAGGGTGGCGCTGTCCGAGGCGCAGGTGGTGGTGCCCGAGCTGCCGGGCGAGTTCGGCGAGCGGGTGCGCGACCAGGCCGAGCTGCTGGCCGTACGGCACGAGCTGGTCTCGGTCCCGGTCGACGGGCTGTACGAGGCGCTGCTGGACTCGCCGGTCAAGCTGTCGACGATGGGGCGCGGTCTGGAGGAGGACCTGGCCTACTTCCTGGCCTCGGCGGCCGCGGGACGGCACGCCGTCACCCTTCTGGGGTAGGGGGCAGATCCTCCCGTGGAGGGAGGACGGCGGGCCGCCTGTCGGCGATCGTGAAGCGATGAAGCGAACACGCATCGCGCTCCTCACGATCCTGGCGCTCGTCGCGACTGCCTGCGGCGCGAGCGGGGTCGCGAACAAGCCGCACGCCGGGCAGCACGGGGGTCTGCACGGCACCACCACGGCCGCACCGGTCAGCTCTCCCGCACGGACGGGAGAGCGCTTCGTCACGCTGACGATGCCCGAGCCGTACACGCCCAAGCCGCCGAACGGGGGCACCGACGAGTACCGCTGCTTCCTCATCGACCCGAAGCTGACCGGGCCCGACACCTTCCTGACCGGCACCCAGTTCACCGCGCAGAACGGCGACGTCGTCCACCACGCCATCCTGTTCAGGATCGACGCCGACAAGGTGGCGGAGGTGCGCGCCTACGACGCCAAGCAGCCGGGCGAGGGCTGGGGCTGCTTCGGCGACGCGGGCGTGGGCGACGCCGACTGGATCGGCCACTGGGCGCCGGGCACCAGCGAGATCCTGCTCGATCCCAAGCTCGGCTACCCGATGGCGGCGGGCAGCGCGCTGGTCATGCAGGTCCACTACAGCACGCTGGCGATCGGTGACCAGCCCGCGGGCAGCGACCAGTCCAGCGTCAGGCTGCGCCTGACCACGGGCAAGCTGACGCCGCTGCGTACCGTGCTGTTCATGGCGCCGATCGAGCTGCCCTGCACGGCCGAGGAGAAGGGCGCGCTGTGTGACCGCGAGGCCGCCATCGCCGACGTGAGCCGCCGCTTCAGCACCGACGCCAAGGAGCTCACCTCACAGCTGGTCACCTTGTGCTCGGGCGGCAAGCCCGCGCCGGGCCCGACCCAGCACTGCGACATGCCGATCGAGAAGCCCGCCACCCTGCACGCGCTGGCGGGGCACATGCACCTGCTCGGCCGCGCCATCAAGGTGGAGCTGAACCCCGGCAAGCCCGGCGCCCAGACCCTCCTCGACGTCCCCCAGTACAACTTCGACAACCAGGCGCTGCAGCCGCTGGCCAAGCCGGTCACCGTCAAGCCCGGCGACACGATCCGTACCACGTGCACCCACGACGCCTCCCTGCGCGCCCAGTTGCCGCTGCTGCGCGACCTGCCGCCGCGTTACGTGGTCTGGGGCGAGGGCACCCAGGACGAGATGTGCCTGGGCATCGTGGTGGCCTCGTAGAAGTCCTTGAACGTGAACGCCTCGGGGCCGGGCCCCTCGGCCCTGAGGCGTTCGAGCCTGTCCATGCCCTCCGCGAGCGTCGGGATCGTGCCCTCGGGGATCCACCACATCACCGTGTACGGCTCGGCCACGCGCAGGAACCACTCCCTGCGGCGCTTGAGCACCGCCATGTGCCTGCTCTTGTAGACGAAGTTCCACAGCGTCTCGCGCGACTCCCACACCGAGAAGTTGATCACCAGGTGGTCGCCGTAATCGTGCTGGACGGTCGCGGTCGGGTCCTCCTCGCTCTCCTTCAACCGCCATACGAAGCCGGGGGCCGCGTCGGAGATCAGGTTGATGGGTTCGAGGTTGGCGACGAAGTCGGCGAGCTCGGGCGTGTCGAGGGGCGCGCGCAGGTGCGCGACGTTCAGTTGGGCGAGATACATACGGCCCACTATGTCAATCGTCGTTATTTTTAGAAAGGGTGACGCAGCATTCGCCCGGCCGTGGATCGAGCGCCGCCCTGCCCGGATCCTCCCCCAGCCCCTCCAGCAGCCCCTGGCACAGGGCCAGGTTCATCGAGCAGACCAGCAGCGGGTAGTCCTGGGCGAGGACGTGAAAGGGGCAGTTGCGCTGCCTGACGACGCCCTCCTCGACGTAGGGTTCGTAGCCGCGGGCCCGCATCGTCTCGACCGGGTCGCCGCCGCCCGCCGCGATGCGCCGCCCCGCCGCCCGCGCCGCCTGCTCGGCCTGCTCCTCGCCGCCGAGCAACTCCACGACGTCGGCCAGCACCGAGGCGAGCGAACCGTAGTCACGTGGCGGCAGGCTCACCGACAGCTCCGCCGCCGCCCGCCGGTAGACCTTGGCGGGCCGCCCGCTGCCGGGGCCCTTGCGCTCCTGCGGCCTGAAACCCGCCTCCAGCAGCCCCGCCTCCACCAGTTTGTCCAGGTGATGGGCGGCCAGCGTCCTCGACACCCCCGCCGCCTCCGCGGCCTCGCCGCGCCCCACCTCGCCGCCGCGGCCCGCGACATAGGCGTACAGGCTGCGGCGGACCGGATCGCTCAACTGGGACAGTGCCTCGAGGTCGCTCACAGCGGGAGTCTACGAGCCGAAGTGCCTGACCACGTGCCGGTAGACGCACCCGCGGCTGGGCGCATGGCCCAGGTACCTGCGGTAGCAGGTCCTGCCCTTGACCACCCAGATGTCGATGTCCTCCGGCGCGCCGGCCGCCTTGCGCACGGCCTTCGCGTTCGCCAGCAGCGTGGCGGCCAGCTTCTTCGCCGACGACGCCGAGGTCGCGTAGGCCATCGCCCAGGCCGCCCCGACGTCGCCGCCGTAGGCGCAGCGCGAATCGGAAACCCCTGAACAGAAGGTGCGCGGGGCCGCCGCGGCGGGCGCGGCGGGCGCCATGCCAAGAGTCACGACAGTCGCGGTCACCAGGGACACGAAGATACGGATCATCGTCACATCGAATCCCGGCACGGCGGGGCGCACAACCTTGGCCTAGTAGGCGGCCAGGACGTCGACGACGAACACCAGCGTGTCGGCGCCGGTGATGCCGAACCGCGGGTGGCCCGTCGCGCCGTACCCCGAGGAGGAAGGGACGATCATCAGCACCCTGCTGCCGGTCGGCACGCCCACCAGCGCCCGGTCCCAGCCCTTGATGACGCTGCCCTCGCCGATCGTGAACGCCTTGGGCTGGCCCGACTTCCACGTGGAGTCGAAGACCTTGCCGCTGCCCCACACCGCGCCCTCGTGCTGGGTGACCAGCAGCTGCCCCGCCTCGGTCCGCGGCCCGTCGCCGCGCTTGACCACCTTGGCCGCGAACGCGCGCGGCGCGGGGCCGGACGGGATCGACAGCTTGGGCCGCTCGGAGCCACTGACCCTGACGCCGCCCAGGGCGCCGGCTCCCGAGGCGTGCGCGTTCCTGGCATGGGAGCCGAGGATGTCGACCACGTAGAACAGGTCGTCGTCAGGGCTGATGCCCTGCGGCGGGTTGGCGCCGAAGCCCTCGGCGGGCGGGATCGAGGCGATCACCCTGCTGCCCACCGCACGACCCCGCAACGCCTTGTCCAGGCCCGGCAGCAACTGCCCCACGGGGAAGGCGGCCGGGGTGCCGCGGTTGAAGCTGGAGTCGACCAGGCGGTTCTCCTTGCCGTCCCACACGTGGGCGGTGTACTGCACGATCGCCACGTCGTCCTTGGCCAGCCTGGCCCCCTTGCCCGCGGTGAGCTCGTCGATCTGCAGGTCGGCCGACGGCTTACCCGCGGGAAAGACGATGGTCGGCTTGCGGCCGAACTCGCCGCCCACCTTCAGGTCGAGATCGTCACCGGCCGACGCGCCCGTGCACGCGGTCAGCAGCGCCAGCGGAACCAGCAGCAGGAGCAGGCGCACGGACGTCCTCCCTGATGAACCAGCGGCCTGAGGGCAGGCCACTGGTTTATCAGATTTCGCGTCAGTAAGCGCCCAGAACGTCGACCACGAACACCAGCGTGCTCTTGGCGGGGATCGCACCCGACGGGGCGTCGCCGTAGCCGAGGTTCGGCGGGATCACCAGCAGCAGGCGGCTGCCGACCTTGGCGCCCTCCAGCGCCTGGTCCCAGCCCTTGATGACCTGGCCGGTGCCGACACCCTGCAGGGTGAAGGGGTCCTTGCCCCAGCTGGAGTCGAACTGCTTGTCGGTCCCCCACAGCTTGCCGGTGTAGTGGACGACGACCGACTGGTTCTTCTTCACCTCGGCCCCGGTGCCCTCGATGACCGTCTTGTTGATCAGCTCGGCCGGCGGCTTGGCGGAGGTCTTCGTGGTCAGCGTCGGAGCCGCGTCACCGCCGGGGCTGGTCACCGTCACGCCCTTGACGCCCGGGTCGGTCGCCTTGCCGGTGGCCGCCTTCGGCAGCGTGGAGATCAGGTCGAAGACGAACACCCGCGGCTTGGAGGTGTCCATGCCGTTCTGCTTGGCCTGGGCCAGCTCCTGAGCGGTGTAGCTGTCGTTGGCCACGACCGTCATGAAGCGGCCGCCGAGCTTGGTCTTGCCGAAGCCGTCGATCATCACCTTCGGCATCTGCTCGTTGACGGTGATCGGCTCGGTCTTCTTGGTGTCGTAGGTCGAGCCCTCGAGCGTGTTCAGCTTGCCGTCCCAGCTCCAGACGGACAGATTCACGAACACCGTGTCGCCCTTGGCCACGCTCGCGCCGGTGCCCGCGCTGAGTACCTCCACCGACGACTTGCTGGCCGGGTTGCCCTGAGGGAAGGTCACCGAGGGCTTGGCGCCCACGTTTCCCGTGACCTTCGGGCTCGTGGCGGCTTCGCCGCCGCCGGTCTGGCCGGTTTGCGTGCCGCAGGCTGCGGCGAAGATCAAAGGTGCTGCTGCTAGTACGGCCAGGCGGCGGCGCATGGAGTTCCCCAAGAAAGTCGGACAGGTGCGCGCCACACTATCCGAAGAGCGTGTACGAGCCCGATAAGTAAACCGCAAAAGCCCCGCTACATTCCGGCGATCAACTTGTCCACCCTCTCGTCGACGCTGCGGAACGGGTCCTTGCACAGCACGGTGCGCTGCGCCTGATCGTTCAGCTTGAGGTGCACCCAGTCGACCGTGAAGTCGCGCCGCTTCTCCTGCGCCTTGCGGATGAACTCCCCGCGCAGCCTCGCCCTGGTGGTCTGCGGCGGCACCGACTTGGCCTCGAAGATCTTCAGATCGGAGGCCACCCGCTCGACCGCGCCGCGCTTCTGCAGCAGGTAGTACAGGCCGCGCCGCCGGTGCACGTCGTGGTAGGCCAGGTCGAGCTGGGCCACGCGCGGGCTGGACAGCGGCAGGTCGTACTTCTTGCGGTAGCGCTCGATGAGCTGGTACTTCGTCACCCAGTCGATCTCGCGGGAGACGAGGTCGAGGTTGCCGGTCTCGACCGCGTGCAGCGTGCGCTCCCACAGCTCCAGCACCCTGCGGGCGATGGGGTCGCCGCCGCGCCTGTCGACGAAGTCCTTGGCCTTGGTGAGGTACTCCTGCTGGATCTCCAGGCTGGAGGCCTCCCTGCCGTTGGCCAGACGGACCCTGCGGCGGCCCGTCATGTCGTGGGAGACCTCGCGGATGGCCCTGATCGGGTTCTCCAGCGACAGGTCGCGCATGACCGTGCCCGCCTCGATCATCCGCAGCACCAGGTCGGTCGCGCCCACCTTCAGCAGCATCGTCGACTCGCTCATGTTGGAGTCGCCGACGATGACGTGCAGCCTGCGGAAGCGCTCGGCGTCGGCGTGCGGCTCGTCGCGCGTGTTGATGATCGGCCTGGACCTGGTGGTGGCGCTGGAGACGCCCTCCCAGATGTGCTCGGCCCGCTGCGAGACGCAGTAGACGGCGCCGCGCGGCGTCTGCAGCACCTTGCCCGCGCCACAGATGATCTGCCGGGTGACCAGGAAGGGGATCAGCACGTCGGCCAGGCGGCCGAACTCGCCGTGCCTGCCGACCAGATAGTTCTCGTGGCAACCGTAGGAGTTGCCGGCCGAGTCGGTGTTGTTCTTGAACAGGTAGATGTCACCGGCGATGCCCTCTTCGCGCAGTCTCTTCTCCGCATCGACGAGCAGGCCTTCGAGGATCCGTTCGCCCGCCTTGTCGTGGGTGACGAGCTCGATGACGTTGTCACACTCTGGTGTTGCGTACTCGGGGTGGCTGCCCACGTCGAGGTACAGACGCGCGCCGTTGCGGAGGAAGACATTGCTCGATCGGCCCCAGGACACGACCCGGCGGAACAGGTAGCGGGCGACCTCGTCCGGCGACAGCCTGCGCTGCCCCCTGAACGTGCAGGTCACGCCGTACTCGTTCTCCAGCCCGAAGATGCGACGATCCATCACCTCACACTAGTTCCCCGAAATCGCCGGCGGGAGAGATCTCCGCGTGTTTCGATTTTCTTTCAATCGAAAGCCACCTGCGGGGCGCGCCCGCGAGGGACGGCCACCAGCGGGCCGGGACCGCTGGGCCTGGTGCCGAAACCCCTGGTACGGCACGCGGACACGGACGCCGTTCCACCGGCAATGCCCAGCTCGGACACGTCCCCGTGCCTGGCGCTGCTCGCCTCCGTAAGAGCAGCGCGGGAGCACAGGAAGAACCGTGAGAACTGTGAAAGCAGCGCGCGGGACCGCCGCCCCCGCGGACGGTCCCGTCACGCTCACGGCGTGAAGATCTCCTGAACCTTCACGATCTGCCCCTTGTGGACCGTGATGAGCGAAGGCATCTGGTGCTGCTCGACCCGCTTCAGGAGCACCGAACGCGAGCAGCTCTTGTTGCCCAGCCCCGTCCTGCGATCGACCGTCATGGCCGACATGCGCTTGCCGCACCCGAAGGCGCTCAGATAGACCGCCTTCTTGGCGATCGGCGAGGCATAGGCCATCACGTCGCCCTCCGGCGGACCGACGAAGAAGCCCTCGGTGTACTTGTCGCGCTTCCACTTGATCGGCTCGTACTCGGCGGTGCCGTCACTCTGGACATCGGTGATCCAGCCGCGAAGGATGCCGTCGCGCCTGGAATGGATGCCCTTG
This sequence comes from Nonomuraea sp. NPDC049152, assembly GCF_040648355.1. Lineage (NCBI taxonomy): Bacteria > Bacillati > Actinomycetota > Actinomycetes > Streptosporangiales > Streptosporangiaceae > Nonomuraea > Nonomuraea sp. NPDC049152. The sequence continues at coordinate 58,863 of NZ_JBEZDO010000004.1, read as the reverse complement.
GTGAAGTCGTGGCCCGGGTCGGCCTGGAAGGTCGTTCCGAAGATCTTCGGCGGCTCGAACTTCGGGACGGCGGTCGCCGCCTGCGCCGCTCCGCCCACCGTCACCAGCGAACAGGCGACCGCGGCCACACCGGCCGCGAGGTTTCTCGTCTTCACACCGGCTTTGATCCCGAACCTGGGGTCACGGTTCTACGAAGATCGTGTGATCCCGGTCACATTTGTACGTTTGGGGGTTTGACGGGCGACGTGACGGCGCCCGTCCGGAGTCCCGCTGGGAGCACGCGTGAAAGACGGACGGCCACCGGGTGACCCCGGTGGCCGTCTCATGGCTGCCGTACGGACCCCTCCGAAAGGGGTGCGGCAGGCTACTCCGTGCCGTCACCCGCGCCGGGCTCCGGCGCCGTCGGCGTCTCGTCCTCGGCCGGAGCCGGCGCCTCAGGCGCGGCGCGCAGCAGCCGCTCCAGGCGAGGCCCCGCCAGCCGCAGGAACTTGCGGTGCTCCCTGTTGCGGTCGAGCACCGCCACCTCCAGCTGACCCGCCGGCGGGCGCTCCCCGCCCGGCTCGGTCAGCGCCACCAGCGCCACCTCCAGCGCGTCGCCCAGCGACATCCCCTCCTGGTAGCGCTCCTTCAGCCTGGCCGCCACCGCCTCGGCCTGCCCGCCCATCGCGGCGAAGCCGTGCTCATCGAACACCGAACCGTCGAACGTCAACCGGTAGATCGCGTCACCGTCAGGCGCGTCGCCCACTTCGGCCACCACCACCTCCACCTCGAGCGACTTGATCGACTCGGTGAAGATGCGGCCCAGATTCGACGCGTAGAGGTTGGCCAGCCCGCGACCCGTGACATCCGAACGGTCATAGGTGTAGCCGTTGATGTCGGCATAACGGATGCCGCCCAGCCGCAGTTCCTCGAACTCGTTGTAGCGGCCGACCGCGGCGAACCCGATCCTGTCGTAGATCTCGCTCACCTTGTGCAGCGCGCGCGACGGGTTCGGCGCGACGAACAGGATGCCGTCGGCGTACTGCAGCACCACCACGCTGCGGCCACGCGCGATGCCCTTGCGCGCGTAGTCGGCCTTGTCGCGCATGATCTGCTCGGGCGAGGCATATCCAAAAGGCATGGACACGTCGGGAGGTCCTTTCTAGGACAGCGGGGCGATGGGGCCGTCAGGGGAGATCATCCGTTCCGCGAGCATCCGCTCGACCACCCCGGAGACCTCGTCGTCGCTCAGGCGGCGGAAACCTTCGCCGTCGACGACCGCCACGATGGGCCAGATCTTCCTGGTCACATCGGGACCACCGGTCGCCGAATCGTCGTCCGCGGCGTCGTAGAGCGCCTGGATGGCCGCCATCACGATGTCCTGAGCCGGCGCGTTGTCCCTGTAGAGCTTCTTCAGCGAGCCCCGCGCGAAGATCGAACCCGAGCCGATCGCGTCGAACCTGTCCCGCTCGTAGGGGCCACCCGCCACGTCGTAGCTGAAGATCCGCCCCGCATCCTTGTCAGGGTCGTAGGCGGCGAACAACGGCACCACCACCAGGCCCTGCATCGCCATCGCCAGGTTGCCGCGGATCATGGTCGCCAGCCTGTTGGCCTTGCCGGCCACCGACAGCGTGCGACCCTCCATCTTCTCGTAGTGCTCCAGCTCCACCCGGTAGAGCCTGGCCATCTCGATGCCCGTGCTGGCCGTGCCCGCGATCCCCATGCAGGAGTAGTCGTCGGTCCTGAACACCTTCTCCACGTCACGCTGGGAGATCATGTTCCCCGAGGTCGCCCTGCGGTCACCGGCCATCACCACCCCACCGGCGCAGGTGGCGGCGATGATCGTGGTCGCGTGCGACACCTGGTCACCGATCGGTGTGGCCAGCGCCTGCGTGCGCGACGGCAGCAGGTCAGGAGCATGACTACCGACGAACTCAGAGAACGATGAATTTCCGTTGTTCACGAAGAGCTGGCTCATCAAGCCGGCGGACAGATCCCTGTGCGGTGCCACGCGACTCCCTCCAAAAACCTTAGTGTCCTTAGGGCCCGACCCTACTCATGTTGTGCTGTTGCATGCACTTCCCACGATCAGCTCAGCGCGAACCATTTACGTCCCTGCAGCCCCATACGAAGGTCGACATGTCGTAACGAGCACCCGGGAGGCGGCCCGCGCCGATCGCGACGGCGCCCCACCACCCGGTCATACTGGACCCCATGCGGGACTGGGTGCTCCACGTGGACCTCGACGCCTTCATGGCCGCCGTCGAGATCCTCCGTAACCCCGAACTCCGAGGACGCCCCGTCATCGTCGGCGGCAACGGCGACCCCACCACCCCCCGCACCGTCGTCGCCACCGCCTCCTACGAGGCCCGCGAACACGGCGTCCACTCCGGCACGCCCATGCGCACCGCCCGCAAACGCCTGCCCGACGCCGTCTACCTCCCCACCGACCTGCCGGCCTACGAGGCAGCCAGCGCCGCCGTCATGGACGTCCTGCGCACCTTCCCCGTCACCGTCGAGGTCTGGGGACTCGACGAAGCATTCCTCGGCGCCACCACCCACGACCCCGAAACCCTCGCCCAGGACATCCAGCGAGCGGTCACGGCGGCGACAGGGCTCACCTGCTCCATCGGCATCGGCGACAACAAGCACCAGGCCAAACTCGCCGCCCAGTTCAACAAGCCCGCAGGCGTCGCGCGCCTCACCACGGAAACCTGGCATGCCACGATGGGTGAGCGCCCCACCACCGCCCTGTGGGGCATCGGTCCCAAGACCGGCAGGAAACTCGCCGGCCTCGGCATCCACACCGTCACCCAGCTCGCCGCCGCCGATCCCGCCCATCTGGCCGGCCACTTCGGACCCACCAACGGCCCATGGCTGCGCTACCTCGCCCTCGGCAAGGGCGAAACCAGCGTCACCACCACCCCATGGGTGCCACGCGGCCACAGCCACGAGACCACCTTCACCGAGGACCTCACCGACCCCGCCACCATGCGGGACCACATCACCGCACTGGCCCGGCGGCTGGCCGGGGAAACCGAAGGACGCCCCGTCGTCCGCGTCACCGTGAAGGTCCGCCACGCGCCCTTCACCACCCACACCCGGCAGGCCAAACTCCCCCAGCCCACCCTGGACGCCGCCACCATCGAACAGGCCGCGCTCACGATCTTCGACCGTTTCCCGCAGGACCGCCCCGTCCGCCTGCTCGGCGTCTCCGTCGAATACGCCTAGCCCCGCACCGCCCGCGACAGGAACTCCGGCGGGACCACGGAGTCCGGCCGGGTACTGAGCCGCACCTCCACGGGCACGACGTCGTCCTCGAAGTGCCCCGACCCCGCACCATCCGACCGAAGGCGCAGAGCCCGCCCTGCCGGGCGAGCATCCGCTCGTAGTCGTCCTCGGTGGTGCCGTCGCGGTGCTTCAGCTCGTCGTTGCCTCGGGCGCTTCCACCCGTTCAGCCCTTTATATGGTTGTCCGCTTTGCCTACTGTCCGCCCTTTTGGACGTAGCTACGCACGAACTCCTCTGCGTTCTCTTCGAGCACTTCGTCGATTTCGTCCAGAATCGCGTCGACGTCGTCGGTCAGCTTCTCCTGGCGCTCCTGCACATCACCGGCCGCCGAGGCCTCGGTCTCCTCGACCTCGTTCTCGCGACGGCCGGTCTGCTTCTGACCGCCGGTGTCCCTGTTCGCCATGATCTTCCTCCGCTTGGGGGACTGCCTCTACTGGTTATCTTCCCCGAACCGGGCGACATTTCGCGCGCCCAGCCCGGCGATCTTCATCGGCTTGACTGGATAGCACCCCTATCCAATACTGAAGGCCCATCCTTCAGGAGGTTCGCGATGTCCCCCGCAACGCTCAGCACCGCAGGTGTACTCCTCATCACAGTCCCGTTCGTCGCCTACGGCGGGGTCACCCTGCTGACCTTCCTCATGCGCAACGTCCCCGGCTACAACGACAACCCGGTCCGCCGCGGTCTCTGGCGCGCGGGTCACGCCCACGCGGGCGTGCTGGTCCTGTTCAGCCTGGTGGCGCTGCTGTACATCGACCAGTCCGGCCTGTCGGACGGCATGCGGTCGCTGGTGCGCACACTGATCGTGGCGGCGCCGATCCTGATGCCGCTGGGTTTCTTCCTGTCGGTGATCCGGCCGAGCGACACGAAGCCGAGCCGACTGATCTGGCTGACGTTCGCGGGCGGCCTGTCGCTGGCCGCGGGCACGCTGATCCTGGGCATCTCGCTGCTGTAGCCGTCCGGTGGCGTTCCCTCCGGTCCGTACGGCCACCGCACGGCGGCGCCATGCCCCGCGCTCCCGGGCTACTCCCCGCCGGTCAGGGCCGCGACGAGGTCCGCGGCGGTGCGGCAGCGGTCGAAGAGTTCGCCGACGTGGGCCTTGGTGCCGCGCAGGGGCTCCAGGGTGGGTACGCGCTGGAGCGATTCGCGGCCAGGGATGTCGAAGATGACGGAGTCCCACGAGGCGGCGGCGACCGATTCGCTGTACTGGCGCAGGCAGCGCCCGCGGAAGTAGGCGCGGGTGTCGGTGGGCGGGTTCTCGACGGCGCGCTGGACCTGTTCCTCGGTGACGAGGCGCTGCATGCGGCCGCGGGCGACGAGCCGGTTGTAGAGGCCGCGGTCGGGCCTGATGTCGGAGTACTGGAGGTCGACGAGCTGGAGTCTGGGGTGTGACCAGGCGAGGCCGTCGCGGGTGCGGTAGCCCTCGAGGAGCTCGAGTTTGGCGACCCAGTCGAGCTCGCGGGAGAGCTGCATGGGGTCTTCGGCCAGGCGGGTGAGGACGGACTCCCAGCGGTCGAGGACGTCCTTGTTCATCTCCTCGGTGGCGGTGCCGCGTTCCTCGACGTACTTGCGGGCCTGCTCGAGGTATTCCATCTGCAGCTGGATCGCGGTGAGCTTGCGGCCGTCGCGCATGGGGATCTCGTAGCGGCAGGTGGGGTCGTGGGAGACCGCGCGGAGGGCTTGGACGGGGTTCTCGACGGCGAGGTCGCGGGTGAGGAAGTTGTCTTCGATCATCGCGAGGACCAGGGCCGTCGTCCCGAGCTTCAGATATGTCGATATTTCCGACATGTTCGCGTCGCCGATGATGACGTGGAGCCTACGGTACTTCTCCGGGTCGGCGTGGGGCTCGTCGCGGGTGTTGATGATGGGCCGCTTGAGCGTCGTCTCGAGCCCGACCTCGACCTCGAAGAAGTCGGCGCGCTGGCTGATCTGGAAGCCTTCGCCGCGCGAGTCCTGGCCGATGCCGACCTTGCCTGCGCCGACGACGACCTGCCGGGAGACGAAGAACGGCGTCAGGTGGCGGACGATGTCGGCGAACGGCGTGGCACGCCGCATCAGGTAGTTCTCGTGGCAGCCGTAGGAGGCGCCCTTGGCGTCGGTGTTGTTCTTGTAGAGCTGGATGGGGGCGTTGGTGGGGACGGCCGAGGCGCGGACGGCGGCGTCGTACATGACCCGCTCGCCCGCCTTGTCCCAGATGACGGCGGCGCGCGGGTTGGTGACCTCGGGCGTGGAGTATTCGGGGTGGGCGTGGTCGACGTAGAGGCGGGCGCCGTTGGTGAGGATGACGTTGGCGAGGCCGAGGTCCTCGTCGGTCAGCTGGCTGGGGTCGGCGACCTCGCGGGCGAGGTCGAAGCCTCGGGCGTCGCGCAGGGGGTTCTCCTCCTCGAAGTCCCAGCGGGCTCGGCGCGCCCTGGCGGCCGAGGCGGCCAGGTAGGCGTTCACGACCTGGGAGGAGGTCACCATCGCGTTGGCGCCTGGCTGGCCGGGTACGGAGATCCCGTACTCGGTCTCGATGCCCATCACCCGACGCACCGTCATGCGCACCTCTCGTGGTCCGGCCTACAGAGTCCGGTCTGTCTATCCGCCGTTTATATGCCCGAGCCTATGCCCTTCACAGTCCCTGAGGGTCACAGAGTTATGGCACCGACGCCTTTTCCACCCGTTCGGCGGACATTGGCGTGCTTTGTGGGGTGCGCCGTGGCCGCAGGAGCCGCTGGATGGGCCGTTCGGCACAGGAATAGACAAGATACGACAAGAGGAGGGTGACGAGCGTGGCGATCACGCCGACGGCCCAGGCGGGCATGACGCCGACGAGAGGCGGGATGAGGGCGACGGCGACGACGCTGTGGAAGAGGTAGAGCGGGTAGGTGGTGCCGCCCATCGCGGTGAGCACGGGCGAGGACGGCATGCGGAAGTAGCCGAGGGCGACCATGGCCATGACGGCGAAGATGAGGGTGACGGTGAAGACGACGCCCGTCTCGGTGACGGGCATGGCCTTGAAGCCGGCCGCGTCGACGCGCCTGGCGACGCGGTCGAGCGCGGAGTAGACGGACAGGGCCCATGAGGCGGCGAACAGCAGCCACGGCAGCCAGGCCGAGCCGTGCCGGTGGATGAGGTAGAGGGCCATGCCCGCGACGAAGTATCCGGCGTAGCGGGGCATGAAGATCTCGCTGACGATGTCGTTGCCGAGGAATTCGGCGCCGACCGCGGCGGCGAGCCAGACGCTCATGAAGACGAGGACCCGCCGGTAGGTGACGCCGACGATCACCAGGATGGAGATGAGCAGGTAGAAGCGCAGCTCAGCCCAGAGCGACCAGTACACCCCCATCGCGTCGTGGACCTTCATGACGTCGGCGATGTCGAACAGGCGCTGGAACATCGTGGCGTTGGCCAGGTATCCGCCGACCGACAGCTTCGGGTCGAGCGGCTCTGCCGCGAGCACGCCGTAGACGAGCACGACGGCGGCCAGGCTCAGCCAGTAGGCCGGATACAGGCGGACGAACCTGGACCAGGCGAACGCGCCGAGCCCTCTCCCCCACACGGTCATGAGAATGACGAATCCGCTGATGACGAAGAAGAGCTCGACGCCGAGGATGCCGAGCCCCGCGACGGGGGCGAGCCAGGGGAACAGAGTCGAGGGCCGCTGCCCCCAGACGGAGGCGAAGGCGACGAAGAAGTGGAAGGCGAGGACGGCCATGGCCGCGATGAAGCGGAGGAGGTCCAGCTCCGCGAGCCTCCCGCTCGCCTGGGCGGGCGTACTGGTGATCCGTCGTCTGCGCACGCCCCTTTGACGGCAGCTTGTGACAGTTGGGTTCCCTGTGTCTCCTGAGACTTTCCTGGTTCACAGGTTTCACTTTACGTGTTCAGTAGATAACTTTACGTGGCGCACAACTCCGAGCGAACAGGTGAGGGAATGACCGACGACCAGCTCAGCCTCAGTACAGCGGCGGCACGCAATCTTGCGACGACGACGAAGTCGGTGCCGCAGATGCAGGAGATCACCTCGCGGCACCTGCTGCGGGTGCTGCCGTGGGTGCAGGCAATCGGCGGTGTCTACCGGGTCAACAGGCGGCTGACCTATGCGGTGGGCGACGGGCGCGTCACGTTCACCTCGACGGGATCGGAGGTCCGCGTCATTCCCGGCGAGCTGGCCGAGCTGCCGGCGCTGCGCGGTTTCGACGACCAGGAGGCGCTCGCGGCGCTGGCGGGCCGCTTCACCCAGTGGGAGGTGCGGCCGGGCGAGACGATCGTGGAGGCGGGCAGCCCGCGCGACTCGGTGGTGCTGATCGCGCACGGCAAGGTGCGCAAGGTCGCGCAGGGCGCCTACGACAACGAGAGCGTGCTGGGGGTGCTGGCCGACGGCGACTACCTGGGCGAACAGGTCCTGATGGGCATGGACGGCCGGTGGGAGTTCACGGCGAAGGCGGTGACGGCGTGCACGGTGCTGACGCTGTCGGCGCAGGCGCTGGCAGAGGTCCGGGGCAACTCGGATGTGCTGCACGCCCGGCTGGAGAACGCAGCGAACTGGGACGGGCACGCGCAGAACGCCCATGGTGAGGCGGCGATCGCGCTGGCGGCGGGCCATGTGGGCGAGGCGAGGCTGCCCGGCACGTTCGTCGACTACGAGCTGGCGCCGAGGCAGTACGAGCTGAGCGTGGCGCAGACGATCCTGCGGGTGCACTCGCGCGTGGCCGATCTCTACAACGAGCCGATGAACCAGACCGAGCAGCAGCTGCGGCTGACCATCGAGGCGTTGCGGGAGCGGCAGGAGGACGAGCTGGTCAACAACAAGGAGTTCGGCCTGCTGCACAACGCCGATCTCAAGCAGCGCGTCCATACCCGCAGCGGGCCGCCGACGCCCGACGACATGGACGAGCTGCTGGCCAAGGTGTGGAAGGACCCCGCGGTGTTCCTCGCCCATCCACGGGCGATCGCGGCCTTCGCCCGCGAGTGCAACGCCAGGGGCCTGTACCCGTCGAACGCGGAGTACGGCGGGCAGAGCGTGCCCGCGTGGCGCGGCATTCCCGTGCTGCCGTGCAACAAGATCCCGGTGAGCGACAAGGGCGTCACCTCGATCATGGCGATGCGGCTGGGCGAGGCGAACCAGGGCGTGATCGGCCTGCACAGGACGGGACTGCCGGATGAGTACCAGCCGGGCCTTTCGGTGCGCTTCATGGGCATCAACGACCAGGCGGTCATCTCCTACCTGGTGACGACGTACTACTCGGCGGCGGTGCTGGTGCCCGACGCGCTGGGCATTCTGGAAAGCGTCGAAGTCGGCTGATGGGCCCCTTCGAGCTGCCCGACTTCTACTGCCCCTATCCGGCCAGGCTGAATCCGCATGTGGAGTCGGCTCGCGTCCACACCAAGGCGTGGGCGCGGGAGATGGGCATGCTGGAGGATCCGGAGATCTGGGAGGAGCGCAGGTTCGACGGCATGGACTACGGCCTGCTCTGCGCTTACACCCATCCGGAGTGCGATGCCGCCGAGCTGGACCTGATCACCGACTGGTATGTCTGGGTGTTCTTCTTCGACGACCACTTCCTCGAGATCTTCAAGCGGACGAGAGATGTGGCGGGCGCCCAGGCGTACCTGGATCGGCTCGATCTGTTCATGACCGACGATCCGCCCGAGCCGGACAACCCCACGGAGAAGGGACTGCGCGATCTGTGGGCCCGTACGGTGCCCGGGATGTCGCGGCTGTGGCGGGAGCGCTTCACCAGGACCAACCACGAGCTCATGCAGGAGTCGATGTGGGAGCTGTTCCACATCGAGGACGGCCAGGTGTCCAACCCGATCGAGTACATCGAGGAGCGCCGCAAGGTGGGCGGCGCTCCGTGGTCGGCGTGCCTGATCGAGCACGCGGTGGGCGCGGAGGTGCCGGAGCGGGTGGCGGGCAGCCGTCCGATCAGGGTGCTGACGGAGACGTTCGCCGACGCGGTGCACCTGCGCAACGACCTGTTCTCCTACCAGCGGGAGGTGGAGGAGGAGGGTGAGCTGTCCAACTGCGTGCTGGTCGTGGAGCGTTTCCTCGGCTGCGACACGCAGAAGGCGGCGGAGATCACCAATGATCTGCTGACGTCGCGGCTGCACGTGTTCGAGCACACGACGTTCACCGAGCTGCCGGTGTTGTTCGCCGAGCAGGCGCTGGCGCCGCACGAGCAGGAGGCGGTGCTGCGCTACGCGCGCGGCCTGCAGGACTGGCAGTCGGGCGGGCACGAGTGGCATCTGCGCTCCAACCGCTACATGAACGGTGGGGGGCGCACCGGCTTCCATGTCTCGCCCCGGCACGTGCTGGGCCCCGGCGGGCTGAGGAACCACGCCCACGTCCCGCACCAGAAGGTGGGTCCCCTGCCGCTGCCGGAGATCCACATGCCCTTCCAGGTGCGGGAGAACCCGCACCTGGAGGCGGCGCGCAAGGCGACGCTCGACTACGCGGAGGCGATGGGCTTCTACACGCTGGTGTGGGACAGGGCCGCGCATGACGGCTACGACCTGGCCTTGTGCGCGGCCGGCATCGATCCCGACGCGAGCCTGGAGGGGCTGGTCCTGGCCACCGACTGGCTGAGCTGGGGCACCTACGGCGACGACTACCTGCCGGTGGTGTTCGGCCGCTCCCGCGACTTCACAGGGGCGAAGGCGTTCAACCGGCGGCTGTCGGCGTTCATGCCGCTGGATCTGGTGGTGACGGCGGTGGCGGCCAACCCGGTGGAGCGCGGCCTGGCGGATCTGTGGGTCCGTACGGCCGAGCCGATGTCGCCCGAGGGGCGCGCGGAGTTCAGGGCGTCGGTGGAGGCGATGACGGAGAGCTGGTTGTGGGAGCTGTCGAATCACATCCAGAACCGGGTCCCCGATCCCGTCGACTACGTGGAGATGCGGCGCAAGACGTTCGGCTCCGACCTGACGATGGCGCTGGCGCGGCTGGCGCCCGGGCGGTCGATCCCCGCCGAGGTGTGGGGGTCGCGGCCGATCGCGGCGCTGGTCGGCGCGGCCCACGACTACGCCTGCATGCTCAACGACCTGTTCTCCTATCAGAAGGAGATCGAGTTCGAGGGCGAGCTGCACAACATGGTGCTGGTCGTGCAGACGTTCTTCGACTGCGACCTGCCCAGGGCGACGGAGCTGGTCGGCTCGCTGATGACGGCGAGGATGCGGCAGTTCCAGAAGGTAGCCGAGGTCGACGTGCCGGCGCTGCTCGACGACATGGGCGCCGACGCCGGGCTGCGCGCCTCGGTGGCCGAATACGTGGCCGAGCTGGGCGACTGGATGGCCGCCATCCTGCGCTGGCACAAGGAGTGCAGGCGCTATGACGAGCCGACGTTGCAACGCGCCCGCTGGGTGCCGGGGCCGACCGGGCTCGGCACCGCCGGCACCAGGATCGGAACGCTGCTGGGGAGGGTCGCCTCGTGACCGCGTCGAGTCTGAGCACGGCGGCCGCCAGGAATCTGGCGACCACCACCAAGTCCGTGCCGTTCATGCAGGAGATCTCCCCGCGGCATCTGCTGCGGGTGCTGCCGTGGGTGGAGGTGACGGGTGGCTCCTTCCGGCTCAACCGGCGCCTGTCATACCAGGTCGGCGATGGCAGGGTGAGCTTCACCTCGACGGGCGCCGACGTGCGGGTGGTGCCCGGCGAGTTGTGCGAGCTGCCCGCGCTGCGGGGCTTCGACGATGCCGAGGTGCTGGCGGAGCTGGCCGGCCTGTTCGAGCAGCGGGAGTACGAGCCCGGACAGGTGATCGCCGAGGAGGGCGCGCCGGTCGAGGAGCTGCTGCTGGTCGCGCACGGCAAGCTGGCCAAGTCGGCGCACGGCGCCTACGACGGCTCCGCCGAGCTGGGGCGGCTGGCGGACGGCGACCATCTCGGCGACGCGCTGCTGGCGGGCGGCGCGCCCGGCTGGCCGTACACGGTGCGGGCGATCACCGGGTGCACGGTGCTGGCGTTGCCAGGCCCCGCGTTGCGGGGCCTGCTCGACCGCTCCCCAGGTCTGCGCGCCCATCTGACGCCTTCGGGCCAGGCGAGGCCGCAGAACAGGTACGGCGAGGCGGAGGTGGCGCTGGCGGCCGGGCACGTGGGTGAGGCGCGGCTGCCCGGCACGTTCGTCGACTACGACCTCGCGCCCAGGGTCTACGAGCTGAGCGTGGCCCAGACGGTCCTGCGTATCCACACCAGGGTGGCGGATCTGTACAGCGATCCGATGGATCAGGTCGAGCAGCAGCTGCGGCTGACCGTGGAGGCGTTGCGGGAGCGGCAGGAGTTCGAGCTGCTCAACAACAGGGAGTTCGGGCTGTTGCACAACGCCGATCTGAAGCAGCGCGTCCACACCAGGGGCGGCCCCCCGACGCCGGACGATCTGGACGATCTGCTGGCCAGGCGCAGGAAGACACACTGTTTCCTGGCTCATCCGAGGGCGATCGCCGCGTTCGGGAGGGAGTGCAACGCGCGCGGGGTGTATCCGGCGATGACGGACGTCCAGGGCGGGAAGGTGATCGCGTGGCGGGGTGTGCCGCTGCTGCCGTGCGACAAGATCCCGGTCTCGGATCGGGGTCTGACCTCCATCGTGGCGATGCGCCTGGGTCAGGACGACCAGGGGGTGATCGGCTTGCGCCGCACGGGGCTGCCGGACGAGCGGGAGCCAGGTCTGTCGGTGCGGTTCGCCGGGATCTGCGACCGGGCGATCCTGTCCTACCTGGTCACCGCCTACCACTCAGCGGCCGTGCTGGTCCCTGACGCGCTGGGGCTGCTGGAGAGCGTCGAGGTCGGCTAGCCGTACGGCCGGCGTTCGCCTAGGCTTCTCCGCCGAGCCCAGGCGCCAGGCGGCCATCGGATGGCGAAAGGGCCGCTCCCCTGAGTGGGGAGCGGCCCTTTCGACCGGAGAACTACAGGTACTGGCCGGTGTTCGCGACCGTGTCGATCGACCGGCCTGCCTCGGTGCCCTGCTTGCCGGAGACCAGCGTGCGGATGTACACGATCCGCTCGCCCTTCTTGCCGGAGATGCGGGCCCAGTCGTCGGGGTTGGTGGTGTTGGGCAGGTCCTCGTTCTCGGAGAACTCGTCCACGCAGGCGGCGAGCAGGTGCTGCACCCGCAGGCCCTTCTGCCCGGTCTCGAGGAACTGCTTGATGGCCATCTTCTTGCCCCGGTCGACGATGTTCTGGATCATCGCGCCGGAGTTGAAGTCCTTGAAGTAGAGGACTTCCTTGTCGCCGTTGGCGTAGGTCACCTCGAGGAAGCGGTTCTCTTCGCTCTCGGTGTACATGCGCTCGACGACGCTCTGGATCATTCCCGCGATCGTGGAGTCGCGGGAGTCGCTGTGCTCGGCCAGGTCGTCCGGGTGCAGCGGGAGGTCGGCGATGAGGTACTTGGAGAAGATGTCCTTGGCCGCCTCGGCGTCCGGCCGCTCGATCTTGATCTTGACGTCCAGGCGGCCTGGCCGCAGGATCGCCGGGTCGATCATGTCTTCACGGTTGGAGGCGCCGATGACGATGACGTTCTCCAGTCCCTCGACGCCGTCGATCTCCGACAGCAGCTGAGGGACGATGGTGTTCTCGACGTCGGAGGAGACGCCCGAGCCTCGGGTCCTGAAGATCGAGTCCATCTCGTCGAAGAACACGATCACCGGGGTGCCCTCGGAGGCCTTCTCCCTTGCTCGCTGGAAGACCAGGCGGATGTGCCGCTCGGTCTCGCCGACGTACTTGTTGAGGAGTTCGGGACCCTTGATGTTGAGGAAGAAGCTCTTGCCCGACTGCCCCGTCTTCTCCGCGACCTGCTTGGCCAGGGAGTTGGCGACGGCCTTGGCGATGAGCGTCTTGCCGCATCCGGGCGGGCCGTACAGCAGCACGCCCTTGGGCGGGCGGAGCTTGTGCTCGCGGAACAGGTCGGCGTGCAGGTAGGGCAGCTCGATGGCGTCCCTGATCTGCTCGATCTGACGCATGAGGCCGCCGATCTCCTCGTAGGAGATGTCAGGGACCTCTTCGAGGACGAGCTCTTCCACTTCGGACTTGGGGATGCGCTCGTAGACGTAGCCGGAGCGGGGCTCCAGCAGCAGTGAGTCGCCCGCGCGGACGGGCTGTCCGAGCAGCGACTCGGCGAGGCGCACGACGCGCTCCTCATCGGCGTGGGAGATGACCAGGGCGCGCTCGCCGTCTTCGAGCAGTTCCTTGAGCATCACGATCTCGCCGACCTCTTCGTAGCCGAGCGCCTCGACCACGTTGAGCGCCTCGTTGAGCATGACTTCCTGGCCACGCTTGAGCACATCGACATCGACTGCGGGACTGACGTTGACCCGCAGTTTGCGGCCTCCGGTGAAGACTTCCACCGTGCCGTCTTCTCTTGCCTCGAGGAAGACGCCGAAGCCGGACGGCGGCTGGGCCAGCCGGTCGACTTCTTCCTTGAGGGCCACGATCTGGTCCCTGGCCTCCTTGAGTGTGGCTACCAGCCGTTCGTTCTGGCTGGTGACCGCGGCAAGGTTGGCCTGCGCCTCGTGGAGACGCTCCTCGAGGACCCTGGCCTGACGGGGTGACTCGGCCAGCTTCCTTCGCAGCGCTGTGATCTCCTCCTGCAGGAAGGAGACCTGTGTTGAAAGATCAGCGACCTCCCGTTCGCGCTGCGCGGCTCGAGCCTCTGCATCATCGCGAGCTGCCACGCCCCGTCACCTCCTTCCCAGTCGAGAGCGACTACTAAGGACCTTACCCATCTCCCGGCTTTCCGCTACCTGGCCGGAAAGTGTTCGTAGAGTGACATTCGGTATTCGGCGAATAATCCGTATTGGCGTGTTTAGTACTTCCAGCATATGAACACGGTCATCTGTTCCCGTGTCACGCACCAAGGCACCGCCGTGGCCAAATCGTCATAGTTCTTCGGTGGTTCCCTTCGGTCGTCGGCGCCGTGGCGGGGGCGTGACGCCGTCCGCCATGCGGCGGGCGGTGACGAGGAAGCCGGTGTGCCCGATCATCCGGTGATCAGGTCGTACGGCCAGTCCCTCGACATGCCAGTCGCGAACCAGGGTCTCCCACGCGTGGGGCTCGGTGAAACTCCCGTGCTCCCGAAGGGTTTCGACCGTCTTGGACATCTGGGTGGTCGTGGCCACGTAGACGCAGATCACGCCGCCCGGCGTGAGAGCCTTGGCCGCGGAGTCGACGCACTCCCACGGGGCCAGCATGTCGAGGATGACCCGGTCGACGTCGCTCTCGTCGATGGACTCGTTCAGGTCGCCGACGACCAGGCGCCAGCTGTCCATCTCGCCGCCGAAGAACTTCTCGACGTTCTTGCGGGCGACGTCGGCGAACTCCTGGCGCCGCTCGTAGGAGATGACCTTGCCCTCGGCGCCGACGGCGCGCAGCAGGAAGCAGGTCAGCGCGCCCGAGCCGACGCCCGCCTCGATGACGCGGGCTCCGGGGAAGACGTCGGCCATGCCGACGATCTGGGCGGCGTCCTTGGGGTAGATGACGGCCGCGCCGCGCGGCATCGACAGGGTGTAGTCCTGCAGCAGGTGGCGGAAGGCGAGGTACTGCGTGCCGCCGGACGAGCGGACCACTGAGCCTTCGGGCTGGCCGATCAGGTCGCTGTGCGGGATCGCCCCCTTGTGCGTGTGGAAGACCCCGTCCTGCTTGAGCGTGATCGTGTGACGCTTGTTCTTGGGGTCGGTGAGCTGCACCTGATCCCCTATCTGGAACGGCCCGTGCCTGCGAAAACCCATGGGCATGAGGATAGGGCGAATCGCGGGGTCGGTCGGCCTGTGGCAACCCCCTGTATTTGCGCCCTTCTTCACCGTAACATCCTCACGTGTCGACACGCTGGCCCTTCGCCGGCCGGGTCGAGGAGACCGACCGGTTGCTGACGCTGATGAACGACCCCGCGACCTGCGGTGTCGCCGTCGTGGGCGCGGCGGGTGTGGGCAAGAGCAGGCTCGCGGCGGAGGTGGTGACCTCGCTGCGCTCGCGCGGCCGTACGGCGGTGCACGCCATCGCCTCGATGGCGGCCCGCGAGTTGCCGTTCGGCGCGCTGGCCCATCTGCTGCCCGCGGCGCTGCCGCAGGGCGCCAACCCGCTGAAGTGGATCTCCGACACGCTGGTGGGGACCGAGCGGCGGCCGCTGATGCTCATCGACGACGCCCACCTGCTGGATCCGGGCTCGGCGGCGGTTCTGCACCACATGGCGCAGGGCGCCGCCGCGCAGCTGCTGCTGACGCTGCGCAGCGGCGAGCCGGCGCCCGAGGCGGTGGTGACGCTGTGGAAGGACCTGGGCCTGGCCAGGATGGAGCTGGCGCCGCTGAGCCTGCACGACGTGGGCCGCATCCTGGCGGGGGTGCTGGGCGACCCCGTGGAGTCGCAGAGCGTGGCCAGGCTGCACCGGCTGACCGAGGGCAACGCCCTGTTCCTGCGGGAGCTGGTGGCGGGCGCGCTGGACCTCGGGGCGCTGGTGCGGGTGCAGGGGCTGTGGCGGCTGGAGTCGGCGCCGCCCGTCGCTCCCCCGCTGGCCGAGCTGGTGGCGGCCCGCATCGGCAGGCTGGAGGCGGCCGAGGAGGAGGCGCTGGAGTACATCGCGCTCGGCGAGCCGCTGGGGGCGCAGCTGCTGGCAGGGCTGGTGCCCCCGGCGGCGGTGGAGGCGCTGGAAGCCAAGGACCTCGTCAGGGTGCTCGTGGACGGCGGGCGGACACTGGTGCGCCTGGCCCACCCGCTGTACGGCGAGGCGATCAGGGCGCGCAGCCCGCTGCTGCGCACCCGCCGCCGCTACCGGCAGCTGGCCGAGGCGCTGGAGGCCACGGGCGCCAGGCGGCGCGACGACGTGGTCAGGATGGCGATGTGGCGGCTGGAGAGCGGCACCGCGAAGGACCCCGCGCCGCTGCTGTCGGGCTGCAGGATCGCGTGGGCGGCGCACGACGCGACGCTGGCCGCCAGGCTGGGGTGGGCGGCGCTGAACGCGGGCGGCGGGGCCGAGGCGGCGATCACCCTGTCGGACGTGCTGTCGTTCTCGGAGTCGTTCGACGACTCGGAGGCAGCACTGACCTCGGTATGGGAGGAGCCGTGTGATCCCCGGCTGCGGGCGCAGCTGGCGATGCAGCGCGCGTGGAACCTGAACTTCGGGCTGCGCAGGCCCGCCGAGGCCGACGTGGTGCTCGACGACGCCGAGTCGATGCTGAAGGACCCGGCGCTGCGGATGATGGTGCAGGCGATGCGGCTGAACGTCCGCATCCTGCGCGGCGAGGTCCACGAGTGCGCGGCCGCGGCCGAGCGGATGCTCGCCGAGGGCGCGGGCTCGGTCGTGGGCACGGCGATGGCGATGGGCATCACCGCCTACGGCCTGCCGTACGCGGGCAGGTGCGCCGAGGCGCGGCGGATGTTCGAGCGGGCCAGGGCGGTGGAGGAGTCCTGGCACGACGCGGCGCCCTCTGAGGTGCTCAAGCTGGTGGCGGGCCGCTATCTGGCCGAGCTGTTCAGCGGCGATCTGGCCGCAGCCGAGCGGGTGGTCGTGCACGGCCAGGAACTGCTGGGCGAGGACAGCGAGCTGCGCATGTTCCGGCGGATGTTCCTGCAGTGGCACGGCGAGATCGCCAGGATGCGCGGCAGGGTCGGCGAGGCCGCGCGGATCACCAGGGAGGCGACGACGCTGGCGGGGGCGGGCCACTTCACCGCGCTGGCCGTGGCCGAGCTGGCGCACTGCAGCGCGCTGCTGGGCGACCAGAGCACGGCCAGGGCGCTGCTGGCGCAGGCGGAGAAGGACCGCACCGACGTGCTGTACCTGCTGCAGACCTCGATCGACTCGGCGCAGCGCTGGGTGGCGGCGATGGGAGGGCAGGCGTCGCGGGCGGTGGAGCTGGCGCTGGCGCACGCGGCGCGTGCCCGCACGCACGAGCTGTACGGCATCGAGCTGGTCGCCCTGCACGACGCGGTGCGGTTCGGCGCGGCGGCGAAGGTCGCCCCGCGCCTGTCGGAGGTGGCCAGGCTGCACGACGGGAGGCTGTCGGCGATCTACGCCGCGCACGGGGCGGCGGCCGCCGCAGGCGACGCGGAGGGCCTGGAGCGGGCGGCGGCGTCGTTCACGGAGCTCGGCATGCTGCTGCACGCCGCCGAGGCCTACGCGCAGGCCTCGGCCGCCCACCGGGCCAGGGGCCGCCCGCAGCAGGGCAGGGCCGCGGCGGCCAGGGCGGCGGCTTACGCGGCCTCGTGCCAGGGCGCCCGCTCGCCCGCGCTGGCGCGCTTAGAGGGGCCGGCGCTGACGCCGCGCGAGAGGGAGATCGCCAGGCTGGCGGCGTCCGGGCTGGCCAGCAAGGACATCGCGGCGTCGCTGGTGCTGTCGATCAGGACGGTCGACAACCACCTGCAGTCGGTCTACGGCAAGCTCGGCGTGAACGGCAGGACGGAGCTGGCGGCGCTCCTGGACGTCGATTAGCCGCCATGGCACGGGGATTGATAGCAATGGACCATGTTGCCGCGTGAAGTGATCTCGACGGGTGCGCTGATCCTGCGTCCCCCCTCCCATGACGATCTGCCCGCGATCGTGAGAGCTACGTCCGACGCCGACACCGCCAGGTTCCTCTACCGGCTGCCCATGCCGTACACGATCGAGGACGCCGAGGCCTATCTCGCGGTCGCCGAGCGGCGCTGGGCCGAGGGCGGCGCCGAGTTCACGATCGCCGACGGCGACAGCGGGCAGTACCTGGGCGCGGTGGGGCTGCGGCCGCCGGACACGCACGGGGCGCTGTCCATCGGCTACCGGGTCGCGGAGTGGGCCAGAGGCAAGGGTGTGGCGAGCGCGGCGACGCGTGCGGTCACCGAGTGGGCCTTCGACAAGGGGGCGCGGCGCATCGAGCTGCGCGCCGAGGTGGAGAACCTGGCCAGCCTCCGTGTCGCCTACGCCGCCGGCTACGTGCAGGAGGGGGTCGAGAGGGAGCGGGCGCGCACGCGCGACGGCAGGGCCGCCGACTTCGTGGCGTTCGCCAGGCTGGCGGGCGATCCCGGTGAGGCGGCCGAGCAGTACCTGCCGTTCCTGGAGGGCGGCGAGCTGTCGGACGGGGTGGTGCGGCTGACGCAGCTGGCGCCGCGCGACGCCGGCGACTTCCACGCCATGGTGGGCAGGCCGAGCGTCTCGCGCTGGATGCTCGGCCCCCCGCCGACGGCCGAGGCGGCCGAGCGGCGCTGCCGCTACACCGGCTACTGGTGGCTGTCGGGGCAGCGGGCCGAGCTCGCGATCCGCGACGCGGAGACCGACGCGTTCGCTGGACACATCCAGCTCGTGCAGGTGGTGCCCTCGATCGGGCAGGCGATGGTCGGCTACTCGCTGCAGCCGGACTTCAGGGGCAAAGGGTTCATGACCCGGGCGGTGCGGCTGCTGACGGACTGGGCGTTCGCCCACACGGCGCTGCACAGGATCGTGGCGGGCACCGACGTCGCCAACGACGCCTCGCAGCAGGTGCTGCGGCGGGCGGGCTTCAGCAGGGAGGGCGTGCAGCGCGAGCTGTTCCCTCGCCCCGACGGCACGCGCGGCGACGACGTGGAATGGCTCCTGCTACGGACGAGGCCCCGCTGAAAATATCTATTACCTGATGTGGGGGTGGCCACGGGCGTGTTTGACGGTAATACTCCGAGTCGCCACCCGTTAACACTCCGCCGTTCTGGGCGAGCTTTGCGTCAGGGGATGAGGCATGAGCAGCGACTGCGTGAAGGAGCTCATCGAGTCGTTCTCCCAAGTGGAGTCGGAGGCGCTACTGGACCAGGTGGTCCTCTGCGCGGCCGCGGTGGGCGGCACGCCGTACGCGGGGTTCGTGGACGTGGTCCCTCTGCAGGAGCTCGCCTACCCCTCTCATGTCCTGGCCGCGCCCGGTGATCCACTGGGCGTGAGCCGCTGGCTGGTGGAGTCGGGGGTGCTCAAGGAGCTGGCGATCGCCTCCGACCCGGTGCTGCTCGTGCAGGACTGGTCGGTGGGCGTGCCGGGGTTCCTGGCGGTGCCGGTGCCGCTGGCGACGCGTGACCAGGCGTACCTGTGGGTGGCGGGCAGGCGCTTCACCGAGCGCGAGGAGCACCTGCTCGGCCGGCTCGCGGCGGCGGCGGGCCGTGCGATCGAGGCGTCACGCGGCCTGGAGGTGGCCGCGCGCATGCTGCGCTCGGTGCACGCCTTCACGGCCTGACTCCTTCCGTACGGCACGCGGGCCAGGCCGCCGCACTCCCTCCGCATTCCCTCCGCACTCCCTCCTCACGGCACGCGGACGAGGCCATCCCACTCCCTGGATACGGCACGCGGGCCGGGCCGCCACCCTCGGCGCGGGGCCGGGCCCCGTCCAGGGACACGCCTCACCGGTCGCGCGTGGCCGGGGTCTCCAACGGACGGCCTCCTGGTTCAGTCGGCGGCGGTGTCGAGCGCGTCGCGCAGGATGGCGGTCACCTGGGCGACGAGGGCCTCGGCGTCCAGCTTGGCCCGTAGGTCGAGGTCCACGGTGATCTCCGAGCCGACCCGCAGCTTGAGCGCCACGTGCCTGCCGCGCGACCGCAGCCAGAACTCCACCGTCCTGGCCAGCGCCGTCGCCTGCCCCTGCGAGGCGACGGCCACGACCAGTTCGGGCGGCTCGCCGCCCATTCGTCCCGCTCCCGGCGTCCCGTGCTCCAGGCGCGTCCTGCCGCGCAGGGCGTCGGCGTCGCGCAGCCAGTCCTCCAACGAGCTGAGCTCGTCGAAGGATCCCTCGAAGACGACGTCGGGCACGCTGTCACCTCACGATCGGGGCGGTCCTGGCCCTGGTGAGGCGGACCAGGTCGGCGGGGTCGAGTTCGAGTTCGAGGCCGTGGCGGCCGCTGGAGACGTAGACGGAGGCCGCGGCGGCGGAGGTCTCCTCCAGCACCGACGGCAGGTACGGCAGCGCCAGCGGGCTGAGGATCTCGGCGGCGATGGTCTCGCCGATGCGCATGACGTCGGCCAGTCCCGCCACTCTGGCGTCGGTGGCGCCGAAGGCGCGAGCCAGTGCCCGTTCGTCGATGACGCCCTCGCTGGGGGCGATGGCGACGACGGCGTGTTCGCCGAGGTAGAGGATGACGGCTTTGAGCAGCCGTCTGGGCGGGATGCCGAGCTCGTCGGCGACCGCGCTCCTCGATTTTGTCCTGGCCGGATCGTGGGGATATGGGTGGGCCGTGAACTCCACCTGTGATTTACGAAGAATCCGCATCACTGGGGTGTCTCGCAGGACATTTCGGTTATTGGGGGTTTTGGCGGCGCCGCGCCGTACCCGAAACGAGCGGTATTTCCGGGAGAAGACGTAAAGGTAGTCGACGAAAGCCTCGGCCAGCTCCACCGCGTCCTCGGCCTCGGCCTTCGCCAGCGGGTGGTGGCCGAGGTGGGCGGCCTCGTTGCCCAGCTCGCGCAGCTCCTCGGCCCAGGCCAGCAGCCAGCCGTCGATCAGGCCGCCTCTGCGCAGCTCGCGCAGGGCGTGGAAGAGTGTGCGCCCGCTCACGCCGTGGTCGGCACAGACCGCCTCGAGCAGCCGCCGCACGTGCAGGACGGCCGAGGCCGGCGAGCCCGAGCGCAGGCCCGCGCGCGCGTACACGAGCTCCTGGCGCACCGAAGGCGGCACCTCGGGACCGATCGGCCGTCCCGACGGGGGCCACAGCACCTCCGCGGGCCTGGCGGGCAGCTCGTCGGGGTCGCGGTCGTCGACTTCTTCGTGGTTTTCCAGCAACAATGACTGCCCGCAACTCTGGCAGACCGCCAGCCAATAGGGCCGCAACTGTTCCGGCAGAAAAACCCTGTGTAATCCGTCGGCTTCGCGTGCGACAGTAGGTCGGGCACAACGTGGGCAATCGACGTCGAATTTCACACCCCAGCGCGCCACAAAAGGACAATAAGGTATCGAGGGGGCCAACATGAAGCGCTGGCCATTCGCGGGCCGCAGGCACGAACTCGACGACCTCGTCCGACTCGCCCGCGACCCGACCGCCCAGGGCGTCATCATCGCGGGGCCGGCGGGGGTCGGGAAGTCGCGCCTGGCCGGCGAGGTGCTGACGCACTTCCACGCGGCCAAGGTGACGCTGCTGCGGATCAGGGCGACCAAGGCGGCCAGCTCGATCCCGAACGGCGCGCTCGCCGACCTCATCCCGCGCCAGCACCCTCCGCACCTGGTCAACACGCTGCGCTGGGCCGCCGACGAGCTGCTCGCCCACGCCAGGGGCAGGGTGCTCGTGCTGTCGGTCGACGACGCGCACCTGCTCGACAGCCACTCGGCCGAAGTGATCGCCTCGCTGGTCAGGGGCAGGCAGGCACGGCTGGTGGCCACGCTCCGCACGGGCGAGCCCGCTCCGGATCCGGTGACGCTGCTGTGGCGGGACGGTCACGTGCGGCGCTACGACACCGACCCGCTCAGCGACGACGACGTCACCGCCGTCCTGACCGCCGCGCTCGGCGGCCAGCCCGACGACGCCACCGTCCGCAGGCTGGGCGAGGTGACCGAGGGCAACGCGCTGTTCCTCTACGAGGTGGTGGGCGCGGCCATCGCCTCGGGCGCGCTCTCCGAGATCCACGGGATGTGGAAGCTGACCGGCGACCCGCCGCTCGCGCCGCGCCTGGTCGACCTGATCCACGAGCGGATCGGCGCGCTGTCGCCCGAGCTGAAGGACGTACTGGAGTACACGGCGCTGGCCGAGCCGATCGGCGCCCGCATGCTCAGCGCGCTCACCAGCGAGCGGGCGCTGCTGGAGGCGGAGGAGCGCGGCCTGATCAGGGTGCGCGTCGACCGGCGGAGGGAGATCGCCCGCCTCGGCCACCCCCTCTACGGCGAGGTCGCCCGCGAACGCTGCCCCGAGCTGCGCCGCCGCCGCAGGCACGCCGACCTGGTCGCCGCGCTCGAGGCGACGGGCCTGCACCGCAGGGAGGACCCGCTGCGGGTGACGGTGTGGCGGCTGGCGGGCGGGCTCGGCGCCGCGCCCAGGCCGCTGCTGGACGCCTCCCGCCTGGCCTGGTCGGCGCACGACTACCCGCTGGCCATCAGGCTCGGCGAGGCGGCCCTCGACGGAGGCGGCGGCACCCCGGCGGCGATCCAGCTGGCCACGCTCCTCGACTACGCCCAGCAGCCCGACAGGGCCAGGGCCGTGCTCGACGCCACGCGCGAGCCCGACGACGAGCCGTCCAGGGCTCGCCTCGTGCTGGCCAGGGCCAGCAACCTGGCCTGGGGCATGGACCGGCTCGGCGACGCCCTCGACCTGCTCGCCGCCACCGAGAAGGACCTGATGGGGACGGCGCGCCGCCGCCAGGTGGCCGTCCAGCGCCTCGGGCTGACCGCGTCGGCCGCCCGCACCGGCGACGCGCTGCGGCTCAGCACGGAGCTGCTCGCCCAGGACCTCGGGCCCGCCCAGCGAGCCCAGGTGCTCAACTCGCGCGCCCTCGCCCTCTGCTACGCCGGACGCACCACGGAGGCCGCGGCACTGGTCCGCGAGGCGCTCGAGGAGTCGGCGGCCTGGCGCGACGAGATCCCCGCCCTCGTCTCCCCGCTGCACTCCACCTGGTCCATGTGCGGGTACTTCTCCGGCGACCTGGCCATGATGGACCAGTCCATCGCCTCCATGCGCGCCACCCTCGCGGGCCAGCGCGGCTGGTCACGCGGCGAGGGCAGCCTCGCGCTCGCCCGCGGCAACGCCGCCACCCTGCGCGGACAGCTCGGCGCGGCGCTGCTGATCCTGCACGCGCCCGCCAACCACGAGACGGCGCTGACCGTGGGCGGCTGCATGGCCGCCTACGCCGCCGCCCAGGCGCTGCGCGGCGAGTCCGCCGCCGCCCGCGACACCCTCCAGGCGGCCGTGGACCGCAACCGCGCCACGTGGACCGCGTTCATGCGCTGGGTGGCGCTCACCCGCGTGTGGATCGCCGCCGCGGCGGGCGAGAGCGGGCGGGCGGTCGAGCTGGCGCTGGCGGCCGCCGCCGACTGCCGGGAGAGCGGGCTCGCCGCGTTCGAGGCGGTCGCCCTCCACGACGCGGTACGGCTCGGCGCGCCCTCCTCGGTCGTCCACCGGCTGGCCGAGCTGGCCGAGGTGCACGAGGGACCGCGCGTGAAGCTGGCCGCCAGGCACGCCGCGGCGCTGGCGGAGGGGGACGCGGAGGGGCTGCTGGCGGTCGCGGAGGGCTTCGACTCGCTGGGGTTGCGCCTGCACGCGGCGGAGGCGGCGGCACAGGCGGCCGCGCGGCTGCGGCGCTCCCGCGGCGAGAAGGCGGCTCGCGCGGCGGCCACGGAGGCGTGGTCGCTGGCTGGAGCGTGCCAGGGGCCGGACACACCCGCGTTACGGGGGCTGGCGGCGCCCGATCTGACGGACAGGGAACTGCAGGTGGCCCAGCTGACGGCGGCCGGGCTCACGCACCGGCAGATCGCCCTGGAGCTGGGGATCGCGATGCGCACGGCCATGAACCACAGGAACCAGGCGTATTGGAAGCTGGGCGTGAACTCCCCCGCCGAACTGGCGAAGGCCCTGAACCGCTTCCGCTGACCCGCCCGCGCCTTCCACGGCCCGGGATTCGAGGGCCGGGACTCCGGCTGCCGTCCCCGGGCTCGGGACTCGACGAGGGCCGGACACTCCCGGCTGACATCCACCAGACGCCGAACCCGGGGCCCTGGACGCGAGGGCCGCACGCCCGCCTGCCGTCCACCAGACACCCCGGCCCGGAAGTGGGATCTGGAGGAGACGCCCGGCTGACATCCACCGGAGTCCCCAGGCCAGGGTCGGGGTTCAGGGGTTTGGGGTTCCCGGGGATGAGGGCTCGTGTCCGGAAGGCCCCGGTCAAGAGGGGGCGGGTCAAGAGGGGGCGGGGTTGGGGTGGCCGTGGATGCCGCGGCGGGCCTCGGGGTTGGCGGGGTCGTGGGTGAGGACGGCGCGGTACTCGGTGAGCGCCTCATCGGAGCGTCCCTGGGCGACGAGCAGGTCGCCGAGCCGCAGGCGGGCGCCGACGTGCAGCGGGTCGAGGGCGGTGACGCTGCGCAGCATGCCCTCCGCGCGGGCGGACAGCTGCATCCGCAGGTAGCACACGCCCAGGTCGAAGCGGCTCGGCAGGTGGTCGGGCGCCTCCAGGAGGCACGCTTCGAGCAGTATGCGCGCCTCCTCCAGCCGCCCGGCGTCCATCGCTTCAGCCGCCCGTGCGTATCGTTCCGGGCTGCCCGCTCGCTCCGAGCTGTCCGCTCGGTCCGGGCTGTCCGCTCGGTCCGGGCCGTCCACTGACTCCGCGCTGTCCGCTCGTTCCGGGCTGTCCACGCCCTCGATGATCCGTCGGGGGCGGCCGGTACGCCTGAGTAGCGCGCTACTCAAGTCGGAATGACACAGGCGACGTGACGGCGGCCCGCCGGAGTCCTGCTGGAGTGGCGTGATGGACGGGCGGTCACCGGTGACCGCGGTGGGCTTCACCGGGCTTGCCGTACCGGAGAAGACGGCACCCAGCTTGCCGTACCGGAGAGAACGGCACCCAGCTTGCCGTATCGGAGAAAGCGGCCGCGGAGAGCCAGCGGGGGTCGGGGGCGAGCATGTGGCTCGCCCCCGGGTCAGCTGCGGTGGGACTCGTAGCGCATCGTGCGGGAGACGCCGATGCGGACGGTCGTGCCCGGAGCGATGGTGACGGGCTCGTTCGGCGGGATGTCGTAGAAGTTGGGGTCGCCGGGCGGCTGGATCTGGGTGCCGTTGACCGAGCCGAGGTCGACCAGGTTGACGTCCCAGCCGTCGAGCGCGACCCGCAGGTGGCGGCGGGAGACGGAGCCGTCGGGGCTGGTGACCTTGGCGGGCCTGGCGGTGCCGCCGGCGACCTCGGGCGCCCGCTCGGGGTCGCGGCCGAGCAGGTAGTCGCTGTCGAGCGGCAGCGAGGTGCCGTCGTCGAGCAGCAGCACGCCGAGCGGCGGCCGCGGCCCCTTGTACGGCACCAGCGTCCGCTGCACCAGCTCGATCCCGCAGATCACGCAGTACGGCGAGCGCGGGTCGTTGAAGTGGTCGTTCTTGCAGTCGACGCCGAACACCATCGGCCTGCCGTCGGCCGATTCCTGCTCGCCCTGCTGCTCCTGCGGCGGGCCGTAGGGGGGCTGGTCGAGGGGTTCGGGCGCGGGGCCGCCGTGGGGCGCGTCCTCGTAGGGCATCGGGCCTGGCCCTGGCGGAGGGCCCTGCTGGATGGGCGGGCCGAGCGGCGGCATCGGGCCGGAGGGCGGCCCCTGCATGGGCGGGCCCTGCTGCGGGGGCTCGGGCATGGGGTGCGGTTCCTGCATGGGAGGCTGGCCGTAGGGGGCCTGCGGTCCCGAGGGGGCGCCCATCGGGTAGGGGGCCATGGGCTGCGACGGCTGGGAGGGCGGCTGGACCTGTGGCGGTTCTTCGTGCTGCGGCGGCTCCTGCCTGGGCGGCGGGGGCAGCAGGTCGGGCTCGAAGTGCAGGCCCGTCGCGGGAAGCTCGCTGGTCTCCAGCGGCTTGACCTTCGGCTTGGCCGGGGCGTCGCCGGTCTGGCCGACCTCGCCGCGCAGGCCGGCGCCGAGCACGACGCCGCCGTCCAGGCGGACCGCGGGATGGGCCTCGCCCGCGCCCGGCAGCAACAGCTCCACCCGCTGCACCGGCCCGGGAATCAGCCGGTCGGTCCAGGTGAGGGAGTCACGCCCGGACAGCCTGCTCTCGCCGTCGTCGGTGACGACCACGGCGGAGGCGGCCCCGCTGACCAGTACGGCCATGCCGCCGCCTGCGGGCCCGGCGACCGCGCACGTCACCGGGTCGCCCGACATGGTCCTGAACAACACCTGTGCGGCACGGCGGGCCAGCGCGAGACCGTCGGCCCCCGACTCCGCGCTCTCACGGAGTGCCTCGAGCAGCTCGCCGCTCGCTCCCTCCGCCGCGTCACAGACCAGCAGCAACCCGCCCATGTGGGCGACCAGCCCGCTGCCCGGCAATGGGCGCACCACCCCGAAGCCCTGCTCTGCCACAGAACTCTCCCTCCACGGAAATCGCCGGTCGACCGCCAGCCATACGCATACCCAGACGAGGAGGAACAGTATCGGCCCGAGCTGCTCGCCTCGAATCCGTGGTACGTGATCAGTTTGTCAGAACACTAGTCCTACCTGGCCGTTTAGACGAGTGGTCACACCCCGCTGAACACCTTGTTGACGTCGGCGGTGGCCAGGACGCCGAAGACTTCGCCTCCGCGTTCGACCAGGAGGTACTCGCCCGCGGGGGCGTCGCGCATGGCGTCGATCAGCGACTCGCCCGTCAGGTCGGCGGGCAGCACCATGGAGGGTTCGATGGTGCGTGACAGGGATCCGACGTTCACCCATGGCCTGCGATGTTCGGGCGTGGCCTGGATGGCCGCCTCGTTGACGATGGCCAGCGGCTTGCCGTCGTGGTCGACGACCACCATGGCGCCCGCGGAGGCCTCGGCCGTCTTGCGCAGGGCCTCCGACAGCGGGGTCTCGGCGGTGACGGGGATGGCGCGGCGGGCGAGGGCGCGCGCGTTGACCTGCGGGAGTTTGGCGCGGACCCTGGCCACGCGCAGTGACTGGGTGGCGCCGAACCAGATGAAGCTGGCCAGCAGCACCGACCAGATGACGTAGGTGTCGAGCAGCGACTGGCCGCTCATGAGCGACATGGCGAACGCGGCGGCGACGATGGCGACGGCCAGCGCCCTGCCGACCCACGCGGCGGCGAGGGTGCCCGAGATGGGGTTGCGGGTCGCCTTCCACACGCCGGCGCGCAGCATCCTGCCGCCGTCGAGCGGCAGCCCCGGCAGCAGGTTGAAGACGCCGACGATGAGGTTGGCCACCCACAGCTGCCAGGCCAGCGCGCCAGGCACGCCGCCCTGCGGGATGACGAACTCGTAGAAGAGGTAGCCGCCGCCGGCCAGGCCGAGCGACAGCAGCGGCCCGGCGAAGGCGACCATGAACTCGCGGCCTGGCGTCTGGGGCTCCTTCTCGATCTCCGAGACGCCGCCGAGGAGGTAGAGGGTGATGCGGCGCACCGGCAGGCCGTACATCCTGGCCACGACGCAGTGGGCCAGTTCGTGCAGCAGCACCGACACGTACAGCAGCACGGCGAAGACGAAGGCCACGGCGTAGGCGAGCGGCTCGCTGACGCCCGGCATCATCCTCAGCATGACGCGGCCGAAGCTCCAGGTGATGAACGCCGCGACGATGAACCAGGTCCATGAGACGTAGACCGGGATACCGAAGGGCCTGCCCATCCGGATGCCGGAGAACTCCTGGCGGGGACTCTCGGCGCTCACCTATCACTCCTTCGTCCAATGACTGCCTTGATGCTACTCGGCGTGCCCATTCTGTCGGCGTCTTGACCTACAGTGCGGAACATGACGTTGACCGAACCCGTGATCATCGGGGCCCTCTCCCCTTCGCGGGCGGGTGACTTCATGACCTGCCCCCTGCTGTACCGCTTCAGGGTGATAGATCAGCTTCCCGAGAAGCCCTCGGCGGCGGCGGTGCGCGGCACGGTGGTCCACGCGGTGCTGGAGCGGCTGTACGACCTGCCCGCGCCGCGGCGTTCGGTGCAGGCCGCCGTGGAGCTGCTGGAGCCGCAGTGGACCAGGCTGCTCGGCGACGATCCGGCCTACGCGGAGATGTTCGCCGACGAGGCCGAGCAGCGCGAGTGGCTGGGCCAGGCGCGTTCGATGCTGGAGCGGTACTTCACGCTGGAGGATCCGACCCGGCTGGAGCCCGCCGAGCGGGAGCTGTACGTGGAGGCGGTGCTCGACAGCGGCCTGATGCTGAGGGGTTACATCGACAGGCTCGACGTGGCCCCCAGCGGCGAGGTCAGGGTGGTCGACTACAAGACGGGCAGCGCGCCCGGCCCCGACTTCGAGGCCAAGGCGCTGTTCCAGATGAAGTTCTACGCCTTGGTGCTGTGGCGGCTGCGAGGGGCGATTCCCCGGCTGCTGCAGTTGGTCTATCTGGGCGGCGGCGGCGAGGTGCTGCGTTACGCGCCCGACGAGGCCGACCTGCTCGCGACCGAGCGCAAGGTGCAGGCGCTGTGGGCGGCGATCGAGCGGGCGCTGGAGACCGGCGAGTGGCGGGCCCGGCCGTCGCGGCTGTGCGACTGGTGCGATCATCAGGCGTTGTGCCCCGAGTTCGGCGGCACTCCCCCGCCGCTGCCCGCCAGGCAGCCCGGTGACACGGTCAGGAGCAGCAGGCGGACGGCGACGGACGAGCTCTGAAGTCCTCCCAAAGGAGGAGGATTCCCGCTTTCACCTGGTCTTACATTGAAGCGGTGCGCACCGATCGAGCCCTGTTCCACGACTCGCTCCTCGCCGCGGCCCTGGCCGGGGCCTCGGTGGCGCTGTTCGTCGTGGGCCGTAACGGCGGTGCGGTCGAGGCGACGCTGCTCACTCTCACCTATACGCCCGTGGCGGTGCGCAGGCGCTGGCCGCTGGCGGCGCTGTGCGCGGCCCAGGTGCCGATCGTGGTGCTCGGCGTGCTCGACAGCGAGCCGGGGCTCGCCGGGCTGACGGGGCTGATCCTGCTCTACTCGGTGGCCGCGCACAGGGGGCTGGCGATCGCGCTGTCGGGGCTCGCCGTCGCGGCGGTCGGCTACGTCACCACGGTGTCGCTGTCGCCGTCGTCCCTGGCCTGGCCCGACCACGCCATGGCCACGCTCATCGGCATCGCGGTGTGGGGCATGGGCCGCAGCGTGCGGCTGCGGCGCGCCTACCTGGAGGAGCTGAAGGACCGCGCGGCCAGGCTGGAGCGGGCCAGGGAGGCCGACACCCGCGCCGCCAGGGCGGAGGAACGCTCGCGCATCGCCAGGGAGCTGCACGACGTGGTCGCCCACCACGTGAGCGTGATGACCGTGCAGGCGGCCGCGGCGAGGAAGGTGCTGACCGCCAACCCCGAGGTGGCCCGTGAGGCGCTGTCGGCGATCGAGGAGACCGGCAGGCTGGCGATGAACGAGATGCGCAACATCGTCGGCGTGCTGCGCACCGACGCCGTCTCAGGGCCGCCCGAGCGCGGCCCCCAGCCCGGGCTGCGCGACCTGCCCGCGCTGGTGGAGCAGATGCGCGAGGCGGGGTTGTCCACCGAGCTGGAGGTGGAGGGCGAGGGCGCCGTCCCCGCGGGCGTCGACCTGGCCGCCTACCGGCTGGTTCAGGAGGGGCTGACCAACAGCCTGCGCCACGCCGGCCCTGGCGCCCACGCCAGAGTCTCGGTACGGCAGGCCCCGCGCGAGCTGAGCCTTGTCGTGGAGGACGACGGCCTCGGTCCCGTCGCCCCGGCAGGCGACAGGACGGGGCATGGATTGGTAGGGATTCGCGAGAGGGTCGCCCTCTATGGTGGAATCCTCAGGATCGGTCCGCGCACGGGGGGCGGTTTCGAGGTGCGGGCGATTTTCCCGCTGAAGGACGGATGATGACGATCAGAGTGCTGCTGGTGGACGACCAGCCACTGCTGCGCACGGGGTTCCGACTGATCCTCGAGGCCGAGCCGGACATCGCGGTGGTCGGACAGGCCGGCGACGGCAAGGGCGCGCTCGACCAGGCGAGGGCTCTGCTGCCCGACGTGGTGCTGATGGACATCAGGATGCCTGGTGTCGACGGGATCGAGGCGACGCGCAGGATCGTGCGCGACGCGGCGGCCAACGCTCACGTGCCCAAGGTGCTGGTGCTGACCACGTTCGACCTGGACGAGTACATCGTGGAGGCGCTGCGGTCGGGGGCGTCGGGGTTCCTGTTGAAGGACGTGCCGCCCGACGAGCTGGTGCAGGCGATCAGGGTGGTGGCGGCGGGCGACGCGATCGTGGCGCCGAGCGTCACCAGGCGGCTGCTCGACAGGTTCGCCGCGAAGCTGCCTTCCGCCTACCAGCAGACGACTCCCGCGCGGCTCGACCGGTTGACGGAGCGGGAGCTTGAGGTGCTCAAGTTGATCGCCAAGGGCATGTCCAACGCGGAGATCGCCGCCAAGCTGGTGGTGAGCGAGACGACGGTCAAGACGCACGTGGGCAACGTGCTGACGAAGCTGGGGCTGCGCGACCGGGTCCAGGCGGTCGTCCTGGCCTACGAGACCGGCTTGATCACACCCGGCGCCCTGTCCTGAGACCTTCCGCGGCCCGTGCACGCAGGTGGGCGTGCCGGTTTCGCTGGGCCGACCGCGCCGCGCGACGGCGGCCGGCCACGTGCGCTGGAGGAGCGTCTCCCTGGAGGGACGCCCGCCCCGTGACCGGGGTGGGCGTGACCCGGCTTGCCGTACGGGATGAAAGATCCCGCCCCGTGAGCGTGGAGGGCGTGCGGGGCGGGAGATGGCCGTTGACCTGCGGGAGGCCGGTCAGGCCGTGGCAGTCTCCGGAGAGGGGACCGCGGGGGCGTTCTCGGGGAAGTGGCAGGCGACGCGGTGGCCGCTGGCCAGCTCCTCCAGGGGCGGTTCGACCTTCTTGCAGATCTCCTGCGCCTTCCAGCAGCGCGTGTGGAAGCGGCACGCCGGCGGCGGGTTGATCGGGCTGGGCACGTCGCCCTGCAGGCGGATCCGCTCGCGTTCGTGGCCCGCCTTGGGGTCGGGGACCGGCACAGCCGACAGCAGCGCGTTGGTGTAGGGGTGCATCGGCGAGGTGTACAGCGACTTGCGGTCGGCGATCTCGACGATCTTGCCGAGGTACATGACCGCGACCCTGTCGCTGATGTGCCGCACCACCGACAGGTCGTGCGCGATGACCACGTAGGTGAGGTCGAGCTCGTTCTGCAGGTCCTCGAGGAGGTTGACGACCTGCGCCTGGATGGAGACGTCCAGGGCGGAGACGGGCTCGTCGGCGATGATGAGCTTCGGCTTGAGCGCGAGCGTGCGGGCGATGCCGATGCGCTGGCGCTGCCCGCCGGAGAACTCGTGCGGGTAACGGTTGTAGTGCTCGGGGTTGAGGCCGACCAGCTCCAGGATGTCCTGGACCGCCTTCTTGGTGCCCTGCTCGGTCTTGATCCCCTGGATGCGGAACGGCGCGCCGACGATGGCGCCGACCGTGTGGCGGGGGTTGAGCGACGAGTAGGGGTCCTGGAAGATCATCTGCATGTCGCGGCGGAGCGGGCGCAGCCGTCCCTGCGGCATGTGGGTGATGTCCTGACCCTCGAACACGATCTTGCCGTCGGTGGGCTCGAGGAGCCTGGTCACCAGCCGTCCCGTGGTGGACTTGCCGCAGCCGGACTCGCCGACCAGGCCGAGGGTCTCGCCCTTGAGCACCTCGAAGTCGATCCCGTCGACCGCCTTGACCGCGCCGACCTGCCGCTTCAGCAGCCCCTTGGTGATGGGGAAGTGCATGCGCAGGTTCTGCACGGACAGCAGCGTCTCGCTCATGTGGTCTCCAGCATCGGCTTGATCTCGCTCTCCCACAGCTGCCTGCGCTCCTCAGGCGCCATGTGGCACCTGACGAGGTGGCCTGGGCTCGTCTTCAGCAGCTCGGGCACCTCGGTGTCCGAGCGTCCCTCGGTGCGGGCCGCGTGCGGGCAGCGCGGGTGGAAGGCGCAGCCAGGGGGGACGTTGATGAGGGAGGGGGGCGATCCCTTGATCGGCATGAGCCGCTCGGTGCGCTCCCTGTCCAGGCGCGGCATCGAGCCCAACAGGCCCCAGGTGTAGGGGTGTTCGGGGCGGTAGAACACGGTTTCGGTGCTGCCGTACTCGACGCACTTGCCGCCGTACATCACCAGGATGTCGTCCGACAGCTCGGCCACCACGCCGAGGTCGTGGGTGATGATGATCAGCGCGGAGTTGAACTCGCGCTGCAGGTCGCGCATCAGGTCGAGGATCTGCGCCTGCACGGTCACGTCGAGCGCGGTGGTGGGCTCGTCGGCGATGAGCAGCTCGGGGTCGCACGACAGCGCCATGGCGATCATGGCGCGCTGGCGCATGCCGCCGGAGAACTGGTGCGGGTAGTCGTCGACGCGGCTGGACGGCTCGGGGATGCCGACCCTGCCGAGCATGTCGATCGCGTGCTTGCGGGCGACCTTCTTGGTGACGTCGTTGTGGATCCGGTAGGCCTCGATGATCTGGTCGCCGACCGTGTAGTACGGATGCATGGCCGACAGCGGATCCTGGAAGATCATCGCCATCTTCTTGCCGCGCAGGCTTCGCACGTGGTCAGCGGAGGCGCCGACGAGCTCTTCGCCGTCGAGCCAGATCTCGCCCGACACCCGAGCCCTTCCGCCCTTGTGCAGACCGAGGATGCCAAGGCTGGTCACGCTCTTGCCCGAGCCGGACTCGCCGACGATGCCGAGGGTCTTGCCACGCTCGATCGCGAACGACAGCCCGTCGACGGACTTGACCAGACCGTCGTCGGTCGGGAAGTGGATGCGCAGGTCCTTGACGTCGAGGAACGCGGTCACGAAAGCCTCACTCTCGGGTCGACCACAGCGTAGAGGAGGTCCACGACCAGATTGGCCACCACGACGAACACGGCGGCCAGCAGCGTGACGCCCATGACCGCGGGCAGGTCGTTGTTCTTGATGGCGTCCACGGAGAACTTTCCGAGGCCGTTCAGCGAGAACGTCGTCTCGGTCAGTACGGCGCCGCCGAGCAGCAGGCCGAAGTCGAGACCGAACACGGTGACGATGGGCGTCAGCGCGGCACGAAGCCCGTGCTTGACCACGACCCTGCGCTCGACCAGGCCCTTGGCCCGAGCGGTGCGGATGTAGTCCTCGCCCATCGTCTCCAGCATGCCCGCTCTGGTGAGCCTGGCGTAGGTGGCGGCGAACAGCAGGGCCAGGGTGATCCATGGCAGCAGCAGGTTGTAGGCCCACTGCAGCGGATCGATGGTGACGTCCACCCACGCCCCGCCGGGGGCGGTCCAGCCCAGGCCGTAGCTGAAGACGGACAGGGAGATCATGCCGGTGAAGAAGATCGGCAGCGACACTCCGGCCAGGGCGATGCCCATGGCCGACCTGTCGAAGAAGCTGCCGCGCCGAAGCGCCGACAGCACGCCGGTCGCCACGCCGCCGATCAGCCACAGCACGGCGGCGCCGATGCCGAGCGACAGCGTCACACGCGAGCGGTCCATCAGGCTGGGCCAGACGGGCTGCTGGTTGATGAAGGAGTAGCCGAAGCAGGGCGCGGGGCAGTGCTCGATGCCCGCACCCGTGTCGTACTCCGTTCCCAGCACGATTCCCTTGAGGAAGCGCCCGTACTGCACCGCCACGGGATCGAAGAATCCGAGCCGCTCGGCGACCAGCCTGATGGTGTCCATGCTGGCCCCGCGACCGACGTACCGGGCGGCGAACGCCTCCGGTGTCGCTCCGGCCAGGCGCGGCACCAAGAAGAAGATCCCGAAGGTGACGATGCTCACGATGAGCAGCATCGCCACAGCGCCGATCACGCGCCTGATGATGTATGTGACCACAGTGCCCGGCTCCGGTCCCCGGCCGGTTGTGCCGGCCGGGGACCTGCTGCCTTCACCTGCCTATCTAGGTGTGGTTCGTCTACTGCTGGACGCCGAGACCGACGTAGTCGTACATCTGCTGCGAGTCGCTGATGAAGACGTTGGTCAGGTTCTTGCCGCGCATGTACAGGGCCTTGCCGTACACGCTGGGCATGACGACGGCCTGGTCGATGACCATCTGGTCGATCTGCGACCACATCTCGGCGCGCTTGGCGGCGTCCGGCTCGGCCTTGATCTGGTCGATGAGCTTGTCGACCTCGGGGATCTTGACCGACAGGTTGTAGTTACCGGCCTCGCGGACGTCCCGGCTGTCCATGATGGCCTGCATGAAGCCGTAGGTGTCGGGGTAGTCCGAGCCCCAGCCGTTGATGGCCAGGCCGATCTTGTTCTCCTTGACGTAGGACGGCTTGCCCGCGTAGAGGGCGAAGTAGTCGTCCTGCGGGTACGGCTTGAGCGTGAGCTTGATGCCGACCTTGGCGAGCGACTGCTGCAGCGACTCGGCCGCGGCCTTCTCCTTGGTCCGCTCGGTGCGGTAGGAGATGTTGGTCTCGAAGCCGTTCGGCTGGCCGCACTTGGCGAGCGCCGCCTTGGCCTTCTCCACGTCACCCTTGTCGTCGGGCGACTTGTAGAGGTCGATCTCCTTGTGACCGGGCAGGGTCTTCGGGATCATCGCCGTCGCCGAAATGCCGCCGGTCTCGCCGCCGTAGGCGCGGAAGAGGCTGCTGCGGTCGGCGGCGAAGGCGATGGCCCTGCGGCAGTCGACGTTGTCCAGCGGGGCGACGTCGGGAATGATCGAGGTGTACCAGGTCCGCTGCTGGATCGGGTTGTCGGTGCGTGCCTTCAGCGCCGGGTCCGGCAGGACCTTCGGCAGGGCGGCGTTGCCGATGCCCAGGCCGTCGACGGCGATCTGGACGTCACCGGAGATCAGCCGGTTGTCGAGGTCGTCGGCGTTGACGCCGGTCTGCACCTCGATGCGGTCGGGCAGGGCCGGACGGTTCGGGTCGGTGGCCGGGTCCCACTGGTCGTTGCGGACCAGGGTGAAGCCCTTGCCGATCTCGTTCTTCTCGAACTTGTAGGGGCCCGTCGAGACGACGTGCTCCTGGTACTTGGTGCCGGTGTCCTTGTCCTTGGGGACGGGCATGGTCATCGGCATCTGCATGATGAAGTCGAACAGACCGAACGGCTCCTTCAGGTGGAACACGATCGTCTGGTCGTCGGGCGTCTCGACGGCCGAGGAGAAGTCGGCGTCCTTCGACTTGTAGGCGCCCTTGTAGCCCTTCGGCCAGTCGAGCAGCGCGTTGAGGTAGGTCGGCCCGTTCGGGTGGATCTCCTTGTCGAACTGGCGGGCCACCGAGTACGCGATGTCCTTGGACGTGACGGGGGTGCCGTCCTCGAACTTGACGCCCGAGCGGATCTTGTAGGTCCACGTCTTGGCGTCGTCGCTGGACTTGCCGAGGCTCTCGGCCATGTCGGGCACGAGGGTGTTGCCGTCGGGGCCGGGCGCGGACTTGAACATCAGCAGCGCGCGGCCGTACAGGCGGGCGAAGTTCAGGGAGTAGCCGTAGTAGGTGTTGCCGGGGTCGAGGCTGTCCCAGTCGGCCGTGTTGGCCATCTTGAGAGTGCCGCCCTTCTTGGTAGAAGGGTTGAAGATCTTGCCGATCGCGGCGTCGGCCGCTTCCGCGGCACCAGACGCGCCCGAGGACGCGGCGGCGCTCTGACCCTGACCCGGGGTCTGGGTCGGCGTGCCCGCACAGGCCGCCAGCGCCATGGCGAGCGTGAGCCCGGCCGCGGCTGTCGTCAATACTTTTCTTCTCATCAAGGTGTCGCACCCCTTTGGGTTGGAAGCAGGGTTAAGGGAGTCCGAGAGGATCAGCGATTGCCCCGCGGGTCCAGCGCGTCTCGCAGGCCGTCGCCGAACAGGTTGAACGCAAGCACGGTGATGAAGATCGCCAGACCGGGGAAGATCATGAAGTGCGGGATCGTGTAGAACCTGGCCGCCTCGGAGAGCATGCCGCCCCAGGTGGGGGTCGGCGGGCGCACACCCACGCCGAGGAACGACAGTGCCGCCTCGAACAGGATGTTCGAGGGGATCAGCAGGGTCGCGTAGATCAGGATCGGCGCGATCAGGTTGGGCAGCAGCTCGCGGAAGATGATGTACGGCCCGCGGGCGCCCAGGCTCTTGGCGGCGTCGACGAACTCGCGTTCGCGCAGCGACAGCGTCTGGCCACGGATGATGCGGCCCAGGTATGGCCAGTTGAAGAAGCCGATGATGAAGATCAGCAGGGTCACGCGGAGCGTGTCGCCGGACAGCCCGAACGCCTGGTCGGGCACCACACCGGCCAGCGCGAGCGCGAAGACCAGGAGCGGGAAGGCGAGGAAGACGTCCATCGCCCTGCCGATGAGGGTGTCGATCCAGCCGCCGAAGAAGCCCGCGATGACGCCGAGCGTCGTGCCGATGACCACCGACAGCAGCGTGGCGAGGAAGGCGATCAGCAGCGAGATCCGCGCCCCGTAGACGACCCTGCTGAAGATGTCGCGGCCGTTGACCGGCTCGACACCGAACAGGAAGTCCCAGCTCATCCCGCCGAGCTGGCCCTTCGGCGCGAGCGTGCCACTGTCGACGAGGTCCTCGTGGTACTGCAGCGGGTCGTGACCCAGCAATCCCACGATCAGCGGCGCGAAGACGGCCACGAGCATGAGAAAGATGATCACGATGGCGCCCGCCATCGCGACACGGTCGCGCTTGAGCCGCCGCCAGGCGATCTGGCCGAGCGAACGGCCCTCGATGGCCTTGACGTCAGCCCCCGCCACCACCGCTTCGGGAACTGCCGAGCTGGCCGACTCTGGCACGTCGAGCGGTGCGGTCATGCGCCCTCCTCTGTCCTGACCCTCCAGGAGGCCGGCACGACCGGGGTTGTGCGCATACTGCTCTTGCCCCCTGGGTTAGACGGCGTCGTCCATTACGGGACCGGCCCGGTCTGGACTCACGCCCGTGCTTGCCAGGACCGTCCGTCACGGTCCCAGGAGGCAGAATGTATGGCCTGAGCTGCGCTGACTAGCCCCCAGGCGGTCTATGTGGCTCAACTGTGATTCTGGCGAAACGCATTCGTATCGATCTTGGACAGAATGTCTACACCCCGTTCCGGTTGGGTCTCGGAACTGTGACATTGCACTGACGCGTGCGCTAGCTGATCCCGCGCCGCTTGAGGATGTCCTCGATATCGGAGAAATCGTCGTCGTTCGTCCTGGGCTTCGGCTGTGCGATGGCAGGCTTTCCTGCTGGAGCCTGCGCGGCGGGCTGCTGCGGCGCCTTCCGCGCCGACCTCTGCTCGGTCGCGCCGCCGGAAGCGTTGCTGTCAGCGGCCGACAGTTTCCTCGCCCTGAGCACGCCCGAAACCATGAACAGCACCACGGACAGCCCGGCGAGCGCCACTCCGGCCCAGGTGAGCGGGTTGAACACCAGGCTGGTGACGAAGGTGACGGCGGTGGCGCCGATGGTCCAGAGGGAGCTGATCGCGCCGGTGAGGTAGGCGGCCATCGGCAGGAGCGACCACGCCACCATCCGCATGGCGGCCACTGCTCCTCTGCGGCGCAGCAGCAGGAAACTGAACACCAGTCCAAGACCGGTGGCGCCGGCGCACAACGGCAACCACGCGATGCTATTGAATCCGCCCATATTGGCCACCCCTCGTGTTTGGCTGACTTCTCCATCCTGGCACGCGGGCCGCCGCTCGCCGCTCCTCCCTAGGTAGGGATCTTTCCCTTAGGGGGTGGTATTCGACGTTCGTTACAGCAGGCACCACCGAACTCGGGACGATCGTCGGCGCGCCCGCACCCAACACCCGAACACACGAACCCCGGACGCGGCACCCCCGGGACCGCCGCACCGCCCGACTGCCCGCACGGCACCGCGCCACCGCACCACCGGGCTCGCCCTCGGATGTCGCTGGGGTCGCACATCCGCCGGCCCACACCCTTGGACTCGGGGCGGCGAGATTCGGGCGAAGGTCGCCGAGGTGGCCGGGGGTGCGGACCCCAGGCACGCAGGCGGCTGAGGACTGGTCGCCGAAGGTGGGCCGCAGGTGGACGCGATCGCGGGTCCGAAGCCGGAGGGTGGGGACGAGATCAGGGGTCGGGGAGTCTAGGCGAGGTGCGGCAGAGGGCCTAAGGGGGCGCGGTCAGGAGCCCGAGATCTGGCAAGGTCAGGAGGGCAAGGGCTGGGGGGGCAGGAGGGTGGGGGGCGGGGCTCGGGGTTAGGCGTGGGTGGGGGGTAGGAGAGCGCGGAGGCGGTCGGTCGTGACCTCGGTGAGGGACGACACCACGAGACGGCCGGGCGCGGGCGCGATCGGCAGCAGGCTGGGGACCGCCACCACGGCGCACCCGGCGGCCGTACCCGCCGCCACCCCGTTGGGCGAGTCCTCCAGGACCACGCAGCGGACCGGTTCGACGTCCAGCAGGCTGGCCGCGGTCAGGTACGGCTCCGGGTCGGGCTTGGTGTGGGTCACGTCGTCGGCCGTCACGATCACGTCGAAGCGGTCGCGGCCCACCGAGACCAGCACCGCCTCGGCGATCTCCTTCAGCGACGAGGTGACCAGCCCGACAGGCACCCCCTCGGCGCGCAGGCTCTCCAGGAGCTGGAGCGCACCTGGCATCGTCTGGACGCCCCCTGCCAGCTGGGAGACCATGCCTTCGATCATCCATTCGCGCAACGTCTCAGGCGCGACGGACGAGCCTGAGACGGCGAGCATGTAATCGACGGTGCGTTCCATGGAACCGCCGACGAGGTGGGTCTGGTGTTCGGGGGCCCAGATCCCGCCGAGGCGGGACATCACCTCGATTTCGATCTTCAGCCACACCTTCTCGGTGTCGACCAGCAAGCCGTCCATGTCGAAGAATACGGCGTCCACTTTCCCCCCGAGGCACTCGTCACGGACTTCTACGGTAGGGCGTGGCCGGGACTCGGCGTTGCGCGGGTCCGCTTGTGGGGTCATTGGGGGCGCCGTGACGGCGGCCCGCCGCGTGAGCTCGGTGAGCGTTTCCCTGGACGGGCGCCGGCCCCGTGCCCCGGGTGGCGCTTGGGCCCGCTTGCCGTGCAAGGAGGGCCGCAGCCCGCCCGCCGCGGCACGGAGGGATCGGGACCGCGCCCGCCACCAGAGCCCACATGCCCAGGGACACGG
Organism: Nonomuraea sp. NPDC049152; assembly: GCF_040648355.1. NCBI lineage: Bacteria > Bacillati > Actinomycetota > Actinomycetes > Streptosporangiales > Streptosporangiaceae > Nonomuraea > Nonomuraea sp. NPDC049152. The sequence goes on along the minus strand of NZ_JBEZDO010000004.1, from coordinate 20,101 downwards.
GGCCGCGATCGCGCCCGCCATCGGCACGCGCACATCCCGAGGCGGCCGCCGCCAGAGCGCGCACGTCCGAGGCACCGGGCCGGCGACCGCCTCCGCGACCTGAACGCGCACGTCCGGAGGGCGGGGAGCGTCGCCCAGGGGGACGGGATGTGGCAGGGAGCGGCGTCCTGCGGGGTCGGCTCCCTGCCTTCTCGAAACGAGCGCCCGGTCAGACGTTGAAGTACTTGGCCTCGGGGTGGTGGGCGACGAGGGCGGAGGTGGCCTGCTCGGGGTGGAGCTGGAACTCCTCCGACAGCGTCACGCCGATCCTTTCCGGGTCGAGCAGCTGGAACAGCTGGACCTGGTCCTCCAGGTTGGGGCAGGCGGGGTAGCCGAAGGAGTAGCGGCAGCCCTGGATGTTGACCTTGAGCATGTCGTCGAGGGACTCCTCGCCGCCGATGCGCCACTCCGAGCGGACCCTGGCGTGCCAGTACTCGGCCAGGGCCTCGGTGAGCTGCACGGACAGGCCGTGGAGCTCCAGGTAGTCGCGGTAGGCGTCCTTGGCGAACAGCTCGGCCGTCGCCTCGGAGATCTTGCCGCCCATGGTGGCGATCTGGAAGCCGACGACGTCGACCTCGCCCGAGTCCTTCGAGCGGAAGAAGTCGGACAGGCACAGGTGCCTGTCGCGGCGCTGGCGCGGGAAGGTGAAGCGGGTGCGCTCGTTGCCCGCGTCGTCGAGGATGATCAGCGAGTCGCCGTCGCTCACGCACGGGAAGTAGCCGTAGACGACGGCCGCCTCGAGCAGCCCCTCGGTCTTGATGCGGTCGAGCCACATCCGCAGCCTGGGCCTGCCCTCGGTCTCGACGAGCTCCTCGTAGCCGGGACCGTCGCCGCCCCTGGTGGGCTTGAGACCCCACTGGCCGAGGAACAGCGCGCGCTCGTCGAGGAAGGAGGCGTAGTCGTTGAGCGAGATGCCCTTGACGATGCGGTCTCCGTGGAACGGCGCGACGGGGACGGGGTTGTCGGCGGCCACGTCGGAGCGGGACGGCAGGTCCTCGACGGCGGTGCGGGTGAGCGTGGCGCCCGACTTGACGCGGCGCTCGCGCAGCGCGGGCAGCGGCGAGCCCTCCCTCTTGTGGGCCATGAAGGCGTCCATCAGCCGCAGGCCCTCGAAGGCGTCGCGGGCGTAGCGGACCTCGCCGTTGAACAGCTCGGCCAGGTCCTGCTCCACGTACGCGCGGGTGAGGGCGGCGCCGCCGAGGAGCACGGGGTAGCGCTCGGAGATGCCGCGGGAGTTCATCTCCTCGAGGTTCTCCTTCATGACGACCGTCGATTTCACCAGAAGTCCGGACATGCCGATGACGTCCGCGTTCTTCTGCTCAGCGGTCTCCAGGATGCTGCTGACCGGCTGCTTGATGCCGAGGTTGACGACCTCGTAGCCGTTGTTCGACAGGATGATGTCGACGAGGTTCTTGCCGATGTCGTGGACGTCGCCCTTGACGGTGGCCAGCACGATGCGGCCCTTGGTCTCGCCCTCGACCCTGTCCATGTGGGGTTCGAGGTAGGCGACGGCGTTCTTCATGACCTCGGCCGACTGCAGCACGAACGGCAGCTGCATCTGGCCGGAGCCGAACAGCTCACCGACCGTCTTCATGCCGTCGAGCAGCACCTCGTTGATGATCTCCAGCGCGGGACGCTGCGCCAGCGCCTCGTCGAGGTCGGCCTCGAGCCCCTTGCGCTCGCCGTCGATGATGCGCCGCTTGAGCCGTTCCCACAGCGGCAGCGCGGCCAGTTCCTCGGCCTTGCCCGCGCGCATCGCGGCGACGTCGACGCCCTCGAACAGCGCGATGAACTTCTGCAGCGGGTCGTAGCCCTCCCGACGGCGGTCGTAGACCATGTCGAGCGCGACCTGTCGCTGCTCGTCGGGGATGCGCGACATCGGAAGGATCTTGGAGGCGTGCACGATGGCCGAGTCGAGGCCGGCGTTGACGCACTCGTTGAGGAAGACCGAGTTGAGCACCATGCGGGCGGCCGGGTTGATGCCGAAGGAGATGTTGGACAGGCCCAGCGTCGTCTGCACCTCGGGATAGCGCTGCTTGAGCTGGCGGATGCCCTCGATGGTCTCCAGGCCGTCCTTGCGCGACTCCTCCATGCCGGTGGCGATGGTGAAGGTCAGGCAGTCGACGATGATGTCGGAGACCTTCATGCCCCAGTTGGCGACCAGGTCGTCGATCGTCTCGGAGGCGATGCGGACCTTCTCGGCGGCGGTGCGGGCCTGGCCGTTCTCGTCGATGCACATGACGACGACGGCCGCGCCGTGCTCGCGTACGGCGGTCATGGTCTTGTGGAAGCGGGACTCGGGCCCGCGCCCGTCCTCGTAGTTGACGGAGTTGACGACCGCGCGTCCGCCGAGCATCTCCAGACCGGCCTTGAGCACCTCGGACTCGGTGGAGTCGAGCATGATCGGCAGGGTGGAGGCGGTGGCGAAGCGGAAGGCCAGCTCCTTCATGTCGGCGACGCCGTCGCGGCCGACGTAGTCGACGCACAGGTCGAGCATGTGGGCGCCGTCGCGGGCCTGGTCACGGGCCGTCTCGACGCAGTCGTCCCAGCGGCCTTCGAGCATGGCCTCGCGGAAGGCCTTGGAGCCGTTGGTGTTGCAGCGCTCGCCGATGGCCAGGTAGGAGGTGTCCTGCCGGAACGGGACGGTCTGGTAGAGCGAGGAGGCGCCCGGCTCGGGGTGCGGCCTGCGCGCGGCGGGCTGCTGGCCGCGGACCCGCTCGACGACCTGGCGCAGGTGCTCGGGCGTGGTGCCGCAGCAGCCGCCGACCAGGGACAGGCCGTAGTCGCGGGCGAATGTCTCGTGGGCGTTGGCCAGCTCGCCGGGGCTCAGCGGGTAATAGGCGCCGTCCGAGGTGAGGACGGGCAGGCCGGCGTTGGGCATGCAGGAAAGGCGCAGCCGCGAGTGGCGGGCGAGGTAGCGCAGGTGCTCGCTCATCTCGGCGGGACCCGTGGCGCAGTTGAGGCCGACCAGGTCGACGCCGAGGGGCTCGATCGCCGTCAGCGCGGCGCCGATCTCGGAGCCGAGGAGCATGGCGCCGTTGGTCTCGATCGTGACCTGGGCGATGATCGGCACGTCGCGGCCCGCGGACTCGACCGCCCGCTTGGCTCCGATGATGGCGGCCTTGACCTGGAGCAGGTCCTGACAGGTCTCGATGATCAGCGCGTCGGCCCCACCGGCGATCAGGCCGGCGGCGTTGTCGCGGTAGGCGTCGCGCAGGGTGGCGAAGGGCAGGTGGCCGAGCGTGGGCAGCTTGGTGCCGGGGCCCATCGAGCCGAGCACGAACCTCGGCTGCTCGGGCGTCGACCAGTGGTCGGCCCGCTCGCGGGCCAGGCGGGCGCCCGCCTCCGAGTACTCGAAGACCTTCTCGGGGATGTCGTACTCGCCCAGTGCCGCCAGGTTCGCGCCGAAGGTGTTGGTCTCGACGCAGTCGACGCCGACGGCGAAGTAAGCGTCGTGAACACCGCTGACGATGTCGGGCCTGGTGACGTTGAGCACCTCGTTGCAGCCCTCGTAGCCCTGGAAGTCGTCGAGGGTCGGGTCGTATGACTGCAGCATCGTCCCCATCGCCCCGTCGGCGACCATCACGCGCTGGGAGAGGACTTCGCGGAAAGATGGGGACGCGTTCATGCGGTCAAGCTTAACGGGCGCTACCCTGTCGGCAATTGACGCTGCGTCCAATTGGGGTCTCCCTCATGGCCTATCGCACCGTGCTCGTCGGCACCGACGGGTCCGCCTCCTCCTTCCGCGCCGTGTCCGCCGCCGCCTCGCTGGCCGCCGCCACCCGCGCCACACTCGTCCTGACCTGTGCCTATATCCCCATGCGTGAAAGCTCCCGCGCGGCCGCCGCCGACGTGCTCGGCGACCTGGCCTACAAGGTCAGCGGATCCACTCCCGCCGACGACGCCCTGCGCGCGGCCCGCGAACACGCGGTGGCGGCGGGCGCCACCGACATCGTGCTGGCGGCCGAGGAGGGCGACGCGGTGGACGTGCTGGTCAAACTGGCCGACAGGCACCGCGCGGACCTGCTCGTGGTCGGCAATCGCGGCCTCAACAGCCTGGCGGGGCGGCTGCTCGGCTCGGTCCCGTCGAACGTCTCTCACCGCGCCTCGTGCGACGTCCTGATCGTGCACACCACCTCGGGCCGCTGACCCGTCCCGACCGCGCGCGCCACCACAGGCCGATGATCCACTGACCGCGCGCGCCACCACAGGCCGGTGATCCACTGACCGTGCGTGCCACCGGCAGGTCGATGATCCATCCTGGCCGTGCGCGCCACCTCGGGCGGTGATCCATCCGTACGGCAAGCAGGCTCGAGGCCACCCTGGTCACCGGTGACCGCCCGTCCTTCACGCCTGCTCCAGCAGGACTTCGGCCGATCTTCCAGACGTCGCGACCCCCGCGTGCACCGGCCTTTCGCGCCCGCCCGAGGCGCCGAGAATTACGCCGGTGGAGATCAGTGACGTAAAGCGCTCTCCACCGCATAGGCTTAGGCGTTGAGAACAGCGAGAGGAGGCGGCGCGTGATCGAGCTCGAAGGGCTCCCCGAGCTCGTCGATCCGGTGCTCATCGCCGCGTTCGAAGGGTGGAACGACGCAGGTGAGGCCTCCAGCGGCGTCATCGCGCACCTGGAGAGCGAGTGGAAGGCAGAGCCGCTGATCGCGTTGGACCCGGAGGACTACTACGACTTCCAGGTCACGCGCCCCATCGTGGAGATGGGTGACGGGCTGACCCGCTCGATCGTCTGGCCGACGACCAGGCTGTCGCTGGCGCGCCCGCCGGGCGTGGAGCGCGACGTGGTGCTGCTGCGCGGCATCGAGCCGAACATGCGGTGGCGTGCCTTCTGCGACGAGATCGTGGGCGTCTGCCATGAGCTGGGCATCGAGATGACGGTCATGCTGGGTGCGCTGCTCAACGACTCCCCGCACACGCGTCCCGTGCCGATCGTGGGGTCGGCGACCGAGGAGGGCCTCGCCCGTTCGGTCAACCTGGAGCTGAGCCGCTACGAGGGGCCGACGGGCATCGTGGGGGTGTTGCAGCACGCGTTCGGTGTGGCGGGGCTGCGCGCCATCTCGCTGTGGGCGTCGGTGCCGCACTACGTGGCCCAGCCGCCCAACCCGAAGGCGACGCTCGCGTTGCTGCGCAGGGTGGAGGACGTGCTGGAGATCCCCGTACCGCTGGGCGACCTCGTGGAGGAGGCCCGCGCGTGGGAGAACGGCGTGGACGAGCTGGCCTCGCAGGACAGCGAGGTGGCCGAGTACGTCAAGGAGCTTGAGGAGCGCAAGGACGCGGCCGAGCTGCCCGAGGCGTCGGGTGACGCGATCGCCGCCGAGTTCGAGCGCTACCTTCGCCGCAGAGACACCGACCCCGGCGACCAGTAGCCCATCGGGAGCACGGCGCCCCGAGAGGTCGCGCTACGCATCACCCCGGAGGACCACAGAGGATCCTCGGGGACGGCTCGTCTCATGTGCCGCCACGGCTCGGACGGTGCTCCGCACCAGCCCACGTCCCGTGTGCCGCGAGGGCCCAGACTGGGCTCCGCATCAGCCCACGTCCCAAAGCCCGGTCGGTCCTCCCCCTTCACCCCAAGGTTCGGACGCCCCTCCGCATCACCCCCGTGGCGCGGACGCTCGCCGGGCCGCTCGACCACCCACGAGAGCTCAGTTCGCCCCGCCCCACGACGAGAGTGGCCGCGGCGCATCAATCCAAGGCACGCATCGGTGGAGAGCCGGGGACCGTGAGGAATGAGTGCCCGGGTCACGGTGGCCCGGGGCGTGTGACGGGTTGGGGCGCCGTCGTTCAGTGGGTGATTTCTGGCGTTCCTTTTCGATCTCCCGAACGGGATTCGACGACGCGGTGGAGTGCGTGAAGTCGCTGTCCGGAAAGAGGACTTTCGCGGGGCCGTAAGGGGGCAGATCCCGAAATATCCGTCTTGCCACAGGTCCGCCTACCTGCGAAGCTCCCGCGAGGATAGGCGCGGGGTGACACTGCCAGGGAAGTTTCAGGTTTCAATCATCGGATTTCTCACCGGTTTCAGGCAATAATCGGTGCCCCGCGCGTTTCGACCTGGAATGCACCAGGTTGGGACGCCAACCGGCAACGATTGAATAACCAGGAGAAACACGCTCTGCAACTTCCTCGAATTCCGGCCCGGCCACGTTGAACCTACCCATGTGACTGCGCACGTTAGGGCAACCATGGCTACTCCTCATGTCGATTCGCACCAGAGAAGTCAGGACACCAGGCGCCGCGTGCTGGAGATGGCGCTGTCGTTGAGGGAGGAGCGGGGCGGAGGCCCTGTCGACCTCTTCCTCGCCCTGCTCCAGGACCGGCTCCCGCTCTGGTTGCGGATCTTGCACGACCTGTCCCACCTCGTGGGGAAAGGACAGGTGAGCGACAACCTGCTCCCCATCGCGAGGGCGGGCATCGATTACTACCTGGAGGTCCAGTCGGCGGCGCTGCCCGCCTTCACCTCGCCTTCGGTGACGGTCCGCTTCCGCGAGGCCGTACGCGACAACGGCCTGGGCCCGATGGCCGAGATCGTGCCGCTGGCCGACTACCTGGAGGCCGAGCAGCGGCTCGGCAGGGTGGCGCCGTCGGTCGATCCGGTGGGCAGCGCCAGGCTGCTGCTGGCAGGGTGCTTCCAGCACGCCTACTACGAGATGTTCGTCGGCGCGGACGCGGGACCCTCACGGGACGCAGGAGCCGAGGAGATCGTCAAGGGGCTGAGGCTGGAACCCGCCGCCTGATCGTGCCGTGCCCACACCAGGGCTGCCAGGTCAGGGTCGGCGCCGATCGGTTCGGTGACCACGTCGGCGCCGGCGTTGACCAGCTTGTCGTGGAAGAAGCCGGGCGCGAGCAGGTAGGAGGCCAGGACGACGCGAGGGGCTGGGCCGCGCCGCATGCGGTCCAGCCCCTCGTCCACGGTGGGGCTCCCGCCGGCCGCGAAGGCGGCGGTGACCGGACGCGAGAGCCGTACCGCGAGCAGGCGGGCGGCGGACCTGATGTCGGACAGGGCCGCGGGGTCGGAGGAGCCGGCCGCACCGAGGACGACCGCGTCGGTGGCGCGCAGCCCGGCTCTGGTGAGCCTGCGGACCAGCGCGGAGGTGAGCAGCGGGTGCGGCCCGAGCGGCGCGCTGACGGTGGCGTCGGGCCTGGTCGCCGCGATGACGTTCGGCAGGTCGATGTGGACGTGGTAGCCGCCCGCCAGCAGCAGCGGGACGACGGTGACGGGCCCCGGCAGGTCCGGCAGGACGTCCGCGAGGAGCGGCCGGCTGATCTCCAGGTAGGCGAGCTCGACCCGGTGGCCCTCGCGCAGGTGGCGCACGGCCGCCGCGAGGCGGGCGAGGGTCCGCTCCCCCGCCGCGCTGCGCGTGCCGTGGGCGGCGATCACCAGCGTTCCCTGTCGTCCCCGGTACGGGAGCGCGAAGCTCACAGGCCGTCCCCGCGGTGGGTGGCGAGGCGGTAGCCGCGCTTGACCACGGTCTCGACGATGCCGCCGGGTCCGAGGGCTCTGCGCAGCCGCGTGACGGCCATCTCCACCGCGTGCTCGGCCGAGTCGCGGGCCGCGCCGCCCGGCAGTACCGTGCGCAGCTCGGAACGGGGCACGACGTGCCCCGGCTTGTCGGCGAGCCGCTTGAGCACGGCCATGGGCGCGGGCGGCAGCGGCTTGAGCTCGCCGTCGACGGCGACGGCGTGGCCGCGGATCTCGAGGTCGTGCCCGCCGGCCAGCAACCTGGTGACGCCGTGCTCGGGCAGGTGCCTGGCGAGGGTCCTGGCCAGGGCGCCGAGCCTGGAGCGCTCCGGCTGGATCACCGGCACGCCCTTGGACACCAGCGGCTGGGCGGTCACCGGGCCGACGCACGCGGCGACGACCCGCCCGCTGAACGCCGACAGCAGGGCGTCCTCGAGGCCGTCGGCGCGGGCCGCGTTGAGCATCGCCAGGACGGCGGGCGCGCTGGTGAAGGCGACCGCGTCGACGCCGCCGGAGACGGCCTGGCTGACCAGGCGGCGAAGCGGCGAGATGTCCCGGTAGGGCAGCCAGCGGTAGACGGGCACCTCGATGACCTCGGCGCCCGCCGCGCGCAGTTCGGCGACGAATCCCGTCAGCGGCTCCCCGTGCAGCTGGACGGCGATGCGGCGGCCGCGCAGGTCCTGGGCGAGCAGGTGCTGCTTGACCTCCTCGCAGGACTCGGTGGCTGGCGTCCAGTGGTCGCTGAGTCCCGCCGCGCGCACCGCTCCCCTGGCCTTGGGGCCGCGGGTGAGCAGCCTGGCGCGGGTGAGGTGCCGCGACAGCTCGGCCGACAGGCCCCAGCCCTCGGCGGCGGCCATCCAGCCGCGGAATCCGACGCCGGTGGTGACGATGACGTCGTCGATCGGCGCCTCCAGGCTGCGGCGGGTGGCGGCGAGCAGGTCGGTGTCCTCGGCCAGCGGGACGAGCCTGATCGCGGGGGCGCTGATCACGCGGGCGCCGCGCCTTTCCAGCAGGGCGCAGAACTCCTCGCGCCGCCTGGTCGCGGTGACGCCGATGGTGAATCCCGCGAGCGCGTCGGGAGCCGTCTCCGGCGATCTCGGCTCTTCCACGGTCAGGGCGGTCAAAGCCCCACCTCCACTCTGCCGTCGTTCACTCGGGTCGGATAGGTCGGCACGGTGACCGATGAGTCGTCCAGGCACTGCCCTGTGACCAGGGAGAAGACCTGCTTGTGCATGGGTGAGGCGACGGTGGGCTGATCGCCTCGCGAGCCCACGATGCCGCGGGACAGGACGTGGGCGCCGGTGAAGGGGTCCCGGTTGCCGATGGCGTGGACCTGGCCGTCGAAGGTGCGGAACAGCGCCACCTGGTGGCCGTCGACGAGGGCGCACGCTCCCCGCTCCGGCAGCAGGGCGGCGTAGGCGCAGACGGGGACCCAAACACGCGTGGGGAGTTCGGCGACGGTCATCTGGGGTGCTCCTTTCCGGTCGTTTCGGGGGGCGACGAGGGCGCGGGTGGCCTGGTCGGGGGTGGGGGCGGTCAGGTGGCGAGGGAGGAGCTCAGGTGGTCCAGCGGGATGAGGACGGGTTTGATCTGGTCGCGCTCGGTCTCGAAGACGATCGACGGGTCGGGCGTCCCGGGGGCGTTGACGAAGCTGACGAACCTGCCGAGCTTGTCCGGGTCCTCGATCGTGGCCCGCCACTCGTCGACGTAGGTCGCCACGTGCCGCTCCATCTGCGCGTCGAGCGAGTCGCAGATCCCGAGGGAGTCGTCCACGATCACCGCCCGCAGGTAGTCGAGGCCGCCCTCCAGGGACTCCACCCACGCCGCCGTGCGCTGGAGCCGGTCGGCGGTGCGGACGTAGAACATCAGGAACCTGTCGATGAGCGTGATCAGTTCCTCGGTGGACACGTCGGAGACCAGCAGATCGGCGTGGCGGGGCTTGAAACCGCCGTTACCTCCGACGTAGAGGTTCCAGCCCTTCTCGGTGGCGATGATCCCGAAGTCCTTCGACCTGGCCTCGGCGCACTCCCTGGCGCAGCCCGACACCGCCGACTTCAGCTTGTGCGGGGAGCGCAGGCCGCGGTAGCGCAGTTCGAGGGCGATGGCGAGGCCGACGGAGTCCTGCACGCCGTACCGGCACCAGGTGGAGCCGACGCAGGACTTCACCGTGCGCAGCGCCTTGCCGTACGCGTGGCCGGACTCGAAGCCCGCGTCGACCAGGCGCTTCCAGATCTGCGGCAGCTGCTCGACGCGGGCGCCGAACAGGTCGATCCGCTGGCCGCCGGTGATCTTGGTGTAGAGGCCGAAGTCGCGGGCGACCTCTCCGACGACGATGAGCTTCTCGGGGGTGATCTCGCCGCCGGGGATGCGCGGCACGACCGAGTAGGTGCCGTTCTTCTGGATGTTGGCCAGGAAGTGGTCGTTGGTGTCCTGCAGCGTGGCCCGCTCTCCGTCGAGGACGTGCCCGTTGTGCAGGGAGGCGAGGATGGAGGCGACGGCGGGCTTGCAGATGTCGCAGCCTCTGCCCCTGCCGTACAGGCCGATCAGCTCGGAGAAGGTGGTGATCTCGCGCACGCGGACGATGTCGAACAGCTCGGCCCTGCTGTGGTCGAAGTGCTCGCACAGCGCCTTGGACAGCTCGACGCCCGACTTCTCCAGCAGCTGCTTCATCAGCGGCACGCACGACCCGCAGGTGGTGCCCGCCCTGGTGCACGCCTTCAGCCCCGGCACGTCGGTCACGCCGTCGCAGATCGCGGTGCGCAGGTGCCCCGCCGTGACGTTGTTGCAGGAGCAGACCTGGGCGTCGTCGGGCAGGTCGAGGCTGAGCGCCGAGCCGGTGAACAGCAGGTCGGAGGGCGCGGCCGGCAGCGGCTTGCCGACGAACGGCTTCAGCGTCGTGTACGGCCCCGCGTCGCCCACGCAGATGCCGCCCAGCAGCGTCTGGGCGTCGTCGGAGACGAAGAGCCTCTTATAGACGCCGCCGACGGGGTCCATGTAGGTGACGTCGAGCGCCCCCTCCATCGCGCCGAACTGGGCGACCTCGACGCCGAGGAGCTTCAGCTTGGTCGACAGGTCGGCGCCGTCGAAGCGGGAGGCCCCGCCGAGCATGCGGTCGGCGGCCACCTCGGCCTGGGTGAAGCAGGGTCCGACCAGCCCGTAGACCATGCCGCCGACCAGCGCGCACTCCCCCACCGCGTAGATGGAGGGGTCGGCCGTGCGCATGCCCGCGTCGACGGCGATGCCGCCACGCTCGCCCACCTCGAGGCCGCAGTCGCGGGCCAGTTCGTCGCGCGGCTTGATGCCGGCGGAGAAGACGACCACGGAGGCGTCGATGGTCCGGCCGTCACTGAGGACGACCTGGTCCTGCTCGATCGAGGCCAGCGAGACGCCCGCGTGGACCGACAGGCCGAGCCTGGAGATGTGCCCCTTGAGGACGGCGCCGCCGCCCTCGTCGACCTGGCGCGGCATCAGCCAGGGGCTCAGCTCGACGATGTGGGTGTCGAGGCCGAGCCCACGCAGCGCGTCGGCGGCCTCGAGGCCGAGCAGCCCGCCGCCGACGACCACGCCGCGGGTGGCGTGCGAGGCCGCCGCCCTGATCAGCTCAAGGTCGTCGATCGTGCGGTAGACGAAGGCGTGCGACGCGCCGGGCACCGGCGGCACGAACGGCGCCGAGCCGGTGGCCAGCACCAGCGTGTCGTACGGCTCGGCGTGCCCCTCGGCCGTGGTGACGACCTTGGCGGCCCTGTCGATGCCGGTGACCCGCGCCGACAGCCGCGTCACGACGCCGGGCAGGTCGGGGAACCTGAGGTCGGCGAAGTCGGCGCCCATCAGGTAGGAGGTGAGCGCCACCCGGTCGTAGGCGGGCAGGGACTCCTCGCCGAAGATCGTGATCGACCCGTCGAATCCCCTGTCCAGCAGGGTCTCGACGAGCCTGTGCGCGGCGGGACCGTAGCCGACCACGACAATCCTGTTCACGCGGAAACCCCCTCTTGCTCGCACAGCCAGCCGACGATGCCCTCGACGGCGTCGCGGCAGGTGCCGCAGCCGGTCGTGGCCCTCGTCGCGGCCGCCACCGCCGGCACGTCGCGCGCGCCGGACTCCCAGCAGGCTCTGATCTGGCCCTTCGTCACGTTGTTGCACTGGCAGACCTTGGCCGAGTCGGGCATTCTGACCGGGCTTTCGGCCACGGCCGCCCCTGACAGGCCGGGGAACAGCAGTCCCGCCCTGTCGCCGGGCAGCGGCCCTCCCCTGTCGAAGAGCTGGGTGAGGGTGCCGACGGCGGCGCTCTCGCCGAGCAGGATCGCGCCGACCAGCCGTCCGTCGCGGATGACGAGCTTGCGGTAGGTCCCCTTCGCCCGGTGGCTGAAGCGCACCACCTCGGCGTGCTCCTCGGTCAGGTGGGTCTCGCCCATCGCGGCCAGCTCCACGCTCTTGGCCTTCAACCTGGTGACCATGCGTGAGCCGCGGTAGCGGGCGTCCTTGGCGGCGCCGGTGATCACGTCGGCCACGACGGCGGCCTGCTCCCACGCGGGCGCGACCAGGCCGTAGACGACGCCGTCGTGCTCGGCGCACTCCCCGATGGCGAAGATGGCCGGGTCGTCGGTGCGCAGCTCGTCGTCGACGACGACGCCGCGCCGCACCTCCAGGCCCGCCTGCTCGGCCAGCCCCGTCTCGGGCCTGACGCCGCAGGCCAGCACGACCAGGTCGCCCTCGGCGAGGGTGCCGTCGGCCAGCCGTACCCCTTCGGGCAGGATCTCGGCGGCGCTGACGCCGGTGCGGATCTCCACGCCGAGGCCCGCGAGGGTCTCGCCGAGCACGAGCCCCGCCTCGGCGTCGAGCTGGCGCTCCATGAGGTGGCCGGCCAGGTGCAGCAGCGTGACCGGCAGGCCGCGGCCGGCCAGTCCGCGCGCGGCCTCGATGCCGAGCAGTCCGCCGCCGATCACGACCGCCCTCGCGCTGGTACGGCTGGCCGCCAGGATCGCCTGGCAGTCGTCGAGCGTGCGGAACGGCACCGCCCTTTCGACGCCGGGGATCGGCGGCACGACGGCCTGGCTGCCGGTGGCCAGCACGAGCACGTCGTACGGCGTGCGCCGCCCGTCCTCGGAGATGACCGTCCTGGTCTCCCTGTCGATCTGGACGACGCGGGTGCCGAGGTAGGCCTCGACGTCGTGCTCGCCGTACCAGGAGGGGTCGAGCAGGCGCACCTGGTCGGGCCCCGAGCTGCCGGCCAGGACGTTCGACAGCAGCACCCTGTTGTAGGGCTGCCACGTCTCAGCCCCGAACACGGCGACCCTGGTGTCCTTGTCGCGGGCCCGCACCTCGCCGACCAGGCGGGCGCCGGCCATGCCGTTGCCGATGACCAGGAGTCTCATGCCACCTTCTCCAGCTTCACTGCGCACACCTTGAATTCGGGCATCTTCGAGGTCGGGTCGAGCGCGGGGTTGGTGAGGCGGTTGGCGCCCTCCCAGTGGAAGGGCATGAACACGGTGTCGGACCTGATCGCTTCGCTGATCCTGGCCACGCCCTCGACGGCGCCGCGCCTGCTGCTGACCCGCACCAGGTCGCCGGCGGCGATCGCGAGGTGTTCGGCCAGGTCGGGGTGGAGCTCGACGTACGGCTCGGGCGAGGCCTCGACGAGCGGCGCGATCCTGCGCGTCTGGGCCCCCGACTGGTAGTGGGCCAGGACCCTTCCGGTGGTGAGGTAGACGGGGTAGTCGGCGTCGGCCTCCTCGGCGGCGGCCCTGTGCTCGACGGCGACGAAGCGGGCGCGCCCGTCGGGGGTGTGGAAGCGGTCGAGGAACATGCGCGGCGTGCCGGGGTGGTCCGGGGTGGGGCACGGCCAGAAGACGCCGTCGCGCTCGTAGGTGATGCCCGCGTAGTCGGCGGTGCCGCCCTGGGAGGCGCGGCGCAGCTCGTCGAAGACCTCGCGCGGCTCGGCCGGCCAGCTGTGGCCCATCCTCAGCGCGAGCTCCTGGATGATCTCCAGGTCGCTCTTGACTCCGTCGGGCGGGGCGATGGCCTGGCGGCGCACTTGCACCCTTCCCTCCAGGTTCGTCATGGTGCCGTTCTCCTCGGCCCACTGGGTGCTCGGCAGCACGACGTCGGCGATGAGGGCGGTCTCGCTGGGCACGAAGTCGACGACGACGAGCAGGTCGAGGGCCTTCAGCCGCTCGGCGACGTGCGCGGACCTGGGGGCGGAGACGACGGGGTTGGACCCGAACAGCAGCATGGCCTTGGGCCCCTCCGCGGTGCCGAGCGCGTCGAGCAGCTCGTAGGCCGAGCGGCCTGGGCCGGGCAGCGAGTCGGGGGCGACGCCCCACACGGAGGCGACGTGCGCGCGGGCGGCGGGGTCGTCGATCTTGCGGTAGCCGGGCAGCTGGTCGGCCTTCTGTCCGTGCTCCCTGCCGCCCTGTCCGTTGCCCTGCCCCGTCACGCAGCCGTAGCCGGAGCCGGGGGTGCCGGGGAGCCCGAAGGCGAGCGCCAGGTTGATGAACGCGGTCACGGTGTCGGTGCCCTTGGCGTGCTGCTCGGCTCCGCGCCCCGTCAACACCACCGCTTTATCCGCATTTTTCAGCATCTGTACGGCTTGGCGCATGGCGGCCACCGGCACCCCTGTCAGACGTTCGACCCGCTCGGGCCACCATGGGGAGACCGACGTGCGCACCGTGTCGAACCCGGTGGTGCGGAGCTCGATGTAGGCGGTGTCGACCGCCTCCTCGGCGATGGCCAGGTGCAGCAGGCCGAGCGCGAGGGCCAGGTCGGTGCCGGGCGTGGGCTGCAGGTGCAGCGCGGCCAGCCTGGCCGTTGCCGTACGCCGGGGGTCGATGACGATCAGTTCGGGCCCGCTGAGCTGCCTGACCAGCGGCGGCATGGTCTCGGCCGGATTGCCGCCCGCCACCAGCACCACGTCGGCCCCGGCCAGGTCGGTGACGGGAAACGGCAGGCCCCTGTCCGCGCCGAACGCCCTGATCGAGGCGGCCGCCGCCGACGACATGCAGAAACGGCCGTTGTAGTCGATCTGGCTGGTGCCGAGCGCGACGCGGGCGAACTTGCCGAGCTGGTAGGCCTTCTCGTTGGTGAGCCCTCCCCCGCCGAACACCGCCACGCCGTCGGGGCCGTGCGCGGCGCGCACCTCCTCGAGGCGGGCGGCCACGTGGTCGAGCGCCTGCTCCCAGGTGGCGGGCCTGCCGTACAGCAGCGGCGTGGTCAGCCGGTCAGGGCTCGACAGCAGTTCGGCCGCGGTCCAGCCCTTCTGGCACAGGGCGTCGGTGGCCTCGACGGTGACGCGCTCTCCCTGGGTCAGCGCCATGCCGCATTGCAGCGCGCAGTACGGGCAGTGGGTCAGGGTAGGTGCGGTCACGTGATCGATGGTGCTTTTGGGCCGTTTCACACCTGGGTCCCTTCTGTTACTAGCGTGCTAACAGCGGCTCACCGCCGAAGTGAGGACGCTCAGACCCGCGCGTGGGCGAGGCTGGGCACCCTGGTGGCGCCGACCGTGCGCATGTAGCACCACCAGGTGAGGGCGAAACAGGCGGCGTAGAAGAGGCCGAAGGCGACGAAGGCGGCGGCGGGGCTGCCGGTCTGCGCGAAGGACATGCCGAAGCCGCGGTTGATGAGGAATCCGCCGAACGCGCCGATCGCGGAGATGATGCCGATGGCCGCTGAGGCCTGGCGCTTGCCGTGCAGGAGGGCCTGCTCGCCGGTGCCGAGCTCCTCGGCTGCCTTGGCCTGGAAGATGGCGGGGATCATCCGGTAGGTGGAGCCGTTGCCGATGCCCGCGGTGACGAACAGCGTCTGGAAGGCGAGGAAGAACAGCCAGAAGCCGCCCGAGACGCTGGCCAGCCAGACCAGGACGACGCCCGCGCCCATGGCGGCGAAGTTCCACAGGGTGACCGGCGCGCCGCCGAGCCGGTCGGACAGCCAGCCGCCGACCGGCCTGATCAGCGAGCCGAGCAGCGGGCCCACGAAGGCGACCGCGGTCCACGCCGAACCGGGGAACAGGCTCTTGGCCAGCAGCGGGAAGGCGGTGGAGTAGCCGATGAACGAGCCGAACGTGCCGATGTAGAGGAAGGACATCACCCAGGTGTGCGCCTTGCCCGCGACCGCCCACTGCTCGCGCGGCCTGGCCTTGGCGCTGGACAGGTTGTCCATGAAGAACCAGGCGCAGGCGGCGGCGACCACGATGAACGGCACCCAGAACCAGCCCGCGGCGGCCAGTCCGAACGCCCCGATCACCAGCGGCATGACCAGCTGCACCGAGCTGACGCCGATGTTGCCGCCCGCCGCGTTGAGCCCGAGCGCGGAGCCCTGCCTGTGCTGGGGGTAGAAGTAGGTGATGTTGGCCATGCTGGAGGCGAAGTTGCCGCCGCCGAACCCAGCCGTCGCCGCGATCACCAGGAACAGCCAGTACGGCGTGCCCGGGTCGCTGACCGCGACGCCGAGCAGGATCGCGGGGATCAGCAGGAGCAGCGCGCTGGCCACGGTGAAGGTGCGCCCGCCGAACCTGGCGGGGCCGAACGTGTAGGGGACGCGCAGCGCCGAGCCGATCAGGTTGGGCAGGGCGACCAGCCAGAACAGCTGGTCGGTGGTGAAGTCGTAGGCGCCCATCTTGGCCGCGACGATGCTCCACAGCGTCCAGACGGTGAAGCCCAGGTGCTCGGCCAGGATGGAGAAGACCAGGTTGCGCCTGGCCACGCGCTTGCCGTCGCGTTCCCAGAAGGCGGGGTCGTCCGGGTGCCAGTCGGTGATCCAACGCGCCATCGTTCCTCCTACGGTTCGGGGGATCTCGACCGTAGGAGGAGCGGGTTACGCACCTTGACGTTCTGTGACGGTGCGCCGGTTACAGGTAACTCACCGCCGTAACAAGCAATGCATGTGTTTCACGGCCGCAACACGGCGTTAACGCCGTGCCGGAGGGCGGCGGCCGGGTCGGAGGGCAGCCCTTCGGCCCGCCACGCCACGTAGCCGTCGGGCCTGACGAGCACGGCGCCGTCCTCCCCCAGGTCGTAGCGCTCGCGCCAGAGGTCGTGGTCGACGCGGTGGGCGCGCACGCCCTCGACTTTCCCGGCTGCCAGTACCCACTCCTCGCCCTGCCTCCCCGTGAGCAGGACGAAAGAGTCGTGGAACAGATCGTGCACGCCCCGCCCGTCGAGCCAGAGGTGCGGGGCCCGCGTTCCGACCGCGGCCCGCTGCTCGACGCCGTCGCCGAAGACCTCGTCGTGGCCGTAGCGCTGGCCGAGGACGCACAGCGTCGCGTCCATCGGGTCGTCCTCCGGGTTGGGGCCGAACCTGGCGGCCTGGCTGCGGACGGTGAGGTCGGCCAGCGCGAGCGCCACCGGACGCCGCTCGGCCTCGTAGGTGTCGAGCAGCGCGTCGTCCGCCCGCCCGTGGACGACGGCGGCCAGCTTCCACGCCAGGTTGTGCGCGTCCTGCACCGCCGAGTTGGCGCCCATCGCTCCGGCCGGGGGCCAGACGTGGGCGGCGTCGCCGACCAGGAACACCCTTCCCGCGCGGAAGCGGTCGGCGACCTCGACGGCCTCCTCCCACGACGCCCTGTCGACGATCTCGACGGACAGGTCCTTCCCGATGAGCGCGCGCGCCCTGTCGAGGAAGCGCTCGTCGGCGAGGTCCTCCTCGTACGGCAGCGCCAGCCCCCAGTGGTCGGGCAGCGCCTGGCTGACGAACCCGCCCGAGGCCTCCCCTCCTGGAGCGCCGACGATCCAGAACAGCGCCCGCCGCTTGATGATCTCCGACAGGTCCGCCTTGATGACGAAGGCGAGGTAGCGGCGCAGCACGCCGAGCCCAGCCCTGGCGATGCCCACCTGTTCCCTGATGGCGCCCCGGTAGCCGTCGGCCGCGATCAGGTAGCGGGCCCTGATGGTGCCCGCCTCGGTCACGGCGGTGACGCCGTCGGCGTCCTGCTCGATCGACAGGCACCTGGTGCCGTACCTGATGTCGGCGCCCCGCTCCCGCGCGGCCTGGATGAGGATGGGCTCGACGGTGCTCTGGTCGGCCATGCCGAACTCGCCCGCGGTCAGCTCCGGCAGCGCGCGGGGAGCGTCCTCCGCCACGCGCCGTGCAGCGGCTGCTCAAGGAGTGGGGCAAGGACCAGGTCGTCAACGTCGGCCAGCGCGCGAGCCTCTACCGGACGATCGAGCGCCTGCGCGAGGCGGGCCTGGTGGCGGTCAGGGAGACCGGACGCGACCACCAGTACCCCGAAAGGACCGTCTACGAGATCACCGACGACGGCAGGGCGGCCGCCCACGAGTGGCTGATGGAGATGCTGGCCACGCCCAAGCAGGACTTCCCCGAGTTCCCCGCCGCCCTGGCCCACCTGCTCATGCTCACCCCTGAGGAGATGACCGAGGCGCTCGACCGGCGCGCCGCCGTCCTCGCGGGCAAGCTCGCCGCGCTCGACAGCGACCTGGCCGCGGCCGCCGAGACGGGCCTGCCGCGTATCACCATGATCGAGCTGGAGTACGTGCGCGCCATGATGGCCGCGGAGCTGGACTGGGTCCGCTCGGTGACCGGCGAGGTGCGGGCAGGGACGCTGCCGCCCGTCAGCCTGGAGGGGCTGACCTCGTTCATGGGAGACATTTGACGATTCGCCGCCCGCCGCTGAGGGAATCGTCTCCTGGACGACGACAACGTTCTCGGGGAGTTGCCGTGGCCGTACAGCGCATCCGCGCTTTCGACGATCCTGTGCTGCGCGAGGTGGCGCGGCCGGTGACAGAGTTCGACAAGGAGCTGCGGGGGCTGGTGAAGGCGCTGACCCTCACGATGCGCCAGGGCCACGGGCGGGCCGGGCTGGCGGCACCACAGATCGGGGTGAGCGCTCGCGTGATCGTCTTCGACTACGACGGCAAGGCGGGACACCTGGTCAACCCACGCCTCGAGCTGTCGGAGCGGACGATCGTGGCCGACGAGGCCTGCCTGTCGGCGCCGGGATCGTGGTGGCCGTTGGAGCGTTCCTTCGGGGTCACCGCGCGAGGCCGGGACATGTACGGCAAGCCGGTGACGGTACGGGCGATCGGCATGCTGGCCAGGGTGCTCCAGCACGAGGCCGACCACTTGGACGGCGTGCTGTTCGTCGACCGCTTGGGCGACGACGAACGAGACCGCTTCACGGAGTCGGCCGCCTTCTGACCGCGGGGTCCTCGCTCCAGGGGGCTTCGCACCTGTGTGTGGGAGCCGAGCTCCCCCACACCCCCTCGCCGGTGGCCTTCCGGCCCCCGGACCCCCGGTCGCCGTGGTGGTCACGCCCGCGGTATCGACCGGATCGTCGGGGACCGGCGGTGGCCAGGCGCGTCGCATGGCCGGTGCGATGGGCGAGCGGCGACTCGTCCGTTCATCGTTTCCCCCCGGGGTGATAGCCGAGCAGGTCACCTGGCTGGCAGTCAAGGACTTCGCAGATCTTGGTCAGCGTGGTGAACCGGATGGCCTTGGCCCGGCCGTTCTTCAGGATGGACAGGTTGACCACGGTCACCCCGACCCGGTCGGCCAGCTCGGTGAGTGTCATGCCGCGCTCGGACAGGAGCCGGTCGAGGTGGACGGTGATCGCGTGGGTGTCCATCTCGGCGGGCGACATCAGATGGCCCCTTCCAGGTCGTCGCGCATTCGCACCCCGTCGCGCAGGATCCCCGCCAGCGCCAGCAGTCCGAGCCCGACGAGCGGGACGACCAGCGGGATCTCCCTGACCCCATAGTTGGCCTCGTCCACGGCCAGCGTGTCCAGCAGCCTCATCATCGCGAAGTGCTCGATTTGGGGAGCCAGGAGACCACCGACCAGCAGCCACCAGCCCAGGAGACGCACCTGACGCGCGACCTGCAGAATGTAGACGCCGCCGCGGGCGCGCCATAGCAGCTGCCACAGCAGGAAGAACGCGCCGACGGCGACCACGAAGCCCGGAAAGGCGGTTAGAGCCTGCCAGAGGTACTGGCCGGCGTCGGGGGAACCGTCGATGAATTCGAGGCCATTCGCCGAGGCCATGACGCCCGGCCGAATCATCTGCGTGAACGCCGGGTGATCGAGGGGGATGCCGTAGTCGTTGGGCGACTGGGCCACCACGGCACGGTAGGTCAGGCCGAAGAGACCGGCTCGGGAGTACAGCACCATTCCGGTGATCACCCCGGTAACCAGGACGAGGACCGCGAAGACCGCGGGCCGGCGCGCCACTCGTCCGATCGTGCTGTGCTGTGTTGCCATCAGACCGCCTCCTAGACATATCGTTTATCGATGACATCGATAAACGTAGCCATTGAAAATCAATATGGGCAAGCGGACCTCGGCCGACCGGGCATCCTCGGGCGCGACCGTGAGAGTTGACGAATCCACCCGGCTGTGGGAAGCTGAAGGCGGCATCGAGGTTGACTCTCATAGTATGTGTGGATATTCGTTTGTAGTCTGCGTTATGCTGCTCCCTCGCGCTGCCTTTTCGACGCCCTGGATTCCGCCGGGGCGTTTGGCGTGCGCGCAGTCCGATTCCATCCGTGCCCTCCGGAAGGACATCTGTTGGCAGCCTCGCGCAACGCCTCCGCCGTACCCGCCGGTCCCCGTCGCGTTTCGTTTTCGCGTATCCAGGAGCCCCTCGAA